>JAAYTZ010000040.1 GCA_012517965.1 Propionibacterium sp. | reverse complement strand
GGACGCCCCGCGAGAGCGCCGCGGTGGCCGCCCTGCTGCCGCCGTTCGCGGCGGTGTTCGGGGCCGGCTTCCTGCGCGGCCTGGCGATGGCCCTGCGGCGGTGACCACCGAGCCGGACGCCCTCGCTCCGGACGGGCCCGCACCCGCGGCGTCCGCGTCGGTGGCGGGGCAGGCGGGCGCGATCGGGATCGCGCTCATCGGTGCCAGCGGACTGGGGTTCGTGCTGCTCGGACTGATGGGTCGCTGGCTCGGACGCGACGACAACGCCGCTTTCCTGACCCTGTGGGGGCTGGTGTTCGGGTTCGGGTCGGTCATCTCGGCGATCGAGCAGGAGATCGCGCGCCAGGCGACCGCCGCGGTCCTGGCCGGACGCCGCACGCCCGGCTCGGTCGCCCAACTGGCCGCGATCGCGCTCGGGGTCTGCGTGGCGGTCCTCGGCGTGGTGGCGGTGCTGCCGATCGGGCAGGCGACCCTGCGCGGGTCGGCGGCGATCACGCTGCTGGCGTTCTTGGCGCTGGCCGGGTTCACCGGGCAGTTCCTGGCACGCGGGGTGTTCCTGGGCGGGCGGCAGACCGGGCGGTACGTGGCGGTGCTCGTCGCGGAGGCGGGCCTGCGGGTCGTGCTCGCCGGGGCGCTGTTCTTCGGCGGCGTGGCCCCGTCGCTGCCGCTGGCCGTCGCCTGCATCGTGGTGGGGTGCTTCGGCTGGCTGCCGCTCGCCCCGGCGCTGGCCCGCTCGGTCGACTGGGGGGCGGGCCACGAGCCCTGGCGGGCGGCGGGCGGCCGGGTCGGCGCGCTGGCGCTGGCCAACGGGCTGTCGTCGCTGGTGCTCACCGCGTTCCCCACGCTGGTCACCGCGGTGATCGGCTCGCCGGCCGGGCTGGCCGACCTGTTCGGGGTGGTCACGGTGTCGCGGATCCCGCTGGTCCTCGTGTCGCCGCTCCAGGCCCTCGCGGTGCCGCTCGCCGTCCGGGCCCTGCACGACGGGAAGGTCGCGCGGCTGGGTGCCCTGCAGGGGCGGCTCGCCGCCGGCGCGGCCGCCGCGGCCGCGGTGCTCGGCGCCGCCGGCTGGCTGCTCGGCCCCTGGGCGATGCGGGTCTTCTTCGGCGAGAAGTACGCCGACGTCTCCCCGGCGCTCGTCGCGTGGGTGCTGGCCACCAGCGCCCTGCTCGCGGCGGCGCTGCTGCAGGCGGCGGTGTTCGTCGCGCTGGAGCGCTACCGGCTCGTGGTGCTCACCTGGCTGCTCGCGGTGGTCGCGGCCGTGGCGGCGCTGCTGCTCCCCGGTGCCCCCGAGGCCCGGGGGATGGCGGCGTTCGTCGCGGCGTCCGTCATGGCCTTCGGGGCGTCGGGGGCGCTGCTGCAGCGGGCGGTGCGGGCCCGGATCGCGGCCGATCAGGCGTAGGCGCGCGCCGTCCGCCGCAGGTAGTCGCGGACACCCGCCATCCGTTCGGGGTGGCGGCGTTCGAGCTCGGCGAGCAGCCGGTCGGCGCCCAGCCGGTAGGGGTCGAAGCGCAGCGCCGACATCTTGATCACGGGCAGGCGGGCGTCCAGGGCGGCGTCCGCGAGGGCCATGTAGGGGTTCCAACACCCCACGACCCCCCAGGGGCCCGCGAGCGGGTGCCGCAGGCTGCGCAGTTGCGCCCGGACGCCGTCGGCGACGGTCGGGTGGTAGGCGACGTCGAACCGGAACCCGGCCTGGACCAGGGTGCGGGTCAGGCCGATCTCGTTGGCGACGATGGTCTGCTTGCGGCCCGCCGGGGCGACCCGGCGCCAGTGCTCGGCGAAGACGGCGGTGGCGGGAATCGGCGACCGGAAGCAGACGAAGAAGCTCTGCACGTGCGGGGCGCGCTCGCGGCTGCCCGTGATGCCCCAGAAATCGGCGGACGGGTCGACGCGGTCCTCGATACGGGCGAGGGGCTGCAGCAGGGCGAAGGTGTCGTTGGTGATGACGACCTCGTCGAAGCCGGCCGGCGGGTGGGCGTCCAGCGCCAGGCGGTGCCCGACCATGTCCAGGCCGACGTTCTCGCGTTCGACCAGGTCGCCGCGCGCCCGGACCCAGGCCGCGTCCTCGGGCTGCAGCGGGTGGGTGGCCGTCGCGACCAGCGTGGTGCCGGGCGTCGCGAGCTCCTCGATGGTCCGGCGGACGAACGGCGCCACCCGGCCGTCTGGGTCGTACAGGGCGATGCTGACCAGCCTCTTCACCTGCCCATCATGGCGCGAGCGCCGTGGGCTCGCGCGGCGGCCGGGTCTGCCAGGATGCCGGTATGCGCGGAATCATCCTTGCCGGGGGCTCAGGGACTCGGCTGCACCCCATCACCATGGCGACCAGCAAGCAGTTGGTGCCCGTGTACGACAAGCCGATGATCTACTACCCGCTGTCGACACTGCTGTTCGCGGGCATCCGGGAGATCCTGGTGATCACCACCCCGCACGAGCAGGCCGGGTTCCAGCGGCTGCTGGGCGACGGCGCGCAGTTCGGCATCGAGATCGCGTACGCCGTGCAGCCGGAGCCGAAGGGCCTGGCGCAGGCGTTCACCATCGGCGCCGACTTCGTGGGCGGCGAGAAGGCGGCCCTGGTGCTGGGCGACAACATCTTCTACGGCCCAGGCCTGGGGCGGCACCTGCGCGAGTTCGGCGACGTCGACGGCGCGGCGGTGTTCGCCTACTGGGTGTCCGACCCCACCGCCTACGGCGTGGTCGAGTTCGACGAGAACCTCCGGGCGCTGTCGATCGAGGAGAAGCCGAAGGCCCCCAAGTCGAACTACGCCGTCCCCGGTCTGTACTTCTACGACAACGACGTGATCGAGATCGCCCGCACCCTGGCCCCGTCGGCGCGTGGGGAGTACGAGATCACCGACGTGAACCGGGTGTACCTCGAACGCGGGAAGCTGCAGGTCGGCGTCCTGCCGCGCGGCACGGCCTGGCTCGACACCGGCACGTTCGACTCGCTCAACGACGCCTCGAACTTCGTCCGGACGATCCAGGCCCGGCAGGGGCTCCAGGTCGGCTGCCCCGAGGAGATCGCCTGGCGCCTGGGGTTCCTGACGGACGCCGAACTCGCCGAGCGCGGCCAGCGACTGGCCAAGTCGGGCTACGGCGACTACCTGCTGCACCTGCTCGAGACCCGCTGACTCACGACCGCCTACGGAGCGCGCTGCTCCCGCACCGCGGGCACCGCGAGCAGGGCGGGCACCAGGAAGGCCGCCACCGCCAGCAGGGCGTACAGCACGCCGGTGTGGTCGCCGAGGAACCCGAGCAGCGGCGGGCCGCCCAGGAAGGCGAGATAGCCGATCGTCGACACCACGCTGAGCCGGGCGGCGGCGCGGGCGGGGTCGTCCGCGGCGGCCGACATCCCGACCGGGAAGCCGAGCGACGCGCCGACGCCCCACAGGGCCGCCCCGACGAAGGCCAGCACCGGGCCCCCGAAGACCACGAGCAGGCTGCCGGCCATCGCCGTGCCGAACAGCACCCGCAGCACGGGGACGCGACCGAAGCGGTCGAGGGCGGCCGTGCCGAGGATCCGGCCGAGGGTCATGAAGCCCAGGAAGGTCGCGAAGGCCAGCACGCCGACCCAGGCCGGCAGGGCGTGGCCCTCGACGAAGGCGACGGCGATCCAGTCGTTCGCGGTGCCCTCGGTGAAGGCGGCGGCGAGCACCACGACCCCGATCAGCACCGTCTTCGGCTCGAGCCAGGCGGTGCCGCGGGCGGCGGGCCGGTCCTCCGGGGCGACCTCCTCGATGGGCAGGAACCGGGCCACCCCGAGCAGGGCCGCGGTCACCACGACCGCCACGACCCCCCACAGGTGCAGCCACACGGGCACCTGCAGCGCCGTGAGCAGGCTGCCGACCAGCGCCGCCACCACGGTGGCGCCGCTGAAGGCGGCGTGGAACCACGGCATGATCGAGCGGCGCAGCCCGCGCTCCACCTCGGCCGCCTCGTGGTTCATCGAGACGTCCCAGACCCCGATGCCCAGGCCGGCGAGGAACATCGCCAGCCACAGCACGACGCCGTTGCGCAGCAGGTCGACCCCTAGCCCGGCGGCGGCCAGTCCGACGGCGGCCACGGCCACCCCCGCCTGGACGGCGCGCCGGGTGCCGATCGCGCGGATGATCCGGCCGGACGCCGGCAGGCCCAGCACCGACCCGCACGCCGTCGCCAGCAGCAGGGTGCCGAGTTGGCCCGGGGAGAGGTCCAGGATGCGCTTGACGTCGGGCAGCCGGGACGCCAGCGACGAGAAGGCGACGCCGGAGGCCGCGAACACGAGGAAGACGCCGGTGCGCGCGCGGGTGACGACGCCGCGCTCCAGGGCGAGAACAGACACGGGGGAACCTCTCGTCGAATCGATTTGATCGAACCGATTCGATAGTATTCCGGGGCATGAGCCCCCAGCAAGTCGGCCCGGTCACCCTCGCCGACGTCGCCCGCCGCGCCGGCGTCGCCGTCTCGACGGCGTCCCTGGTCTTCTCCGGGCGCGGCCCGGTGGCCGCCGCGACCGCCGAGCGCGTGCGCCGGGCGGCGTCCGAACTGGGCTACGCCGGCCCCGACCCCCGCGCCGCCCAACTGCGCACCGGGCGCACCCGGGTCGTCGGGGTGAGCTACGACGGCACGCTGGCGTCCGCGTTCGCCGACCCCTACCAGGTCACCCTCCTCGGCGGGTTCTCCCAGGAGCTCGACCGGGAACGGTACGCGCTGCTGCTCCTCCCCGAACCGCTCGGCGCCCCCGAACCCAACCTGGCCGCGCACAGCATGGACGGCGTCCTGTTCGCCCTGTGCGGCGCCCCCGACCGCCCCGGCCTCGACGCCCTCGCGGCCCGCGGCCTCGCCCTGCTCGGCACGGGCGCCCCCGCCGACGACCGGGTGGTCCAGTTGACGATCGACGACCGCGGCGCCACCGCCGACCTCGTGCACCACCTGCGCTCCCTCGGCCACTCCCGCATCGGGCACGTCACCCTGCCGCTGGGGCCGGCGGCGCCGACCGGGCGCGTGCCGGCGGGCGCGGCGTCCGACTGCCCCTACGCGGACACCCGCGACCGGGCGCTCGGCTTCCTGGACGCCGGCGGCCCGGCCGATCTGATCGCCGTGGCCCGGGACCTCACCCTGGAGGCGGGCGCGGAGGCGGCCGCCGCGCTCCTGGCGGACGCCCACCCCCCCACGGCACTCGTCTGCCAGTCCGACGTGCTGGCCCTCGGCGCCGTCCGGGCGGCCGCGGAGCGGGGCCTGAGGGTCCCCGACGACCTGAGCGTCACCGGCTTCGACGGCATCGAGACCCCCTGGTTCCCGGGCCTCCTCACGACCGCCGACCAGCGACCGGCCGAGAAGGGGCGCGAGCTGGGGCGCCTCATGCTGCGGCTGCTCGCGGGCGAGCAGGTGGCGTCGGCGACGTTCGGCGTCCGGCTGCGCCTCGGGACGACGACGGCCAGGGCACCCCGGCCACCGGCGTAGAATCGGCCCGCTCCGCTCACCCAACCGACGGGAAACCCCACATGGCCACTCGCGCCGACCTCCGCAACGTCGCCATCATCGCCCACGTCGACCACGGCAAGACCACGCTGGTCGACGCCATGCTGTGGCAGTCGGGCGCGTTCCGCGAGAACCAGGACGTCAACAAGCGGGTCATGGACTCGATGGACCTGGAGCGCGAGAAGGGCATCACGATCCTCGCCAAGAACACCGCCGTCAAGCACGTGATCGGCGGCCGCGAGGTCACGATCAACATCATCGACACCCCCGGTCATGCCGACTTCGGCGGCGAGGTCGAGCGCGGCCTGGAGATGGTCGACGGGGTGCTGCTGCTCGTGGACGCCTCCGAGGGCCCCCTGCCGCAGACCCGGTTCGTGCTGCGGAAGGCGCTGGCCAAGCACCTGCCGATCATCGTCGTCATCAACAAGGTCGACCGGGCCGACGCCCGCATCGCCGAGGTCGTCGACGAGGTCTACGCCCTGTTCATGGACCTCGTCGACGACGACGAGGCCGAGAAGCTCGACTTCCCCATCCTCTACTGCGCGGCGAAGGCCGGGCGCGCGTCGCTCGCCCAGCCGGCGGACGCCACGATGCCCGACTCGCCGAACCTGGAGCCGCTGTTCGAGACCATCCTGGCGACGATCCCGGCCCCCTCCTACACCGAGGGCGCCCCGCTGCAGGCCCACGTCACGAACCTCGACTCCTCCCCCTACCTCGGCCGGCTGGCGCTGTGCCGCATCGTCCAGGGTGAGATCAGCCGCGGGCAGACGGTCACCTGGATCCGCCGGGACGGCACGACCGCGAACGTCCGGCTGTCGGAACTGCTGATGACGGACGCGCTCGAACGCAAGCCCGTGGACAGCGCCGGCCCCGGCGACATCATCGCGGTCGCCGGCATCCCCGACATCACCATCGGCGAGACCCTCGCCGACCCGACCGACCCCCGCCCGCTGCCCCTCATCCACGTCGACGAGCCGTCGATCTCGATGACGATCGGCATCAACACCTCGCCGCTGGCGGGCAAGTCGGGCAAGAAGCTCACGGCCCGCCTGGTCAAGGCGCGACTGGACGCCGAACTGGTCGGCAACGTGTCGATCCGCCTCCTGCCGACCGAGCGCCCGGACACCTGGGAGGTGCAGGGTCGCGGGGAGCTGCAGCTGGCGATCCTGGTCGAGATGATGCGCCGGGAGGGCTTCGAGTTGACCGTCGGCAAGCCGGAGGTCGTCACCCGGACGATCGACGGCGTCCTGCACGAGCCGACCGAGCGGCTGACGATCGACGTGCCCGAGGAGCACGTCGGCGCGGTGACCCAGATGCTCGGCGTCCGCAAGGCCGCCCTGGAGCAGATGGTCAACCACGGCACCGGCTGGGTGCGGCTGGAGTACGTCGTGCCGGCGCGGGCCCTGATCGGGTTCCGCACGGAGTTCCTCACCGAGACCCGCGGCACCGGCATCATGCATCACGTCTCCGAGGGGTACGCGCCCTGGTTCGGCGAGCTGCGGCACCGGCAGACCGGTTCGCTGGTCGCCGACCGGCTGGGCACCGTCTCCTCGTACGCCCTGTTCAACCTCCAGGAACGCGGATCGCTGTTCGTCGGCCCCGGCGAGGAGGTCTACGAAGGCATGGTGTGCGGCGAGAACGCCCGCCCCGACGACATGGACGTCAACCCCACCAAGGAGAAGCACCTGACCAACGTGCGTTCGTCGACGGGGGACGAGCTCGAGCGGCTGATCCCGCCGCGGCGGCTGTCGCTGGAGCAGGCACTGGAGTACTGCGCCGCCGACGAGTGCCTGGAGGTCACGCCGGCCCACGTCCGCATCCGCAAGGTGGTCCTCGACGCCAACGAGCGGGCGAAGCTCCGCAACCGGGCGAAGAAGGCCAACGCCTGAGTCTGGGCCGGTGGACGAGATCCCGGGGCTGGCCGAGGCCGCCCTCGCAGAGCAGAATCCGGCCCGGTCGTAGGCCCTCGGCCTCGCCGGTTTCGGCCGTCCTCAGCCGGCGTCCTTCTTGCGCTTCTTCCGCTTCTTGCGCGCCTTCGCCCACGCGAGCACCTTCTCCTCGTCCCACAGGGGCGTCCTGGCGTCGAGCCACAGTTCGCGAGGGGCGTGGAACTCCTTGCCGCTCTTGCGTTCCTTGGACATGGCCGAGCGGAACTGCTCCTTCGGAATGCCCGCGAGTTCGGCGGCCTGAGAGGTCGTCAGCACGCGCCGTACCCTACTGCCCTCCCACGGTCATCCCGGGCCCGAGGGGTCGGGCCGGGAGCACGTCGAGGATCGTGAGGAAGGGGCGCGGCGAGCCGGCGCGCCGCGACCACCTGGTCGTGAGGTGACGCAGGTATCTCCTCGTCGCCCCCAGTGCTGCAGTCATCGCCGCCACCTTTCGCCTCGGGACGCCCCGACCTTAGCATCGCTAGGGATGCCAATCAAGCATCGCTAGCGTTGCTAAGGGGCAACCGGCCGGAACAATCCGTCCGGGACCGTCGTTACCATGCACAGCAGCCGTCCCGAGGAGCGCCGATGTTCGAGATCCCGTCCGACCTGAACCCCGCCCTGGTGGGGCTGGCCTGGCTGCGTGGCCGCTGGGAGGGCACCGGCTACCGCGAGTGGCCGGGGGAGGGCAAGATCCGCTTCGGGCAGCAGATCGACTTCACCGCCAACGGCGGCGACTACCTCCATTACTTCAGCCAGACCTTCACCCTGGACGCCGACGGTCGCCCCGCCGCCCCACTCACCCTCGAGACCGGCTTCTGGCGCGCCAACGACCGCGCCGAGGTCGAGGTCGTGATGTGCGGCCCCGACGGCTACGCCGAGATCCTGTACGGCACCCTGCAGCCCGGCCGGGTCGACCTCACCTCGGACGCCGTGATGCGCACCCAGGCCGCCCCCGTCGCCTACACCGCCGGACGCCGCCTGTACGGCTCGGTCGACGGCCGGCTGATGTACAGCTTCGACCGGGCCACCGACGACGTCCCGCTCCGGCCGTACATCTGGGCCACCCTGGAGCGCGCATGACCGCCGTGCTGAACGAGACCGGCCCGGACGCCGGCGTCCCCTGGCACTACGGCGACCCGCTGGGCGAGCAGCGGACCCTCGAACGCGGGGCGGCGTCCGTCGACCTGCGGCACCGGCCGGTGTTCACGGTGTCGGGCCCGGACCGGCTGACCTGGCTGGACGCCGTGTCGAGCCAGCGGTTCACCGGGCTCGCGCCGGGGGCGTCCACGGCGGCGCTGCTGCTCGACGGGCAGGGCCGCATCGAGCACGCCTTCGGCGGCGTCGACGACGGCGAGACATTCTGGGGGCACACCGAGCCCGGACGCCTCGAGGCGCTGCTCGCCCAGCTGAACTCGCTGCGCTTCGCCGCCAAGGTCGAGGTGGCCGACCGGACGGGTGAGCGGGCCGTGATCGCCGACCGGGCCGGGGTGCGCATCGTCGACCGGGCGCGGGTCGAGGCCGAGCTGGGCGACCGCCGCGCCGGCACGTGGGCGTCCGAGGCGTTGCGCATCGCCGCGGGCAGGCCGCGGTTCTTCCTCGACCACGACGACCGGGCGATCCCGAACGAGCTGTTCGCACCCTCCGGGGAGGCCCTCGGCCCGGCCGTGCACCTGGCCAAGGGGTGCTACCGCGGCCAGGAGACCGTCGGCCGCACCTACACCCTCGGCCGGCCGCCGCGCCGCCTGGTGCTGCTGCACCTGGACGGCTCGGTCAACGAGCTGCCCGAGGTCGGCGCGCCGCTGCTGGCCGGAGGCGAGGAGGTCGGCCGGGTCGGCACGTCGGCGGTGCACCACGAGCTGGGCCCGATCGCCCTGGGGCTCGTCCGGCGCACGCTGCCGGTGACGGCGACCCTGGCGGTGGCCGGCATCGCAGCCGCCCAGGAGGTCGTGGTCGACCCGGAGGTCGGGCTGCATGTCCGGCGTCCGGAGGGGCTGCTGGCCCAGATCCCAGGACGCCCCCTGCGTTGAACGGACGGCCGGCGCGTTCGCGGCGGCGTCTTGACCGGCGTGCGCCGCGGCTGCCGACGGCTCGCTGGTTCGATACTGGACGCCCCAGCCGAGAGGACGCCGACCCGTGAGCCCCGCCCGCCGCCGCGCCGCCGGCCTGCTGTGCGCCGCCGCGCTGGTGGGGGGCCTGTCCGCCTGCCAGGCGCCGGCCGGACCCTCGGCGTCCCCCCTCTCCGAGGGCGGTCCGGACGCCGCCGCGCCGTCGTCCGCGGCCCCGAGCCAGAGGCCCGGCACGCCGGGACCCACCGCCACCCAGGGGCGGGTGGCCTCGGGTGAACTGCGCAGCCTCAGCGTCCCGGCCGTCGGCTTCGCGGCGAAGGTGTTCCCCCTGACCGTGGCGCAGATGGGCGGCGCGATCGACCCCCCGACCTACACCGCCGGCCGGCCGAGCCTGCCGGTGCGGGTGGCCGACCGGGGCGTCCAGCCTGCGAGCGACGCCGCGGACACCGTCTACGTCGGCTGCCACACCAGCGCCCGCAACGGGGCCGACCGGTACCCCTGCAACGTGCTCATCCGCCGCGTCGCCCCGGGCGACCGGATCGTCGCCACGACCGACGCGGGCACCCTCACCTACACCGTGACCCACACCCGCTCGATCGCCTACGGCGACTTCGCCGGCGACGAGGAGACCTGGCGCGTCCAGCCCCGCCGACTCGTGTTCGTCATGTGCGACATCGTCGACGGCCGCGGCAACGGGGCCAACTGGGTCGTCTACGCCGAAGTCCCCTAGCTGGTTCCGCTGGCCTGCCCGCCCCGGCTCGCCCGGGGTGGCGGGCTCCCCGGCGCAGACCGCGAGACGGAAGCGCCGCCCCGGGGTCGAACCCCGGGGCGGCGCGGTGACCGACGACGTCAGCCCTGCAGCTTCCGATCGATCTGCATGACGATCGCCTTGGGCTCGGTGAAGAACTCGCGGCTGAAGTTGCCGCCCTCGCGGCCCACGCCCGAGTCGCCCACGCCGCCGAACGGCGTCCGCAGGTCGCGGATGAAGAAGCAGTTCACCCACACCGTGCCGGCCCGCAGCGCCGAAGCCACCCGGTGCGCCCGGGACAGGTTCTCGGTGAAGATCATCGCGTTCAGCCCGTAGCGGGTGTCGTTGGCCATGTGCACGGCCTCCGCCTCGGTCGAGAACTTGTTGACGATGCAGACCGGGCCGAAGATCTCCTCGCAGTAGGGGGCGGCGTCCAGGGCCAGCCCGTCGGCGATGGTCGGCTTCACGACCCAGGAGCCGTCGGTCGCAACGCCGCCGGTGTGCACGGTGCCGCCCAGTTCGGTGATCTGCCGCACGTAGTTGGCCACCTTGTCGAAGTGCTTCTTGCTCGACAGGGCCGAGAAGTTCGTGCCGGGCACCAGCGGGTCGCCGATCTTCAACTGCTCGGCCCGCGCCACGAACCGCTTCAGGAAGTCGTCGTAGATGGTGTCCTGCACGAACAACCGCGACCCGGCCAGGCAGATCTGACCCGCGTTGCGGAAGATCGACTCGACGGCCCAGTAGACCGCGTTATCGAGGTCGGCGTCGTCGAAGACCAGGTTGGCGCCCTTGCCGCCCAACTCGAGCGACACGGGGGCCAGGTGGTCGGCCGCCGACTTCATGACCATCTTGCCGGTGGTCGACGAACCGGTGAACGTGACCCGGTCGACATCCCAGTCGGCCGTCAGCGACGACCCGGCGGGGGCACCGTGGCCGTTGAGCACGTTCAGGACGCCGGGCGGGAAGCCGGCCTCGGCGGCCAGGCGGCCCAGGTGCGTGACGGACGCCGGGGTGTCCTCCGACGGCTTGATGATGCAAGTGTTGCCCCAGGCGATCGCGGGCGCGATCTTCCACGACGCCATCATCAGCGGGAAGTTCCACGGCGAGATGGCGGCCACGACGCCCGCCGGGCCGAACTCGCTGTAGGTGTGGTGCCCGGAGTCCATCGGGTAGACCTCGCCCACGTGATCGCGCTGGTGATCGGCGAAGAACCGGAAGTTCCACACCGACCGGGCGACGTCGTGCTTGGCCTGCTCGAACGGCTTGCTCATGTTCTTGGCGTCGTAGGCCGCCAACTCGTCGGACTTGGCCTCCATGAGGTCGCCGAGCTTGTGGATCATCTTGGCCCGCTCGTTGCGGCCCATCTTGGGCCAGGGGCCCTCGTCGAAGGCCTTGCGGGCCGACTTCACCGCGCGGCGGGCGTCCTCGGCGGAGCCCTCCGCCGCCTCCGCCCAGACCTGGCGCGACCACGGGTTGTAGACGTCGAACCGCTGGCCGTCGAGCGACTCGACCTCCTCGTTGTCGATGATGTGCCCGAAGAATTCCTTGTCAGCCATTGGCGTCGTTGCCTTTCTGCGTGTTGGACGCCGACGCGGCGGCCTGGGCGGCCCGCCGTTCGGCCAGGGTTACGTCACCCGCGGCGAAGTGTTCCGCGGGGATCTCCCGGAGGAGGACGCGGACGGACTCCTTCGGAGCCACGCCCGTGTCCACCACCGCCGCGGTCAGCGCGCTGATCAGGGCGCGCTTGACCTCGGGCGTCCGGTGCGGGGCCGGGGTGAGGGTGACCTCGATGATCGGCATCAGGCGGGCTCCGTCCCGCCGTTGAAGTACACCGAGCCGAGGTTGGTGAAGTGGCAGGCCACCGAAGACCCGGGCGGGGCGAACACGGCGTCCGTCATGCCGCCGGTCAGGACGACCCACCCGGCCTCGATCGCATGCCCCCGCTTCGCGAGGTCGTTCGCCGCGAGGGCGAGGGCCTCGGCCGGGTGCCCCATGATGGCGGCGCCGGTCGCGGAGTCGACGATCGCGCCGTCCACCTCGACCAGCACGGCCTCGGTCGACAGGTCGAGCATCTCCGGCGGGAGCGCCACCGGCCCCGTCATGTAGGCGCCCGACGACGCGTTGTCCGCGACCACGTCTCCCGCGAGGAACCGGAAGTCCTTGTAGCGGGAGTCGATGATCTCGGCGCCGCCGAGCACGTGGCTCACCGCCGCCAGCGCCTGGGCGCCGGTCACGCCGGGGCCCTCCAGCCGCTCGCCCATGATGAACACGAGTTCGGGCTCGATGCGCGGGTGGATCAGCTTGTCCTGCGGCACCGGCAGGTCGGCGGGCAGCACCATGGCGTCCGTCAGCCAGGCGACGAAGGGCGTCGCGACGCCCATCCGCTCCTGCTTGGCCCGGCTGGTGAGGCCCAGCTTGACCCCGATCAGCTGCTCGCCGCGCTCGAGGCGGCGGCGCAGGGTCTCGTCCTGGATCTGGTAGCCGGTCTCGACGTCCAGTTCCGGCCACTCGTCGGTGAACTTGACGCGGTCGCGGCGCTCCGCCTCGCAGGCGAGCAGTTCGGTGGCGACCGAGTCCACGGTCCAGTTGTGCTCCGCCATCACTTGGCTCCGACGATGTTCGGGTCGGACTGCTCGTTCAGCATCTCCAGGGCGACGTCGATGATCATGTCCTCCTGGCCGCCGACGTACCCGCGCTCGCCGATGCGGGCCAGGATCTCGTGGGCCGGGACGCCGTAGCGCTCGGCGGCGCGTTCGGCGTGCTTGAGGAACGACGAGTAGACGCCCGCCTGGCCCTGGGTGATCGAGCCGCGGTCCATGTAGGGCAGCGCGGGCAGGATCGGCCGGACGACGTTCTCGGCCGCGTGCAGCAGCTTGTCGGTGTCGAGCTCGGTGTTGACGCCGAGCCGCTCGAAGTTGACGGCCAGCACCTCGGTGGGGCTGTTGCCGGCGCCCGCACCGAGGGCCGAGAGCGCGCCGTCGATCTGCCGGGCGCCGGCCTGGTAGGCGAGGATCGAGTTCGCGACGCCGAGCGACAGGTTCTGGTGGCCGTGGAAGCCGACCTGGGCGTCCTTGCCGATCCGGTCGACGACCGCCGCGACCCGGTCCTTGGCCTGGTCGAGGATCAGGGCGCCGGCCGAGTCGACGACGTAGACGCACTGGCAGCCGGCGTCCACCTGGATGGCGGCCTGCTCGGCCAGCTTCTCGGGGGACACGCGGTGGCTCAGCATCAGGAAGCCGACGGTCTCCAGCCCGAGGTCACGCGCGGCCCCGAAGTGCTGGTAGGAGGTGTCGGCCTCCGTGCAGTGCGTCGCCACGCGAACGACCGAGATGCCGGCGTCCTGGGCGCGCTTCAGGTCGGCCACCGTGCCGACGCCGGGCAGCAGCAGCGCCGCGATCTTGGCGCGCTTGGCCTCGTCGGCGGCGGCCCGGATCAGCTTGAGCTCGTCGGTGCCCGAGAAGCCGTAGTTGAAGCTCGACCCGCCGAGGCCGTCGCCGTGCGACACCTCGATGACCTCGATGTTGGCGTCGTCCAGTTCGCGGACGATCGCGCGCACCTGCTGCTCGGTGAACATGTGCCGCATCGGGTGCGAGCCGTCGCGCAGCGTGGTGTCGGTGATCCGCACGGCACGCTTGGTGCCGACGGCGTCGGTGGTGGTGCGCTCCTGCTTGAGAATCTGATCGGTCATGCCTTCGCCCCTTCGGCGTCCTTGCTGGTGTCGTGAGCTGCTGCCTGCTTGAGCGCGCGCGCCGCGGCGCTGCCCGGCAGCGGGGCCTCGGTGGCCGCGCGGAACTCGACGTGCTGCGGCGTCCCCTTGACGGGGTGCGCGATCCGGTACTCCATGAGGATGTCGCCGATGTGCGCGGACGCCGCGGTGATGATGTCCAGGTTCCCGGCGTAGTCCGGCAGGTAGTCGCCGGCGCCGACGACCTCGAGGAAGACCGCGACCCGGGCCAGCCCGCCCCAGATGTCGCGCGGGGCGTCGTACTGCGGTTCGGACTTCATCGAGTAGCCCGGGACGTACTTCTGCACCTCGGCCACCATCTGCTTGATGGACGCCGTCAGCTCGTCCTGCTTGGGGCCGGGCTCCGCGTACTCGGCCGGCACGGCGACGAAGACGGTGTTGCGCATCTTCATGGGCGGCTCGACCGGGTTCAGGATGATGATGGCCTTGCCGCGCTTGGCGCCGCCGACCTCCTCGATGGCCTTCGCGGTGGTCTCGGTGAACTCGTCGATGTTCGCCCGCGTGCCGGGGCCGGCCCCCTTGCTCGACAGCGAGGCCACGATCTCGGCGTACTCGGGCTGGCCGGTGACGCGGGTCACCGCGTACACGATCGGGATCGTGGCCTGCCCGCCGCAGGTGATCATGTTGACGTTCATGGACGCCGGGTCGACGTTGTCGGACACGGCGGGGCTGCAGAACGGGCCGACGGCAGCCGGGGTCAGGTCGACCGCGACGATGCCCTTCTCGGCCAGCCGCGGTGCGGCGGCGGCGTGCGCCTTGGCGGACGTGGCGTCGAACACGATGTCCGGCAGTTCCTCGGTCGGCAGGCTGAGCAGCCAGTCGAGGCCGCCGGCCGACGGGATCAGGCCCATGCGCTCGGCCCGGGCGAGGCCGTCGGACCGGGGGTCGATGCCGATCATGTACTTCGGCGTGATGAACTTGCTGCGCCGGATCAGCTTGAACATCAGGTCGGTGCCGATGTTGCCCGACCCGATGATGGCGGCGGTCGTCGGACGGCCCTGGAAATCCTCAGCCATGAATTCAGTTCTCCTTCGCGAAGCGAGCGGTGGCGGTGCCCAGCACACCCCAGTTGGCGACGAACGTGTCGCCGGGGGCCACGGGCTGGAGCTTGGTGACGGAACCCGGGAGCACGACGTGCCCCGGCTCGAGCGTGACGCCCTGGGGGCCGACCGTGTTGGCGAGCCAGACCAAGGAGTTGAGCGGGTTGCCCATGACGGCGCCGTTGGCGCCCGTGCCGACGATCTGCCCGTTCTTGTACAGGGTGCAGCCGACGAGCCGCAGGTCGACGTCGGTCAGCTTGGTGGGCTTGCCGCCGAGCACGACGCCGCCGGAGCTGGCGTTGTCGGCGATCGTGTCGATGATGCCGATCTTCCAGTCCTTGATCCGGCTGTCGACGAGCTCGATGGCCGGCAGGACGAAGTCGACCGCACGAATGGCGTCCGCGATCGTCACCCCGGGGCCCTGCAGGGGCCGGCCGAGCACGAACGCGATCTCGGGCTCGATGCGGGGCTGCAGCCACACATCCATGGGGATCGGCATGTTCTCGAGGTAGAACATGTCGTCGAGGAGGTGGCCGAAGTCGGGCTGCGACACGCCCAACTGCTTCTGCATCGCCGCCGACGTCAGGCCGACCTTGTGGCCCTTGACGACGCGACCGTCGGCGAGCAACTCGTCGATCTGCAGCTTCTGGATCACGTACGCGTCCTCGAACGCGATCTCCGTGAACGTCTCGATCAGCGGCGGGATGGGCGTCCGCGACGCGTAGGCCCCGAGCAGGTCCTTCGCGGCCTTCGCCTGGAGGGCGGAATCCACAGGTGGCTCCTTCGATTCTGGTTGTCTTGTCAAGCTATTCCTGCGCCTGAGCGCGCCCGAGAGGGCTGTTCCGCGACCGGGAACACCGGTCAGCCGGCCCCGACGAGCCGGGAAACCCGCGCCGCGGCGGGCGGGAGGATCCGGGCGATGCGGTCCGCGTTGGGGATCACGCTGGCCGTCGGCCCGGCGACGACGAGCGCGGCGACCGGACGGCCGGCCAGGGTCCGGATCGGCGCTGCGACGCCGCTCAGGCCCGGGGCCGCGGTGTCGCGCGACATGGTGACCCCGACGCGGCGGAACGTCTCGATGGCC
The DNA here is from genome assembly GCA_012517965.1 of Propionibacterium sp. Lineage (GTDB taxonomy): Bacteria > Actinomycetota > Actinomycetes > Propionibacteriales > Propionibacteriaceae > Propioniciclava. Next base: position 33,010 of record JAAYTZ010000040.1, on the reverse strand, counting down.
CGGTCGAACTCCTTGACCGCCCGGGCCGCCTCCGGCCCGCGGCCCGCGGCCGCCTGCATGCGCAGCCGACGCTCGATCGCCGGGTCCAGCGCCGCCATCGCCCGGCCGAGCGCCGTGGCGTGGGCGCGGCGGCGCACCGACTCCTGGGCGAGCTGGGCCGACACCGACGGGTTGCCGACGAAGTGCGGGTAGACCGCGTTCTCGCCGTCGAGGAGGCCGATGAAGATCGTGAAGCCCGTCGCCCCGTGCAGCCGCTGCAGCTCGGGCAGCGCGAGGCTCGACAGCGCCATCCGCGACTGGGCCAGGTGGCCGAGCGCGAACAGGTGCACGCCGAGCCGGTACTGGCCGGTCTCGGGGTTCTTCTCGACCACGTGCCGCGCGGCCAGCGTGGTCAGCAGCCGGTGGGCGCTGCTCTTGGCGATGCCGAGGCGCCGCGCGATCTCGCTGACGCCGAGCTCCGGCGCCGACAAGAAGCAGTCCAGCACGTCCAGTGCCGTCGTGACCGACTGGAGCGTGTCGGAGCGGGCGTTCTGCCGCGGTGCGTCGGGGAGCCCGGTCGGGAGATCGATCACGCTGGCCATCGGTACCGCCTTTTCTGTCGCCTCCATGCGACGGGTTCGAGGGTCTAGGTAGACACTCCGTCACATCCCGCCCAGAATCAATGAGTGCCTCCCACTCAGCGGGAAATTCCCGTATCCGTTATCAAAAGGGCATCGCTGCTGCTCGAGGGCTTCGGCCCCGACCGCCAGACGCTGAGCCTGGCGGACCTCATCCGGAGCAGCGGCCTGCCCCGCTCCACCGCCCACCGGCTCGCCGAGGAGCTGACGGAACTGGGGTGGCTCAACCGCGTCGACGGCGGATACCAGTTGGGGATGCGCCTGTTCGAGCTGGGCGAACTCGTGCCCGTCCAGCGCAACCTCTCGCAACTCGCCCTGCCGCACATGGAGGACCTCCGCACCGCCACCGGGGCGTCGGTCCACCTGGCGATCCTGGACGGCACCGAGGTCGTGTACCTCCAGGTGCTCTCGGCCAAACAGGCCCCGCCGATGAACTCGCGGCGCGGCGGACGCCTCCCCGCCCACGTCACCGGCGTCGGCAAGGCGATGCTCGCCTTCGCGGACCCGCAGACCGTGCAGCGCGTGCTCGCCACCGGCCTGCCCCCGATGACCCCGCGGTCGATCACGACCCCGGGGCACCTCAACCGGGAGCTCGCGGCGATCCGGGCGTCCGGGATCGCCTACGACCGGGAGGAGAGCAACGTGGGCGTCCTCTGCGCCGCCGCCCCCGTGTTCGGGCCGGACGGCGGCGTGCGCGCCGCGATCTCGGTGTCGGGCTTCAACCGGCGGCTGGCCCCGCGGATGGGGCCCGCCGTCCAGACCGCCGCGCTGGCGCTGAGCCGCGAGCTGAACCGGGCTAGCCTGCTCGCCCGGCGACGCTGACCCCGTCGTCCTCAGCCGACGGCGTCCGCCCCGGCCTGGGCGACGATCACGTCCTCCTCCGCGGAGCCGCCCGAGCACCCGACCGCCCCCACCAGGACGCCGTCGACGAGGATCGGTACGCCACCGCCGAAGATCACCAGCCGCTCGCGGTGCACGATGCCGTTGAGCAGCGCCGGCTCGTCCTTGATCAGGTCGAACCACTTCGAGGTCGGCAGCCCGTTGAACGCGACGACCGTGTACGCCTTGTCCCGGGCGATGCCCATGCTCAGCAGGGGCGCGCCGTCGGGGCGCAGGAACGCGACCTCGTTCCCGGCGGCGTCGCACACGGAGATGTCGACGGGGACGCCGAGGGCGAGGCTCTTCGCGTGGGCCGCGTTGAGCGCCTTGAGCGCTCCCTCCGCGGTGAGGGTGGTGACGGTGGTGGTGACGGCCATGCCGGCGTCCTTTCTTGACGGGGGACGGAAACGGCCGGACGCCGGACGCGGCAGCCGCGTCCGGCGTCCGGGGGTCGGTCGGCCTACGTGTAGACCTCGGTGAAGGCGGCGTTCAGCTCGCGCGAGTGCGAGAAGATGCCGCGGCCGATGTGCTCCGGCGTCCAGATCGTCGTGGGACGGTCGCGGTACGCCCGGTACCCGCCGGCGTAGGTCTCGTTGCGGTTGCCCGCGGGATCGAAGAAGTAGATCGTCGTGCCGCGGGTGATGCCGTGGCGCGTCGGGGTGATGTCGATCGAGACGTCGTCCATGGCGAAGATGTCGGCGGCGCGCAGGATCTTGCTCCAGTCCTCGAGCTGGAACGCGAAGTGGTGCAGGCCCTTGTCCTTGCCGGAGACGATCGCGATGTCGTGGTTCTTCTGGCCGGCCGACAGCCAGGTGGCGATGCGGGCCGGGGAGTCGATCTCGGGGCGGATCTGCTCGACGGCGTACATGCCGAACGTGTCCATGAAGAACTTCTCGTTGAGCGCGACGTCCTCGGCCATGATCAGCATGTGGTCGAGGGCCGGCACCGAGATGCCGGTCTCGTGCCGCGGGAACGGGTACGGGTTGAGGTAGCCGACCTCGTTGCCGAGGTAGGTGATCTCGTTGTACAGCTCGACGACATGGCCGCTGGGCGTCGTCACGCGGATGCCCTGGCCGACCTCGAGTTCCTCGCCCTTGCTCATCCGCTCGACGGTCGCCCCGAAGGTCCGCGCGTTGTTCTCGTAGGTGTTGAGGTCGTCTTCGGACTGCACCTTGAAGCCCAGCTTGGCGAGGCCGACCCCGCCCTCCTCCAGGACGACCGAGTGGTGATCCCACTCGTCCCAGCCCTTGAGGTAGACCTTGCCGGCCTCCTCGGCGGTCACCTTGAGACCCATGGTCTCGATGTAGTGCTTGCGAGCCTCGGCCATGTCGGTGACACGGACGTGCAGATAGCCCAGTCGCAGGATGCCCATGTGGTTACTCCTTAGTCGTTGGGGCCTTGACGGCCCGGATGGACCGCAGCAAGGCGCTGTTGAGCTTGAGTCGCTCGTCGCGCAGCTCGATCGTGACGTCCCCGACGGGGACGGCACGGCAGGACAGGACGGCGCCGGCGGCGATCTCCTCCTGGGAGAGCACCGACTCGGCGACCGGATGGTCGTAGTAGACCTCCCCCTCCCGGAGGTCGACCTTGCAGATGCCGCAGCCACCACGGCGACACCCGATCCGGTAGCCGTACCCGGACGCGGACAGCACGGCGAGGATGGTCTCCCCGGGCTTGGCCCGCACGCTCACGTTGTCCGGAAGGACCGTGAGGACGGACATGACGGGCTCCTTTGGTGGCGACAGCGAGCAACGAGGCGAGCCCCCGTGGCCGCCTGTCCCGCCATCACACCCGACGCGCCCGGCTCCGGTCGCGGCTTGTTCCACGCACGCGAACATGCGGCGTCCGAACTCGCCGCTAGGCTCCCGGCGTGCGACTGGTGGTGCAGAAGGTGTCGCGGGCGGCGGTCGAGGTCGACGGGCGCACCGTGGGAGCGCTGGAGCGCCCGGGCCTGCTGGTGCTGGCCGGGGTGACCCACGCCGACACCCCGGCCGTGGCCGAACGGCTCGCCGACAAGCTGTGGAACCTCCGCATCCTGGACGACGAGCGGTCCTGCGCCGAGGTGGACGCCCCCCTGCTCGTGGTGTCGCAGTTCACCCTGTACGCCGACGTCCGGAGGGGCCGGCGGCCGTCGTGGAGCGACGCCTCCCCACGCAGCCACAGCGAGCCGCTCGTGGCGGCGTTCGTCGACGCGCTGCGGCGCCGGGGGGCCTCCGTCGCCACCGGCGAGTTCGGCGCCCACATGCAGGTCACGCTGACCAACGACGGGCCGGTCACGCTGGTCATCGACAGCGACACCTTCGACCGGCCCCGCCGCGGACCGTCCGCCGCCGCCGGCCGCGCGGGGCACCCCACAGGCGCTGCACTACGCTGACCGCGACGACGGGAGGGAGATGGCGCAGCTGCTCGTGGTGACGTCGGACGCCGCCGGCGCCGACGCGCTGCCCGGGCTGGCGCTCCTCGCCCACGACCTCCGCTCCTGCCCCCCCGACGCGGACGCCCTCACCGCCGCGGCCCGCGCCGACGTCGTCGTGGTGGACGCCCGCACCGACCTGGCGGCCGCCCGCACCGTGTGCCGCCTGTTCGCCGCCGCCGGCAGCCCGCAACCGCTGCTGCTCGTGCTCGCGGAGGGCGGCTTCGTCGCCGTCCGCGCCGACTGGGGCATCGCCGACATCGTGTCCGACACGGCCGGCCCGGCCGAACTGGAGGCCCGGCTGCGCCTGCTGCTGGCGCGCACCGCGAGCTCCGGGGTGCTGTCGACCGGTCCGCTGACCATCGACGAGAACGGCTACCACGCCGCCGTCAACGGCCGTCCGCTCGACCTCACCTACACCGAGTTCGAGTTGCTGCGCTACCTGGCCCAGCACCCGGGCCGCGTCTTCAGCCGCGAGCAGCTGCTCTCCGATGTGTGGGGCTACGACTACTACGGCGGCACCCGGACCGTCGACGTCCACATCCGGCGGCTGCGCGCCAAGCTGGGGGTCGAGTACGAGTCGCTGATCGGTACGGTCCGCAACGTCGGCTACCGCTTCTCCCCCACCGGCACCCCGCGGCTGGCCGAGTGACGACGCCGTCCGCCCTTGCCGCGCGCGGCCCGGCCGGGTAGGCAGAGAGCATGGACCCCCACCGCCTCACCGAGGCCGACCTCGCCGCCGTCAACGCGCTCGTCGCGGCGGTGACCGCCGCCGACGGCGTCCGGCCCCTGAACGACGACGCCCTGCACGGGCTGCGCCGCGACACCGAGCGACACCGGCTGCTGCGGGACGCCGCCGGTCTGGCCGGCTACGCGCAGCTGTCCCCCGCGTTCGGCACCGCCCAGATCTGCGTCCGCCCCGACGCCCGGGGCCGCGGCCTGGGCCGGCGCCTGCTCGACGACGTGCTCGCTGCCGGGGCCACCGGGGTGTGGGCGTTCGGGGACCTGCCCGCCGCCCGGGCGCTGGCCGCGGCGGCGGGCCTGCGGGCCGTCCGGGGGCTGCTGATCATGGAGCGACCCCTGGACGCCGTCGCCCGGCCGCCCGCCCCGGCGGGGGTGCGGCTGCGCACGTTCACCGAGGCGGACGCCGACGCCCTCCTCGCTGTCAACGCGGCCGCCTTCGCGGACCACCCGGAGCAGGGCAGCTTCTCCCTCGCGGACCTGCGCGCACGGCAGGCCGAGCCCTGGTGGGAACCGGCCGGGCTGATCCTCGCCGAGGACGCCGCCGGCGTGGTCGGCTTCCACTGGACGAAGCGCCACGACGCGGCCACCGGCGAGGTCTACGTGATCGGCGTCCACCCGCGCGCCCACGGCCGCGGCCTGGGCACGGTGCTGCTCGAAGCCGGGCTCGCCCACCTGGCCGCCGTCGGCTGCAGGCGGGTCATCCTGTACGTGGAGGCCGACAACCCGGCCGTGCGGCTCTACGAGCGGACCGGCTTCCGGGTCGCCCACACCGACGTGCTCTACGGGCGCTGACCCGCGCCCGCGGCGTCCGGGGCGGGATCGGCTGGCAGCCCTCGGCGTCGCGTGGGATCGTTAGCAGCGCCCGGGGAGAGCCCCTGACCGACCACCGCCCGAACCCGACGAGGACCCATGCCCGACGCCCCCGCCCAGCCGACCGAGCCCGGCACCGAGTTGCTGGCGGACCGCTACGTGGACCGCGAACTCTCGTGGCTCGCCTTCAACACCCGCGTGCTCGACCTGGCCCGGGACCGCGTCCGGGTGCCGCTGCTCGAACGGGCCCGGTTCCTGGCGATCTTCTCGTCCAACCTCGACGAGTACTTCATGGTGCGCGTCGCCGGGCTCAAGCGGCGCATCGCCGCCGGGGTGGCCGTGCCGGGGGCGTCCGGCATCATGCCGCGCGACCTGCACGACACGATCCTGGCCCGGGTGCGCGAGCTGGTGGCCGAGCAGTCCCGGGTGTTCGCCGAGGAGGTCCGGCCGGAGCTGGCCGCGCAGGGGATCACCCTGCTGACCTGGGCCGACCTGACCGACGACGAGCGGGCCGCGATGGGGACGCTGTTCGAGGAGCGCGTCTACCCGATCCTGACCCCGCTGGCCGTGGACCCCTCGCACCCCTTCCCCTACATCTCCGGACTGTCGATCAACCTGGCCGTCCTGCTGCGCAACCCGGCGACACGGGCCCGGCAGTTCGCCCGCGTGAAGCTGCCCACCAACGTCAGCCGGTTCCTCCCCCTGTCGGGCGACCGGTTCGTGCCCCTGGAAGAGGTCATCGGCCATCACCTGCACCGGCTGTTCAGCGGCATGGACGTGCTGCAGTGGACGACCTTCCGGGTGACCCGCAACGAGGACCTCGAGGTCGAGGAGGACGACGCCGAGAACCTGCTGCACGCCCTCGAACGCGAGCTGCTGCGCCGCAAGGTCGGCCGGCCCCCGGTGCGGCTGGAGGTCGCGGACGACATCGACGATCAGATGCGGCGCCTGATCGTGCAGGAACTCGACATCTCCGAGAAGGAGGTGTTCGAACTGCCGGCGCCGCTCGACCTCACCGGCCTGTTCGGCATCGCCGGCATCGACCGCGAGGACCTGCAGTACCCGCCGTTCCTGCCGAAGACGCACCCCGAACTCGCCGAGGTCGAGTCGGCCAAGCCGGTCGACGTGTTCGCGGCGCTCCGCCACACCGACGTCCTGCTCCACCACCCGTACGACTCGTTCGCGACGTCGGTGCAACGGTTCATCGAGCAGGCCGCCGCCGACCCGCTCGTCCTGGCCATCAAGCAGACGCTCTACCGCACCTCCGGGGACTCGCCGATCGTGGACGCCCTCATCGACGCCGCCGAGGCCGGCAAGCAGGTGCTCGCGGTGGTCGAGATCAAGGCCCGGTTCGACGAACAGGCCAACATCGCGTGGGCCCGCAAGCTCGAGCGAGCCGGCGTCCACGTCGTGTACGGCATGGTCGGCCTCAAGACGCACTGCAAGCTCTGCCTGGTCGTCCGCGACGAGCCCGACGGCCTGCGGCGCTACGTGCACATCGGCACCGGCAACTACAACCCGAAGACCGCACGCACCTACGAGGACATGGGGCTGCTGACCGCGAACCCGATCATCACCGACGACGTGGCCCGGCTGTTCAACCACCTCTCGGGCATGACCCGGGAGACCCGCTACCGGAGGCTGCTGGTGGCTCCCGAGGGGATCCGCAGCGGGCTGCTGGGCTTCATCGAGGAGGAGATCGGCCACGCCCGCGCCGGGCGGGAGGCCCGCATCCGGCTCAAGGTGAACTCGATCGTCGACGAGCGGGTCATCGACGCCCTCTACCGGGCGTCGGCCGCCGGGGTGCCGGTCGACGTGTGGGTACGCGGCACCTGCGGGCTGCGGGCCGGGGTGCCCGAGCTGAGCGAGAACATCCGGGTGCGGAGCATCCTGGGCCGGTTCCTGGAGCACAGCCGGCTGTTCTGGTTCGCCGGCGGCGGCCACCCGCACGTCGGGCTGGGGTCGGCCGACCTCATGCACCGCAACCTGGACCGCCGCGTCGAGACCATCGTGCTGGTCACGCAGCCACGCCACATCGCCCAGATCGAGCACCTGTTCGACCTGGCCTTCGACGACGCGACGGCCTCCTGGTGGCTGGACGACACCACCTGGCACCAGCGCACCCTCGGCGACGACGGCGTCCCGAAACTCGACCTGCACGAGCACCTGATCGCCGCGCTGGCGTCCCGACGCGCGGAGCGGGACCGCTGATGCCGACCCGCACCGCCGCCGCGGGCGTCATCGCGCTGGACGCCGACCCCGGCCCCGACACGAAGGTCCTGCTCGTCCACCGGCCGCTCTACGACGACTGGACGCTCCCCAAGGGCAAGGTGAACCCCGACGAGTCGCTCCCCGCCTGCGCCGTGCGCGAGACGCTGGAGGAGACGGGCGTCCGGGTGCGGGTCGAGGTGCCGATCGGGGTCATCCGGTACCCCGTGGGCGGCGGGCTCAAGGAGGTGCACTACTGGCGGGCGCTGGTCCGCGAGAGTCGGCCTCGGCGCCCGGATGCCGAGGTCGACAAGGTCGTCTGGGTCTCGGTTCGCACGGCCCTCAACCGGATGACCTACGGCGACGAGCGGGCCCTGGTCGATCGTGCCCTGTCCCTCCCCCGCTCGACGCCGGTGCTGGTGGTGCGGCACGGCAAGGCGATGGAGCGCCGGCACTGGACGGGCCGCGACCAGGCCCGGCCGGTCAACGCGCGGGGACGGCGCCAGAGTCAGGCGCTCGTGCCGCTGCTGGACGCCTACGGCGTGACCCGCCTCGAGTCGTCGAGTTCGACGCGCTGCCTGCAGACGCTGCGGCCCTACGCCAAGGTGGCCCACCTCGAGGTGCACGGTTGGTCGACCTTGTCGGAGGAGATCGCGGAGGGCAACGACAAGGCGGTGGCGAAGCTGATGCGGCGCCTGTCGGAGAGCGCCCGCGCGGACGACCAGCCGACCGCGGTGTGCGGGCACCGGCCGGTGCTGCCCGTGATGCTGGACGCCCTCGGCATCCCGCCGCGGCCGATGCAGACCGGTGCGGTGGCCGTCGCCCACCTGGACGCCACCGGTGCCACCGTGGCGACGGAGTGGCACAAGCCGCTGGTGTGACGTGCCCCGCAGTTCACCCGCCGTTCACCTGCGCGCCGGGGACGCGTCACGGGGGCTCCCTACCCTGAGGATCGGAGCCGATCGGCGGCTCACCCAGGACGACCGTCCTGAGCTCCCATCCGAAGGAACACTTTCGTGAGCATGAAGAAGCTGAGCTCCCCGCTGGCCGTGCTGGCGGCGTCCGCGCTCGCCCTGACCGGTTGCGCCAGCAACAACCCGCCCGCCACCGGCACCACGACCGGGGCCCCCGCCGCCTCCGGCGCGGCGCTGACCGGCCAACTGTCCGGGGCCGGGTCTTCCGCCCAGGAGCAGGCCATGACCGCCTGGATCGCCGGCTACAAGGCCATCCAGCCGGGGGTCACCGTGCAGTACAACTCCGTCGGCTCGGGTTCGGGCCGCAAGAACTTCCTGGCCGGACAGGTGGCGTTCGCCGGCTCGGACGCCGCCCTGAAGGCGGACGAGTACGAGCAGAGCAAGACGATCTGCGGCCCGCAGGGCGCGTTCAACGTGCCGGCCTACGTCTCCCCCCTCGCCATCGCCTACAACCTCGCCGGCGTCAAGGACCTGAAGCTCGACCCGGACACCGCGGCCAAGATCTTCAAGGGGCAGATCACCACCTGGAACGACCCCGCGATCGCCGCCCTCAACGCGGGCGTCACGCTGCCGGCCACGAAGATCACCGTCGTGCACCGGTCCGACGACTCGGGCACGACCGAGAACTTCACCGACTACCTGGCCCAGGCCGCCCCGACCGTCTGGACGGACAAGAAGGCCCAGAAGTGGCCGATCGCCGGCCAGGAGTCCGCCCAGGGCACCAGCGGCGTCATCCGGCTGGTCCAGGCGACGGAGGGCGCCATCGGCTACGCGGACGAGTCCGCGGTCGGCACCCTCGGCACCGTCAAGGTCAAGGTCGGCGACGCCTTCGTCGGCCCGTCCGCCGAGGGCGCGGCCAAGGCCGTCGAGCTGTCCAAGCCGGTCGGCGGGCAGGCCGCCAACGACATGGCGGTCACGCTGGACCGCACGCCGACCGACGCCTCGGCGTACCCGATCGTCCTGGTCGCCTACGAGATCTTCTGCAACCAGTACAAGGACGCCGCCACGGCCAACCTGGTGAAGTCGTTCGGCAAGTACGTGGTCTCGGCCGAGGGTCAGAAGGCAGCGCAGGCCGCCGCCAAGAACGCGCCCCTGTCGGCCAAGCTCAGCGCGGACGCCACCGCCGCGATCGATAAGATCACAGCCGCGTCATAGTCGGCCGAACCGCCAGCACCGTCAGCGAGACCGCCGGGAGCCCCTTCGTTCCCGGCGGTCTTCGGCGGAGCGGCCCGTCCGACCCCGACCCGTCCGATCCGGAGGCCTGTCATGGCTCAAACAACCACCCCGCCGCCCAGCCTGCTGGGCGCGGGCGACGCCCGAGGCCGCTTCGGCGACTCCTTCTTCCGCGTCCTCACGTTGGCCGCCGGCGTCCTGATCTTCGTGATCCTCGCGCTGGTGTCCCTGTACCTGATCCTGGAGTCGCTGCCGGCCATCGGTGCGTCCCCCGAGGAACTCAGCGCCGGCGTGCCCTTCTGGCAATACGTGCTGCCGCTGGCGCTGGGCACCCTGATGGCCTCGGCGATCGCGATCCTGCTGTCCACGCCGGTGTCGATCGCGGTGGCGCTGTTCATCTCCCACTACGCGCCGGCCCGCGTGTCCAAGACCGTCGGCTACGTGATCGACATCCTGGCCGCGATCCCGTCCGTCGTGTTCGGCGCGTGGGGCATGACCACGCTGGGCCCCGCGCTGGTGCCGGTGTACGAGTGGCTGTCCCGGGCCAGCGCCGGGGTGCCCGGCCTGAGCCTCGTCTTCGGCACGCCCTCCACCACGGGCCGGACGCTGCTGACCGCCGGCATCGTGCTGGCGATCATGATCCTGCCCATCATCACGTCTCAGTGCCGGGAGATCTTCATCCAGACGCCCCGCCTGCACGAGGAGGCGGCGCTGGCGTTGGGCAGCACCAAGTGGGACATGATCAAGGCGACCGTCTTCCCCTTCGCCCGCAACGGCATCGTGTCGGCCGTCATGCTCGGCCTGGGGCGGGCCCTGGGCGAGACGATGGCCGTCACGCTGGTACTGGCGCCCGGAGCCTTGACCGCCAACCTCATCGGCGTCGGCAACAAGACCATCCCGGCCGAGATCGCCCTCAACTACCCGGAGGCCTTCGGCCTGCGCCAGAGCGAGCTCATCGCGGCCGGCCTCATCCTCTTCGTCATCACGCTGGCGGTGAACATGGTCGCGCGCTGGATCGTGAGCCGCTACGCCGAGTTCTCGGGGGCCAACTGACATGGCGAACAACACCCTGACGCCCACGCGCGCCGACGGCGTCCGCACCAACGCCCTGCGCAGCGGCACGCTGCCCGGCTACGCGAAGTGGGCCTGCCTGGCCGGCTCGCTCGCCGCGTCCGCCCTGGTCTTCGCGGTCGCCGGCTGGAACTGGCCGCTGTTCGGCGTCCTGGGGGCCCTGCTCTACCTGGGCTCCTGGACGATCGTCAACGCCGCCGTCCGCGGCGGACGCCACGGCTCCAACGTGTTCTGGGCCACCCTGGTCTGGATCGCGTTCTTCCTCGCACTGGTGCCGCTGGTGTCGATCATCTGGACGGTGCTCAGCAACGGCACCCGCGGCATCCTCGAGTTCGGCTTCTTCGGCTCCGACATGGCCGGTGTCACCGGCGTCCAGGACCAGGCGGCGGCCGCCGGGGAGTCCGGCGTCCTCGGCGGCATCAAGCACGCGCTGATCGGTTCGCTGCTCATCACGCTGGTGGCGACGCTGATCTCGGTCCCGATCGGCCTGCTGACCTCGATCTGGCTGGTGGAGTACGCCCGCGGCGGGCTGCTGGCCCGCGTCATCACCTTCCTCGTCGACGTGATGACCGGCATCCCGTCGATCGTCGCCGGCCTGTTCGCCGCCGGCGTCCTCATGGCCCACTTCGAGTTCGTCGGGGGCGGCTACTCCGGCGGCAACCAGATCATGGGGTTCACCGCGGCGGTCGCGCTGTCGGTGCTCATGATCCCGGTGGTGGTCCGCTCCACCGAGGAGATGCTGCGGGTCGTGCCCAACGAACTGCGCGAGGCGTCCTACGCCCTCGGCGTCCGGAAGTGGCGCACGATCCTCCGCGTGGTGATCCCCACGGCGATCTCCGGGATCGCGTCCGGCGTGACGTTGGCGATCGCGCGCGTGGCCGGCGAGACCGCCCCGATCCTGCTGACGGCCGGCATGGCCGTCACCACCAACTGGAACGTCTTCAAGGGCTGGATGATGACGCTGCCCGTGTTCATCTACCAGCAACTCATGCGGCCCACCGCGCCGTCGGCGCCCGACCCGTCCACGCAGCGGGCCTGGGGGGCCGCGCTCGTCCTCATCATCATCGTCATGCTGCTCAACCTGATCGCGCGGTTCATCGCCGCCGCCTTCGCCCCCAAGCAGCCCGGGCGCTGACCCGAACGACCGAAGGAAACCATGTCCAAGCGAATCGAAGCGCACGACGTCGACATCTTCTACGGCAAGTTCAAGGCCGTCGAGGGCGTGTCGATGACGATCGAGCCCCGCAACGTGACCGCGTTCATCGGCCCCTCCGGCTGCGGCAAGACCACGTTCCTGCGCTCCATCAACCGGATGCACGAGGTGCTGCCCGGTGCGCACGTGACCGGCCGCATCACCCTCGACGGGGACAACATCTACGACCCGGGCGTCGACCCGGTGACGGTGCGGTCCATGGTGGGGATGGTGTTCCAGCGCCCGAACCCCTTCCCGACCATGTCGATCCGGGACAACGTGCTGGCGGGGTACAAGATCAACGGCAAGAAGATGTCGAAGTCGGACGCCGACGACCTGGTCGAGCAGTCGCTGCGGGGGGCCAACCTCTGGGAGGAGGTCAAGGACCGCCTCGACCGGCCCGGCTCCGGGCTCTCCGGCGGCCAGCAGCAGCGGCTGTGCATCGCGCGGACGGTGGCCGTCCACCCCCAGGTGATCCTGATGGACGAGCCCTGCTCGGCCCTCGACCCGATCTCGACCCTCGCGATCGAGGACCTGATCCGGGAACTCAAGGAGGACTACACCATCGTCATCGTGACCCACAACATGCAGCAGGCCGCGCGGGTCTCCGACACCACGGCCTTCTTCAACATCGAGGGCACCGGCAAGCCGGGGAAGCTCATCGAGATGGGTCCCACCGAGAAGATCTTCTCCACCCCCGAGGTCCAGGCCACCGAGGACTACATCACCGGCCGCTTCGGCTGAACTCGCTTCTACTCGCCCCCACCCGGCCGGCGTCACCGAACCGTTCCCCGTGGGGGGTGCGGCGGGGCGCCGGCCGCGCCATGCTGGCACCATGAACGCTCCCTCACGAAGCCACGAGGCCGACCTCGAACAGATCCTCGCGAACGGGCGGGCTCTGCTGGACGACGACGTGCGCGCCGACCCCGCCCGCTGGCAGCCGCTGGTCCACCCCGACTTCTTCCAGTTCGGGTTCGGCGGCAGCGAGGTGCACTTCGACGACCTGCACACCCACCTCAAGCCGCTCCGCGGCACCCTCGACGTCGACGTGCTCTCGGCCGAGATGCTGACCGACGACGTGGCGCTCGTGCTGTGGCGGGGCACCAACGACCGCGGCAGCGTCAACCGGGCGTCGGTGTGGCTGCGGACGCCGCAGGGCTGGAAGCTGCGCTACCAGCAGGGCACTCAGATCGTCTGAATCGAGACGTCCGTCTCCGCCGTCTTTCCGCCAGAACGTGGATGAAGCCCGAACGGTGAGAATTGGGCACGTTCAAATCGGGTCGATCGGCACACCGTCCGTGGCTCATCCATCATCGGCCCCGGCGCCGCCTCCCCCGGCAGGCGGTCGCGGGCGGGTCCGCCAGGCTCGCCGCCTAGCATGGGGGCATGAGTAGAGCCGGCTGGTACCCCGATCCCGGTGGCGCCCCCGGGATGTACCGCTACTGGGACGGGACGGCCTGGGCCCCGACCGTCGTCGCCGGGCCGCCCGCTGCGCCACCCGGAGCCCCGGGGTGGTCCGGCGGCCAGCCGCTGCCGACCCGGCCGCCCACGCCCGGCCCCGACCAGCGGGCGACCCAGTCCCGGCGCGGGTCCGGACTGCAGGGGCTCGCGTGGTGGGGCCTGATCCTCGGGGTGATCGTCGGGCTGATCTTCGGCGGGTCCCAACTGCTGCGCGCCGTGGGGTTCGACCCGTTCAACCCGGCCCCCAACAGCAACCCCACCGCCAACCCGTGCCCGGCGCCGAACCCCGCCGCCGCCACCATCCCGCCGCGCGTCACCGCGGACGGCCGGGTCCAAGGCGGCCAGCTGTCGTACCCGATGCTCCCGGAGCCCTGGTCCGCGCCCAACATCGAGTACCGGCTGCCGTTCGGCCGGGGCGTCGTCACGCAGATCGTCACGGTGGAGCCCGCCTATCGCCCCGATGCGAGCTGGGTGGCGTCCGTGGTCGTCGGCGAGCTCGTGGCCGGCGATGGCTTCATCGCCCCCCGCGAGGGAATCGAGATCGTCACCCGCTGCGCCCTCGCCACGTTCTACGACGACGCCGTCGTGACCCGCGACGACCGGACGAACCGATCCGTCACGATCGACGGCAAGCCCGGCTGGCTGCTCGAGACGCACCTCTCCTTCGACATCCCCGGGCTCAACGAGAAGGGCGAGACGGCGATCTTCCTGATCGTGCAGACGTCCGACACGTCGTCGTCGATCTTCTACGCCTCGATCCCCGACAGCCGCCCCGAACTGCTGGAGAACGCGCGCGAGGCGCAGGAGCTCCTACGCGTCGAGGCCTGACCGCCGGGGCGTCGCGTCCAGGTCGAGGGCCAGCAGGGCGTTCTCGACGACCTCGGTGAGCGCCGGGTGGATCCAGTACTGCCCGCGGGCCATCGTGGCGACGTCGAGGCCCGTGCTCATCGCCTGGATGAGCGGCTGGCTGAGCAGGTCGGCGTGCGGGCCGATGATGTGCGCCCCCACCAGGGTCCGGGTGGCGCGGTCCGCGACGAGCTTCACGCAGTGCCCCTCGTCCGCCATCGCCCAGCCGTAGGCCACCGTCGCGTACTCCTGCACCGCGACCGCGACCTCGAGGCCGCGCTCGATCGCCTGCGCCTCGGTGAGGCCCACCGCGGCGATCGTCGGGTGCGCGTACACCGCGTGCGGCACGAAGCGATGGTCGGCCGCCACGGGGGCATCCGGGTGCAGCAGGTTGTGCGCGACGACGCGGGCCTCGTGGTTGGCGACGTGCTTGAGTTGCCAGCGCGAGCAGACGTCGCCGAGGGCCCAGACACCCTCGGCGGTGGTCCGCTGGAACTCGTCCACCACGACGAAGCCGCCCTCGTCGGTCGCCACGCCGGCCGCGGCCACGTCGAGCCGGTCGCCGTTGGGCCGACGGCCCGCGGCGATCAGCAGCAGGTCGGCATCCAGGGTCTGGACGCCGCCGGGCCCCCGCACGTCCACGGCGAGACCGCCCTCGACCGGCCGGACGCGTTCGATGACGGCATCCAGCAGCACCCTCAGGTCGCGCCGGGCCTGAGCCGTGTAGCGCCGGCTGATCTCCTCGTCCTCGCGCCGCAGCAACCGCCCCGACCGGTTGACGATCGTGACGTCGGTGCCGAACGCCGAGAAGACGTGGGCGAACTCGGCCGCGATGAACCCGCCGCCGAGGATGATCAGCCGCTCGGGCAGGTCGTCGATCCGCATGATCGTGTCCGACGTGTGCACCCGCTCGGCCGCGCCGGGGGCGTCCAGTCCCGCGATGGCGGGGACGACCGGGCGCGACCCGGCCGCCAGCACGAACCGGTCGGCGGTGAGCACTGTGCCGTCGGCCAGCTCGAGGGTCCTCGGGGCGATGAACCGGCCCGTCTGCCGGTACAGGGTGACGTGGGACGCCTCGGCCCGCCAGGCCTCCCCCGCGGCGCTGATCGGGTCGAGCCGGCCGAAGATCCGGTCGCGCAGCCCGGCGAAGTCGACCACCGGGCGGGCCGCGGTCACGTTGACGCGCGCCGCAGCCTCCGGGGTCCGGCAGAGCTCGGCCGGGTAGACGAACATCTTCGTCGGGATGCAGCCCCGGTTCAGGCAGGTGCCGCCGAACGTCGGGCCGTCGTCGACCAGGGCGACCGACCAGCCGCCCAGCCGGTCGTCGATCAACGAGTTGCCCGAGCCGGAGCCGATCACGCACAGGTCGAAATGAGACATGGGGGACAGTGTGCCCGGTCGGCGCACGACGGGGCCGCCGGGCGGAGCCGGGCGGCTGTCGACGCGGACCACCCGACCGAGGACCCCCGCTCCGGGCCCGGTAGGATGGCGGGGATGAACGACGACCGTCCGACGCCTCCACCCACCCGCCGCCTGCTGCGGCTGGCGGCGGTCGCCGCGTGCTCCACTGTGCTGGTCGCCTGCTCCCCCGCCGCCCCCGCGGGCCCGGCGTCGGCGCCCGGCGCCACGCCGCCCGGTCCCGTCTCGCCCGCCTCCGCGAGCCTCGCCTTCGCCGCCTGCTCCACCCCGCCCGACCGGTTCGTCAACCAAGCCCCCGGCGACGGCCGGACGGTCGCCCTGACGTTCGACGACGGGCCCGCGCCCGCCGATGCCGAGATCCTGAACGTGCTGGCCGACCAAGGGGTGAAGGCCACCTTCTTCGTGACGGGCGAGCACGCCGCGGCCGACCCGGATACCGTGCGCCGCATGGCGGCCGAGGGGCACCTCGTGGCCGGCCACTCGTGGGAGCACCGCTACCCGAAGGAGGTCGCGGGCGGCTGGACCGTCTCGTACCTGACCGACCAACTCGAGCGCACCGACGCGCTGTTGACCGAACTGACCGGCCGGCGCGCCTGCTTCTTCCGCCCGCCGGGCGGGAACAAGGACAACGTGCTGGCGGCCGCCGGCGCCGCCGGGCTCACCTCGGTGCTGTGGAACGTCGACAGCCTCGACTGGAAGCAGCCCTCCCGGACGACCACCGCCGCCACGGCGGAGATCGTCGCCGCGGCCACCGGGACGACCTCCGACCATCCGGTCGTCCTCCTGCACTCCGGCAAGGCCAGCCACGAGCCCGACACCAAGTACAGCCCCCACCGCGGCAACACCGTCGCGGCCCTGCCCGAGATCATCGGCTGGTACCGAGCCCACGGCTACTCGTTCGTGCGGCTCGACGGCGTCTCCTGACCCGTTGTCCCCGGGCGATCGGCCACACTGGACCGATGCCGATCTCAGCGACCGATCTCGCCCACCTGCGCACCTGCCTCGACCTCGCCGCCGAGGCGCTCGCCGCCGGCGACGAGCCGTTCGGGTCCGTGCTCGTGGACGCCGCCGGTGCGGTGCGGCGCGCCGAACGCAACCACGTCGGCGGCGGGGACCACACCCGGCATCCCGAGCTGGCCCTCGCGCGGTGGGCGGCCGCCCACCTGACCCCCGAAGATCGGGCGGCCGCCACGGTCTACACCTCCGGGGAGCACTGCCCGATGTGCGCCGCCGCGCACGCCTGGGTGGGCCTGGGCCGCATCGTGTACGCGGCGTCCTCCGCGCAACTGGGGGCCTGGCTGGCCGAGTGGGGGGTCCCCGAGGGGCCGGTCGACTGCCGGCCGATCCACGACATCGCGCCCCGGGTGCCCGTCGACGGGCCCGTCCCCGAGCTCGCCGCCGAGGTGCGCGCTCTGCACCGGCGCCGGTTCCCCCGGTAGCAGCCCGCCCGCGCGCTACGCCAGGGCGTCCACGATGCCCGCGGCGATCCCGGCCACCAGGTCGGCCTGCCCCCGCTCCGAGGTGAGGATCGCCCAGTCGTCGGCCTGCCGCACGTTGGCCACCTCGAGCAGCACGCCGGGGGTGGCGGTCAGGTTGTTGAGGACGGCGAAGTCCTCCTGCTGAACCGGCATCTCCTTGTTCTCGGCGTAGTTCGAGCTCGGGATCTCGGAGTGCTGTCTCAGCGCCGTGATCAGCTTCTCGGCGGCCGCTCGGGATTCCGCGATGAGCGCCTCCCCGCCGGCGCTGTGCTTGGGGATGATCGCGTAGAAGCCGCGCAGCTTCTGGTTCTCGGCGCCGTCGCCGTGCAGCGACACCAGCAGGTCGGCGCCGGCCCGGTTCGCGATCTCGGCGCGCTCGTCGTTGCAGGGGCCGAGGCCGTCGTCGTCGGGCCGGGTCAGCAGCACCGTCGCCCCGTCGGCGCGCAGCAGCGGCACCAACTTCTGGGACAGCTGCCACATCACCGTGTGCTCCATGGTCTTGCCGTCCATGCCGGTCGCCCCGACGGCGAGGCACCGGGCGCCGGCCGTACCGAACATCGGCTTGCGCACGTTGTTGATCGACGTGATCCACTGGGCGTTGTGGCCGGGGTCGACGACGACGGTCCTGCCGTCGAGGCGTCCGCTGCCCGTGGGACCGAACCGCAGCCCGCCCGTGCTGGGGGTCAGGTAGGCCGACGGGAACGCGGCCCGCGGGTCGGGGTCGGCCGGCGCCACGGTGGCCGGCGCCAGGCCGCCCGCCGAGCCCCCGGACGCCCCCGGCGCGACGGCGCAGCCCGTCGCGAGCAGGGCGACGGCCCCGAGGGCGGTCACCCGCCGTGCGATTGCGCTCATGCGCCCCTCCGATCGACGTGCCGGGCCTCAGATGCCGGCATAACTGTGCAGGCCGGAGACCAACAGGTTGATCCCGACGAAGTTCCACCAGAACGCGGCGACCCCGAGCAGCCCCAGCCAGGCGGCCCGCGTCCCCTTCCAACCCGCCGTGGCCCGCGCGTGCAGGTAGGCGGCGTAGACGACCCAGGTCACCAGCGACCACGTCTCCTTGGGATCCCACCCCCAGTATCGCCCCCAGGCGAACTGGGCCCAGATCGACCCGGCGGCGATGGTGAAGGTCCACAGCGGGAACGCGAACGCGGCCGCCCTGTAGGCGATCCGGTCGAGGGCCTCGGCGTCCGGCAGCCGGCGCAGGTACCCGGCGACGCGGCCGCGGCGCTCGGCGCGGGTCCGCAGCAGGAACAGCACGGACGCCATCCCGCCCACGTTGAACATCGCGCCGGCCACGGCGGCGGCCACGATGTGGATGACGAACCAGACCGAGTGGAGCGCGGGCACCAGCGGGGCGACGGCGACGTACAGGACGGTGACGGCCAGCCCCTGGCCGAGCACCAGCAGCAGGGTGACCGGCAGCCCGAGCCACCGCATGCGCCCCCGCGCCACCAGGACGAGGTAGCCCACGACCAGGAACGCCAGCGTCGACGTGACGAACTCGTACATGTTGCCCCATGGGGGCCGACCGGCCGCGAGGCCGCGCAGGACCACCCCGCCCACGTGCAGCGCCGCCCCGATCACGGTCATCGCCAGGCCGACCCGGCCGAAGCGGTCGACGCGGATCAGGTCGGCCTCGAGCCGCTCCTGCCGGGCCCGCGAGCCCGGCTCGGGCTCCACCCGGCGGGCGGACGCCCACTCGGCGGCGTGCGCGGTCAGCGCCAGCAGGTAGACCACCACGGAGGTGACCATGGCCACCGACGAGTAGTAGGCGAATCCCGTCACGTGTGCTCCTCCCGGCCGGTGCCGGCCTCGTCGTCCTCAGCCGCGTCGGCGCGCAGCCCCAACGCGGACGCCAGCCCGGCGACGTCCTCGGCGAGCCCGGTGCGGGCGTCGACCCGGTCGAGGCCGCCCACCTCCACCCGCGGGGCCGCGCCGGCGGCGTCCGTCACCCGGGCGAAGACGCGGCGCGGCTTACTGAACATCGACAGCAGCAGGCCCAGGACGCCGAGGGCGACCGACGCCCAGACGATCGGCAGCCCCGGGGTGTCGGACACCTGCAGCTTGGCCCACCGGCGCAGCCCGTCGAACGTGACGCGCGAGCCGTCCGGCAGGGTGTGGGTCTCGCCGACGGCCAGCCGGAAGCTGGCGGGATCGGCGCCGTCCATGACCCGGGTGAGACCGGTGGTGTCGAGGGAGTAGACGTTCTCCGGGCGTCCGGTCTCGGCCCGCGGCTCGCCCTGCCAGAGGGTGCCCCACAGCACCGGGTTGTCCGGGGCGGGGAACGTCGACAGCGGACCGGTGCCGCCGGCCCGCGACTGGCTGGGAACGAAGATGCCCTCCACGGCGATCCGCTGCGGCCGGGCGTCCGGGGCCTTGACGACGCCGAGGGAGGTGAAGTTGCCGTCCTGGGGCAGGAACACGACCGGGCCCGAGAAGGCGGTGGCGCCGCGGGCGTCCGTGATCGTCACGACCGGGGCGTAGCCGTGCCCGATCAGGTTGACCATCGCCGAGCGGGTCAACAGGGGGGTGTTGACCTCCAGCTTCGCCGCCACCGGCTCGCCGAGCCCCTCGGCGACGCGGGCGTGCACGAGGAACTGCCGGGCGGCGCCCCGCTGCACGGGCCCTCGCTCGAACTCGACGTCGAAGCGGTCCACCCAGACCGTGAAGGGCGCCAGCGACGACCGGTCGAACAGGCCTCCGGAGGTGAAGTCGTCGTACTGGCTCAGGCTGTTGGAGAACGCCGCCCCCTCGGTGACGATCACCGACCCCTTGAACCCGGCCAGCGCGCTGACCGCGACGCCCGCCAGGACGCCCAGGATGCTGACGTGGAACAGCAGGTTGCCGAACTCGCGGGCGTAGCCGCGCTCGCCGGACAGTTCGCCGGCCTGGCGCCGCACCCGGTAGCGGCGGGCCAGCAGCCACGCCTGTCCCGCGTCGAGGGCCTCGGACGCCGTCCGCCCGGTCTCCCCGGCGACGTGCTGGGGGAGCCTGTCGAGACGCCGGGGCGCGCCGGAGGGCATGGCGCGCACGTTGCGGGCGTAGACGGCGATGCGGGGCACGATGCAGCCCACCATCGACACCATCAGCAGCAGGTAGATGGCGGCGAACCAGGGGGCGCCGTAGACGTCGAAGAAGCCGAGCCGGTCCAGGAGCGGGCCGAGGGTCGGGTGGGCGTCGAGGAACTCGCGCACCAGCACGGGGTTGTTGGGCCGCTGCGGCAGCACCCGGGGGCCCAGCGAACCAGGGATCGCGGCGACGATCAGCGCGAACAGCAGCACCAGGGCGGTGCGCATGGCGGTGAGCTGCGTCCAGGCGAACCGCAGGAACTCGCGCGTCGTCATCGGCGGCGCGAGCTCGGGATCCCGCCGCTGCCGCGGCGGCCGGGTCGCGACCGACGCCACTAGATCACCGTCCCGAACCCGGCCGCCCACTCGCGGAGCACGGCCATCAGGGCGTCCCAGAGCCCGGTGATCAGCAGCAGCCCGACGGCGATCATCAGGGCCCCACCGAGGCGCTGCAGCACCAGGTGGTGCCGCTTCACCCAGTCGAGGGTGCGGGCGAGGCGCCCGAACGCGAGCCCGAACGCCAGGAACGGCAGCCCCAGCCCCAGCGCGTAGCACGCCGCGAGCAGGGCGCCCCGGGCGGCGGTGGCCTCGTTGACCGCCAGCGACAGCACGATGCCGAGCGCGGGGCCGATGCACGGCGTCCAGCCGACGCCGAACACCACGCCCAGCAGCGGCGCGGCGGCCACGCCGACCCTGGGGGCGGTCTGCAGGCGCACCGTGCGCTGCCCGAACGGGATCAGGTCGGCGAAGATCAGCCCCAGACCCACCGCCAGCACCCCGACGACGACGTTGATGGTCCGCTGGTGGGCGTGCAGCGCCGAACCCAGCCCGCCGAACAGCGCGCCCTGGCTGACGAACACGGCGGCGAAGCCCAGGACGAACAGCCCCGTGCCGGCCAGGATCCGCCGGCGCCGGTGCGCGGTTTGGCCGGCGACGATGTCGGACGCCGCCAGTCCGGTCGCGTAGGAGAGGTAGCCGGGCAGCAGCGGCAGCACGCAGGGGCTGAAGAACGAGACCAGGCCGGCCAGCACGGCCACCGGGATCGCCAACGCCATCGAGCCGCCGACGGCGTCCTTCGCCCAGGACGCGAGGTCCAGCGGCACCAGCGCGGGCAGCACGGCGGGAAGGAGGAGGGGCAGGGCGGTCACGGCGCTCACCTCCCCGCCGCGACGTCGTCGACGAGGCCGACCAGGGTGGCCTCGGTGGTCTCGCCGAGGATGCGGGCGGCGATGCGACCGTCGGCGTCCACGACGATCGTGGTGGGGATCGCGCTCGGCGGCAACGCCGGGAACAACAGCAGCAGCCGACCGTCGGGGTCGTACAGCGACTCGTAGCCGACGCCGGCCTCCCGGACCAGCGCCTGCGCCTGGGCCACCCCGCTGTCGCGGGTGTTGATCCCGACGAAGGTGGCCTTGTCGGCGGTGGCGCGGGCGGCGGCGGCGAGGGCGGGGGCCTCCTTGCGGCAGGGCGCGCACCAGGAGCCCCACACGTTGTAGACGACGACCCGGCCCGCCAGGTCGGCCGAGTCGAACGGCCGCCCCTCGAGGGTGGTGCCGGTCAGGCGGGGGGCCGGCGGCCGCTGCGCGGGGGCCACCCGGGTGAGGGTGCCGTCGCCGCCGACGTAGCCGCCGCCGGTGCCCGCCGGCCCCGTGCACCCGGACGCCGCCGCGACGGTCACCGCCGCGGCCAGCGCGACACGGACCGCCCCGGTGGCCGGATGGCGTGGCGACCGCATGCTCCTCACATCCCCGGCCGGCGCAGCAGCCTGCGCGTGCCCGCGGCGAGGTCGGCGGCGGGCTCGGCGTAGTCGACCGCGGCGATGCGTCCCTCGACGACGGTGAACGTGGTCACGCTGGCCAGGCGGCACTCGCGGGCGACGGGGTTGTGGACCAGCGGGCGCCCCTCGGCGGCGCGGCGGGCCATCCAGATCGGCAGTTCGTGGCTGACCAGCACGGCCCGGCCGCCCGGGCCTGCCGCGGCGGCGGCGTCCGTGATGGCGGTGAGCATGCGGGCCGCGACCAGCGGGTAGGGCTCACCCCAGCTGGGGCGCAGCGGGTTGTAGAGGTGGCGCAGGTTGCCCGGCAGCAGCAACCGCTCGTTAAACCGGCCGAACGAGCGGCCCTCGAGGGCGTTGGCCGCCTCGATCAGGCGCTGGTCGACGACGGGGGCGAGGCCCGGGTGGCGGGCGGCGATCGGCGCCAGGGTCTCGCGGGCCCGCTGGAGCGGCGAGGTGCGCAGGTGCGTCACCGGAACGTCCGCGAAGTGCTCGCCGAGCCGGTCGGCCATGCGACGCCCCAGGTCGGACAGTCCGAAGCCGGGCAGGCGGCCGTACAGGACGTGGCCGGGGTTCTCGACCTGCCCGTGGCGGCACACGTGCACGAGCGTCTGTTCCATCGGGGTCCCTTCGACAAGGGCTGCGGTGAGCCCACCCTACGTGCCCACGCCAGCAGGGCCGGGACGGCTCATTGCAGGGCGGCGCGGAGGGCGTCCGGGTCGAGGAACCACAGCGCGAACCGGACGCCGTCGACGAACGTGACGGGCACGTGGTCGGAGAACCGGGCGCGCAGGTCGGCGTCGGCGTCCACGTCGAGCGTCGACCAGGACGCCCCTGCCTCGCGGCACACCGCCGCGGCGACCCGCTCGGCCTCCTCGCAGAGGTGGCAGCCGGTGCGGGTCACCACGACCACGCGGGCCGCCCCCGGGGCGCCAGGAAGCCGCCCGGCCGGGTCACGCGGATCGACGGCGGGGCGGCTCACGGGTCTGAAGCGCTACTTGCCGGCGCGGCGGCGCTGGATGCGCGTCTTCTTGAGCAGCTTGCGGTGCTTCTTCTTCGCCATGCGCTTGCGGCGCTTCTTGATGACCGAACCCACGTATCGACCTCTCCGAATCCGGCCCGACCCTCGGACCGGAGCAGTGAACTGGTGCGGCGGGCCTTCGGCCACGCCAAGCACAGGATCGTACCCGCCCGAGCCGGACCCGGGCCAATCGGCCGCAGACCGTTCAACTTCGGCCACTGTTTACATAACAACGTCTCATGTTTGCCGGTCCGGTGCGTGGACGCGCCCTTGACGCCGTACCGTAGTTGCGCTCTACCGCCCCCGGGCCGTCTCAACGAGGAGTCCCCCCATGGAAACCATCGTTCTCATCATGGTCGTCTACATGGCGTCCATGATCGGGATCGGCGTGTACTCACGCAGCAAGATCAAGAACGCGACCGACTACCACCTGGCCGGCCGGCGCCTCGGCGTGCTGATGATGGCCGGCACGCTGGCCGCCACCGAGATCGGCGGCGGGTCGTCGGTCGGCGTCGCGTCCAAGGCCTACGGAAGCTGGGGCCTGTCGGCCGGCTGGTACGTGGTCTGCGCCGGCATCGGCATCCTGCTGGTGTCGTTCATCGCCCCGATGCTCCGCCGGTCGATGGCGACCACGGTGCCCGAGATCATCGGCCGCCGCTACGGCAAGGCGCCGCAGCTGCTCAGCGCGATCCTCGGCGCCTTCGCGCTCTTTGCGCTGGCCGCCGTGCAGATCACCGCGACCGCCACCATCGTCAGCGTGCTCACCGGCTTCCCGGCGGTGCCCGCCATCATCATCACCGGCCTCGGCGTCGTCTTCTACACCTGGCTCGGCGGCATGTGGTCGGTGACCCTCACCGACTTCGTGCAGTTCTTCTTCATCGTGTTCGGCTTCGCGGCCGCCGTGCCCTTCGCGCTGTCCGCCGCCGGCGGCTGGGAGAGCGTCGTGGCCCGCCTCCCCGAGGGGCAGCTCGGCTTCACCAAGATCGGGTGGCCCACGATCATCGGCCTCATCATCCTCTACTTCATGACGTTCTCCACGGGCCAGGAGGCCGTCCAGCGGTACTACTCGGCCCGGAACCAGAAGGTGGCGGTCCTCGGCTCGGTGCTGTGCGGCGTCCTGATGACGGCCTACGCCTTCATCCCGGCGGTCCTGGGCCTCGTCGCCAAGGCCCAGTTCCCGAACATCAAGGAGAACGACGCGCTCGCCACGGTCGCGACCCAGCTGCTGCCGCCGCTGATGGCCGGCATCCTGCTCTCGGCGGTCATGTCCGCGACCCTGTCCAGCGCCTCGGGCGACCTGCTCGGCGCCGGCACGATCTGGGTCAAGGACCTGCGGCCGCACTTCATCGGCCCGCTCAGCGAGGACAAGGAGCTGGCCAGCTCCCGCATCAGCGTCGCCGTCGTCGGCATCGCGGCGACCCTGCTCGCCGTGTTCAGCCAGCAGATCATCCCGCTGCTGGTGTTCGCCTTCACGATGCGCTCGGCCGGCCCCTTCAGCGCCTTCATCTTCGGCCTGATCTGGGACAAGACCAGCCGCCTGGCGGCCCTGTGGTCGATCATCGCGGGCACCGTGGTCGGCATCGGCTGGCAGCTCGCCAACGGCCTGGACTTCGCCGGGACGAAGATCCCGCCGGTCGTCCCGGGCGGCCTGCAGTTCCTCGGCTGGAAGGTCGACCCGATCATCCCCGGCGCGCTGGCCAGCCTGGCGGTGTTCCTGGTCATCCACTACATCGACAAGTCCCGCGGGCACCTCGTGGGCGACTCCTACGAGGTGGAGTACGTCGAGACCGTCAAGTGACAGCGGCCGCGGCGGCGTCCGTCCTTCGGGGCGGACGCCGCCGCGGCGTGTTCACGAGATGCGCGCAATATCCGGCAAGTAGCCACGACCCGCCGCCCCAGGGCGCAGGATGGGCCCATTGGGCCTGGCTGGGCGGCCATGCGGCGCCCGGCTCGAAGCTCGCCGATGAGCCGCCGACACAGACAGGGACGACGTTCGATGACACCGCTCAGTGCTCCCACCTCGACTCCCACCCCGTGGTGGGGGATCATCCCCTTCGTGGTGATGCTGCTCGCCATCGCCCTCCTCCCGCTGATCCGGTCCACCGCGCACGCGTGGGAGAAGAACCGCAACAAGCTGCTGCTGGCCCTGGTGCTCGGCATCCCGGTCGCGCTGTGGATGGCGGTGGACCACGGCGTCCTGCACGTCACGCACGCGCTCTGGGAGTACGTGTCGTTCATCATGCTGCTGCTGAGCCTGTTCACGGTGAGCGGCGGCATCTACCTGTCGGGCGACCTGCGCGCCACCCCCCGCAACAACACGGTGATCCTCGGGATCGGCGCGATCGTCGCGTCGTTCATCGGCACCACCGGGGCGTCCATGCTGCTCATCAGGCCGCTGCTGCGCGCCAACTCCGAGCGGCACCACATCAAGCACACGGTGGTCTTCTTCATCTTCACGGTGTCGAACTGTGGCGGCCTGCTGACCCCCCTGGGCGACCCGCCGCTGTTCCTGGGGCTGCTGCGCGGGGTGCCGTTCATGTGGACCTTCACCCTCTTCCCCGAATGGCTGCTCGTGAACGGGCTGCTGCTGGCGACCTACTACGCGCTCGATCGCCGCAACTACGAGTCCGAGTCGCGCGACGACCTGGCCCTCGACGCGGCGACCGCGACGCCGCTGCGCGTGCACGGCGCCTTCAACATGATCTACCTGGCCATGATCGTGGCGGCCGTGGCGCTGGCGCCGTCGATCAACATCGACAAGCTGGCGGAGGGGACGGCCACCCTCGCCGAGGCGGTGCCCTGGCGCGAGTTGATCATGCTCGCCGCGACCGTGCTGTCGTTCGTGACGGGCGACAAGGTGGCCCGCTTCAAGGGCAACCAGTTCAGCTGGGGCCCCATCCTGGAGGTCGCCGCCCTGTTCATCGGCATCTTCCTCACGATGATGCCCGCGCTGCTGTTCCTCAAGGAGGTGGCGCCGAAGCTGCCGCTCAACACCATCGGGTTCTACCTGTCGGCCGGCTCCCTGTCGTCGGTGCTCGACAACGCCCCGACCTACGCCACCTTCTTCGAGATCGCCCGGGCGCTCGGGCCGTCCGTGGGCGGCGAGCTGGTGGCCGGGGTCCCGGTGATGTTCCTGACGGCCATCTCGCTGGGCTCGGTGTTCTTCGGCGCGATGACGTACGTCGGCAACGGCCCCAACTTCATGGTCAAGGCCGTCGCCGAGCACAGCGGCATCGAGATGCCCCACTTCGGCGGGTACGTCGTGTGGGCGTTCCGCTACCTGTTCCCGATCCTGATCGCCAACATGCTGGTCTTCCTCGCCGGCGGCATCTGGACCTGGGTCGGCGTCGCGCTCGGCGTCGCGCTCCTCGGCCAGGCCCTCTGGCTGCGCCGCAGCGCCGCCCCGGTGCCCGAGGAGCACAAGCGGATCCACGTCGACGACTGACGACCACCGGTCGGGACGCACCGAGGGCCGCGGGGGATCCCCCGCGGCCCTCGGTCTCGTATCGGCTGCTTCGACCGCCGGACGCCCGCGCCGCTACCGTTCCCGGGCGGGCTTCGCGAGCCGCTCGGAGCGGTCGCGGGCGGCCTCCATGGCGGACATGAAGGCGGCCTTGACCCGGTGCACCTCGAGCTCGCGCAGCGCCGCCGCGGTCGTGCCGCCGGGCGAGGTCACCCGCTCCCGCAGGACGGTGGGGTGCTCGCCGGACTCGATCAGCAGCTTGGCCGAGCCGAACATCGTCTGGCTGACCAGGGTCGTCGCGATGTCCCGCGGGAGGCCCAGCATGACGCCGGCGTCGATCATGGCCTCGACGACGAAGAACAGGTAGGCCGGGCCGGAGCCGGAGATGGCCGTCACGGCGTCCTGGTACTTCTCGGGGACGACGACGGCCTTGCCGACCGCCGACATGATGACGGTCACCCGCTCGAGGTGCTCGACGCCGGCGTGGGCGCCGCCGGAGATCGCCGCCATGCCCTCGTCGACCTGGGCCGGCGTGTTGGGCATGACCCGGACGACGGGCACCCCGTCGGGCAGGGACGCCTCCAGTTGCGACGTCGGGACGCCCGCGCAGAGCGAGACGACCATCGCGTCCGGGCGCAGGTTCGCGCGGATCTCCGGAAGCACCTCCGGGATGTCCTGCGGCTTGACGACCAGGACCACCGTGTCGGCGTCCCGGACGGCGTCCGCGTTCGACGCCGTCCGCACCCCGTAGCGGGCCCCGATCTCGTCGCGGCGGAACGAGCGCCGATCCGCGGCGACGAGATCGGCGGACGCCCAGCCGGCGCGCAGCAGCCCGGCGAGCAGGGTCTCCCCCATCACGCCGGTGCCGATGATCGCCGTGGTGCGCCTACTCACTTCGACTGCAGGTTCTTCGCGACCAGCTCGCCGACCTGGATGGCGTTCAGCGCGGCCCCCTTGCGGAGGTTGTCGCCGGACACGAACAGCACGAGGCCGCGGTTGTCGGGAACGGCCTGGTCCTGCCGGATGCGGCCCACGAAGACCGGGTCGGCGCCGGCGGCGTCCCGCGGGTTCGGGTAGTCCACGAGCTGGACGCCCGGGGCGTCGGCCAGCAGGGCCCGGGCCTCGGCCGGCGTGATGGGCTGGGCGAACTCGGCGTGGATCGCGAGCGAGTGGCCGCTGAACACGGGGACCCGGACGCAGGTGCCGGACACCGGGAGCTCCGGGAGGTGCAGGATCTTGCGGGACTCGTGGCGGAGCTTCTGCTCCTCGTCCGTCTCCTCGGACCCGTCGTCGACGAGCTTGCCGGCGAGCGGGACCACGTTGAACGCGATGGGCAGCACGTAGGGCGCGGTGTCGGCCGGCCGGCTCAGCGCGCGGCCGTCGACCGCCGCGGCCTCGATGTCGTCGTGGGCGACGGCGGCGCGGGTCTGGTCGCCGAGCGCCTTGGTGCCGGCGAGCCCCGAGCCGGACACGGCCTGGTAGGTGGCCACCGTGAGGCGGGTCAGCCCCGCCTTGTCGTGCAGCGGCTTGAGGGCCGGCATGGCGGCCATGGTCGTGCAGTTCGGGTTGCTGATGATGCCCTTGGGCGGGTTCACGGCGTCCTCGGGGTTGACCTCGGAAACGACCAGCGGAACCTCGGGGTCCTTGCGCCAGGCCGACGAGTTGTCGACGACGATCGCGCCGGCGGCGGCGATCTTGGGGGCGTACTCCTTGCTCATGGTGGCGCCCGCCGACATCAGGGCGATGTCGATGCCGGAGAAGTCCGCCGTCGCGGTGTCCTCGACGGTGACCTGCTCGCCCTTCCAGGGCAGGGTCGTGCCCGCCGACTTCGCCGAGGAGAAGTAGCGGATCTCGCTGACCGGGAAGTCGCGCTCCTCGAGGAGCGCCCTCATGACCTGGCCGACCTGTCCGGTGGCCCCAAAGACTCCAACACGCATGGGCACCAGGGTAGGGCAGCCGAGCGCGACACCCGTCGCTATTCCACCGAGTTGTCCTCGCCGGCGACGTCCGGTGGGCGAGCCGGGGCGTCCGCCAATCGGACGCCGCGGGCGGCGGCGACGGCTAGAAGCGGGGCAGGTACGGCGCGGCGAGGGCGTAGCCGATGAAGACGACCAGGTCCAGCAGCACGTGGGCGACCACCAACGGCCCCACCCGGCGCCAGCGCAGGTAGAGCAACCCGAACACCAGCCCCATCACCAGGTTGCCCAGCCCGCCGCCGAACCCCTGGTAGAGGTGATAGGCCCCGCGGATCACCGCGCTGACCAGCACGATCACCCACGGCGACCAGCCCAGCCGCGTGAACCGGGAGTAGAGGAACGCCAGCATCACGACCTCCTCCAGCACGCCGTTCATCACGGCGAGCCCCACGTAGGCCGGGATCGTCCACCAGTGGGCGGCCAGGTTGGCCGGCTGGACGTCGGTGTTGATGCCCAGCCAGCGGGCGGCGAAGTAGAACGCCAGCCCGGGAATGCCGATGAGCGCGGCGGCCGCGAAGCCCCGGCTCACGTCGAAGCCCGGACGCCGCAGGTCGAACCCGATGCCGGCCCGGTCCGCCGACAGGCGGAGCAGGTAGAGCGCCAGCAGAGCCGGCATCAGCGGGAAGACGATGCCCGCCACCTGGTAGGCCAGGTCGAGCCAGGGCCGGTCGGGGACCACCGAGGTGTTCATGGACGTGGTCTGCCGTCCGAGCGGCTGGTCCGGTCGGGTCAGCTTCTCCAGGAGGCTGAGGATCGAGTACACCGCGGACTGGCCGAGCGACACGCCCAGCACCAGCACGACCTCCCAGGCCGGCTGCTGCCTGGCTCCGACCCCGCCGGACGCCGCCGCGCCGCTTCCCGACACCCCCACCTCGACCACGACGGCCAGCATAGGAGGCGCGATGGGTAACACTGTCAGCCAACGCGGCACGGCGCCGGAATCAACGGCGAAGCCCGTAGCCAAGGCAGGGTCGGGGGCCGATTCGCTTTTGGACGAGCATTGCACTTCAATGGCGACATGCACATCGCGAATCTGTCCTTCGCGGCGGGGCCCAAGGGGCTCAAGGCCGCGGTCGCGAGCCTGGAGGACCAACTGGGCGCCCAGTTCAAGGACGGCGGCTTCCACCCACGCTTCGGCACGCGGAACCACATCCTTCCGCTCACCCGTGGCCAGTACCTCGAGGTCGTCGAAGCCCTCGATCACCCGGCCGCCGAGAAGGCCCCGTTCGGCCAGGCGGTGCGCGCCCGCTCGGAGTCGGGGGGTGGCTGGCTCGGCTGGGTGTGCGAGGTCGAGGACATGACCCCGCTCGAGGAGCGCCTGCAGCGGGAGGCGGGCGTCGGTTCCCGCCAGTTCCCGGACGGCCGCCGGCTGGAGTGGGAGCAGATCGGCGTCCGCGGCCTGATCGCCGACCCCCAGCTCCCCTTCTTCGTCAAGTGGACGTCGGACCCCTCGACCCATCCCAGCGCCCTCGGCGAGGGGAGCATCGAGTTGATCAAGATCTACATCGCCGGTAGCCGGCAGCGGGTCAGCGACTGGCTGGGCTTCGAGCTGGGCGACGTCTTCGACGGCGTCGAGTTCAAGTTCACCGCCCCCAACGGCCAGCCCGGGATCCAGGCCGCCAAGTTCCGGACGCCCCGGGGCCTGGTCAAGATCTGAGCCGCCGGCGCCGCTTCCCCTGGACGCCGGCGCGTTCCTGCGCCGTCCGTGAGCTGTTCGCCGTCCGGCCCCGGACGATGCCGATGAACTCGTCGATCAGCGGGTTGTCCCGGTGGGCCGGCCAGGCCAGGGCAACCGTCGTGGCGGGGGCGTCCGTCACCGGCCGCTGGACCAGGTCGCGGCGGCTGAAGGAGCGGGCGACCGAGAGCGGGACCCGCAGGACGGCGTCCGCCTCGGCGACGCGGCCGAGGGCGTCCTCGTCGGGGACGCTGCGCACGTCCTCCCCGGCCAGGTCGGCGGTGGTGATCGCGTCGTAGAGCGCGATCGGGTGGTCGCGGGCCACCCAGGCCACGGGCAGCTCGTCGTACAGCCGGATGAGGTGGAGGCCGGCGGCGTCCAGCGGGAGGCGGACGAAACACACGTCGACAGCGCCGGCGTCCAGCGCGGCGCGCTGCTCGGCCTCGGGCACGGCCACGATCTCCAGCGGCACCCCCGGGAGCCGTTCGGCCCACACGCGGCGCCACCGGGTCAGGATCACCCCCGGGACGTAGCCGACCCGCAGCCCGGCCGGCTCGGTCTCCTCGTGGGTCTCCACGCGGGCAGGGTAGCGCCGGGCGGGGGGCGCGGGAAATGTCGGAGCGGGTCCCTAGCGTGTCGGGCATGGCGAGAACGACGGTCGAGTACCGGTGCGGCGAGTGCGGCTGGGTGAGCCCGGTGTGGGTGGGGCGGTGCCGGGAGTGCCGGGCCTGGGGTTCGGTCGCGGAGGCCGCGCCGACGGCGTCCGCGACGCGAGCGGCGTCCCCCCGGGCGGCGGCGCTGCGGATCACGGAGGTCGCGGCGGAGGAGGCGCGGGCGGTGCCGACCGGCCTCGGGGAGCTGGACCGGGTGCTCGGGGAGGGGCTGGTGCCGGGCGCGGTCGTGCTGCTCGCGGGCGAGCCGGGCGTGGGCAAGTCGACGCTGCTGCTGGAGGCGGCGGCGTCGTGGGCGCGGACGGGCCGGTCCACCCTGTACGTGACGGCGGAGGAGTCGGCGGCCCAGGTGCGCCGCCGCGCGGACCGGACGGGGGCGCTCTGCCCCGAGCTGTACCTGGCCGCCGAGAGCGACCTGGCGACGATCCTCGGGCACGTGGAGGAGCTGGCGCCCACCCTGCTGGTGCTGGACTCGGTGCAGACGGTCTCGGCCGACGGCACCGACGGCGTCCCGGGCGGGGTGACGCAGGTGCGCGAGGTGACGAACGCGCTGGTCCGGGTGGCGAAGCGGAGGGCGATGGCCGTGCTGATCATCGGCCACGTGACGAAGGAGGGGTCGATCGCCGGCCCCCGCACGCTGGAGCACCTGGTCGACGTGGTGCTGTCGTTCGAGGGGGACCGGCAGTCGGGCTTCCGCATGGTGCGGGCGGCGAAGAACCGGTTCGGGCCCGCCGACGAGGTGGGCTGCTTCGAGATGACGGAGCGCGGCATCGAGGAGGTGCGCGACCCGTCCGGGCTGTTCACGTCCGCCCAGGGCGAGCCGGCGGCCGGGGTGGCGGTGACGGTCACCCTGGAGGGGCGCCGTCCGCTGCTGGCGGAGGTGCAGGCGCTCGTGGCGCCGTCGGCGTCCCCCGCACCGCGCCGGGTGACGCACGGGGTCGACGCCTCGCGGGTGGCGATGCAGTTGGCCGTGCTGCACCGCCGGGCGCGCATCAAGACCGCCACGAAGGACGTGTACGTGTCCACGGTGGGCGGCGTGCGGCTGGCCGACCCGGCGGCCGACCTGGCGGTGGCCGTCGCCGTGGCGGCGGCGGCGGGCGGCTGGCACCCGGCGACCCGGTTCGTGGCGCTCGGCGAGGTCGGGCTGTCCGGGGAGTTGCGGCGCGTCCCGGACACGGCGCGACGCCTCGCGGAGGCCGAGCGGCTCGGCGTGACCGTGGCGCTGGTGCCGCGCGCGTCGGGGGTGACGGCCGGCGGTGCGTTGGCCGTGCTGGAGGTGGGCACGGTGGCCGAGGCACTCGACACGGTGTGGGCCGAGCTCACCGACCACAGCCGCAGCGCCCAGCCGCGCGCGTGGCAGACCGGGGACCGGCCGCTGTGACCCGACCGCGGCGAGGGGGTGACGCCACCGCCCGGCGGCGTGGGTACGCTCGGGGCCCGTGGATCGTCCCCGCCTCGTCGCCGAGATCTGCGCCTGGTACGCCGCCCACGCGCGCCCCCTGCCCTGGCGCGCCGCCGACGCGACGCCGTGGGGCGTCCTGGTCAGCGAGTTCATGCTGCAGCAGACGCCGGTGGCCCGCGTCGAGCCAGCCTGGCGGGAGTGGCTCGACCGCTGGCCCTCCCCGGCCGCGCTCGCGGCCGAGGAGCCGGGCGAGGCCGTCTGGGCCTGGGGACGCCTCGGCTACCCGCGCCGTGCGCAGCGCCTCCACGCCACCGCCGTCGCGATCGTCGACCGCTTCGGCGGCGAGGTGCCGGCCGACCTGGACGACCTGCGCTCCCTGCCCGGCGTCGGCGAGTACACCGCCGCCGCGATCGCGTCGTTCGCGCACGGCCGGCGTCACGTCGTCCTCGACACGAACGTGCGCCGGGTGCTGGCCCGCCTCGAGACCGGCCGGGCCTTCGAGCCGCCCACCCTGACCCGCGCCGAACGCGACCGGGCCGCCGCCTGGCTGCCCGACGCCGACGCGGACGCCGCCCGGTGGGCCGTCGCCGCCATGGAGCTCGGCGCCCAGGTCTGCACCGCGACCGCCGCCCCCGCCTGCGGGCGCTGCCCGGTCGCGGCCGACTGCGCCTG
>JAAYTZ010000039.1 GCA_012517965.1 Propionibacterium sp. | reverse complement strand
GAGCATGGGCGTACCTTCCCGAACCAGCGCGCCAACGCCGGTCCTTGATCAGAACTGCTTCGGATCTCAGATCATCCCCGGGAAGGTGCGCCCAATCACGTCACCCCGCCGAGGACCATCCACAGGTTCTGATCATTGCTCAGCGCGGCCGAACTCGGCCGAATCCTGTCTCGGGGTGAACAGATCGACGTCCTCGGTAGGCCGGTCGCTCACGCCGTGCTCGCGGATCGCACCAGAGCCCGCCAGAGCGAAACCGGCCCCGGCAATGCCGGCCAGGGCGACGCGGGTTACCTCACGCTGAGCGTCGGTCTCGGCACTCACACACTCACCGCGGCGCGCAGCTCGGGGAAACGAGCCTCCCACAGCTCGCGAGCACGCCGCGGCAGCAGCAGCTCCTGCCACACGGCCACCAGCCGGTCCCGGTTCAAGATGGCCACCTGGTCGGCAACGCTGCCCTCCGCCACCACCGCCCGGTAGGCCAGGCCGACCCCGCCCTCCTCATCAAGGTCAACCCGTCCACCACCGGGTGCCCAAAGCACCGTGTGGGGCAGCTCGACAACGCCGCCCGCCGGACCCTTCAAATCATCCAGACGCTCGGGGACCTCATAGGGCTTCACGTCACGGACGAAAACCCGACGCTCGACCGGCACAACCCGCCGCGCCGCGGCGTGTGCCCGGCTCCGGTACTCCGCGGCGTCGATCGCGCCGCGGGCCTCGTCGGTCAGGTTCTCCACGTCCTCCCGGTTCGGGGTCCAGCCCTCGTGCCAGGCCGAAGCCAGCGACTGCACCACCGCATGGCGCTGGGTCGCATCGAGCTGCGCGAACAGCTCGGGCCAACGCTGCTCGACGTCGAACCTCTCAGCCATGACCGGGCTCCCCTCTCGGTGGGATTCCAGTCTACCCGCCAGCCCGAAAACGGTCTACCAGTGGTTTCGGTGCGTTCCGGTAGCAGTACAGCGCGGCGCTGGCGGCCGGCTGGTCGGCTGACGAGCTGCGCAAGATCGGCTACGCCGAGCCCGACAAGAAGGCGCGGGTGCGCAAGCGAGCCGCGCGACGCGCCGCCCCGTCCGCCACGCCGGCCAGCCCCAGTTTCGCGTCCTCGGTGCCGAACCAGAAGGACTGACCATCCACGACCAAACGGTGGAAGCCCGTCGACCGGACCATGTCGACGGCGAGCAGCCCAGGCTCGCCCGCCGAGAGACGCACCGACCGTCCGTCGAGCCTCACGTTCTTCGAGCGCGCACCGCTAACGGACACAACGAGCCCGCTAGCCGGAACCACCTGTTCAACGGGCCCCTCGGCGAGCGTCCGCTCGAACCCCGCGGCCAGGACCCGCACGGTCAGAGCGCTCATGTATGGATTGTGGCCCTGCCCAGCCGATGCGGGTGCAGGGTCCCTCAGCGGAGTCGGTTCCAGAGAGGTTCCTCGTGGAGCGCGTCGAGCACTGCGCGCTCGAGCTGGACCGAGTTCTCCGCGGCCGCGACCGACGCCCAGCAGACCTCGAGCTCCGCACGCCGTACGGCCAGCGCGCTCCAGTCCTGAACTGTCAGTCGCGCACCCCCTCCACGTCCTCGAGCCGGGCGCGAAGCCATGCCGGGTCCTGGAGCCCTCGCTCCAGGGCGAGGTTGCCCAAACCGCTGTGCGGGGCCCGGCCCGACACGTAGATCGTCAGCCGACCGCGAAGGCCCTTGCCGCTGCGCTCACCGGCTCGGCCCACGTAGACCAGGGCGCCGCGCTGACGGAACAGGTAGACACCGGGTGTCGTGGGTGACGCGCGAACCGTGCCCGGGGTGAAGGGCATCCACGCTGACCACGTGGCCAGGCGCGCGACGTCGTCTGGAAGAGCGCTCGCGTCCACCGCTACTTCCGCATGAAGCGTTCGGCTGGAACCCAGACGGGCGGGAGCCGCCTGAGCAGCCTGAGCGGGCGCACGAGGTACTCCACCTTCGGCCGGTGGGTGATGGAGTCCCCGAGGTACCGGATGTCCACGATCCGCCAGCGAGCGTGAGCGGTCCGCACCATGTCGCCGACGCGCCGCCCGAACGCCGGGTCACGCAGGTGGCCTCCCGGTCGGAGCAGCTGGCCGACTGCCCACCGGACTCGCTCATACACGTCGCTCACTGCACACCCGATGCGCTCTCGGCAGGGTCCTCCTCGTCAGGAATGATCGTCACGGGACGGATGCCGACGTCCGCGAGCGAACCCAGCACCTTCTGCGACAGTTCCGCCTGGGCGTCGCGCCAGCCCTGGAGGTACGCAAGCTGAGCCGCGGCACCTACTGCCGCCCCGAGCCGCTGGAACGTATCGAACGTCTCGACGACCTCGTAGGTCCCGGCCCGTAGGCGAAGGACCTCGATCCCGCCGTTGCCCGTCTTCCGCCCGGTCCAGTACGTGCCATCCGTCGTGTACTCGCGGTAGTTCCTCGAGGGAGCCGCATCTGAGTCGTCAGCAGTCATGGGTGCCATGGTGCACGCCCCCGAGGCCGGGTGCTAGCGGACATGCCAATCTGCCTGTAGGCGGACACGTACTTCCCTGCTGACGGACAGGGAGATGAGCTGTCCGCCAGCAGGGAGATCTACTGTCCGCCCACAGGGAAGTCCCACTTGACAGCACCGCGCGTAGGCGTCTCACCGAGCGCTTGTCCGACCTGTGCACGGGCTCACGCGACGAGGTGGTTCCACCCATCCCCCGACGCCGGAAGGATCACTCAGCACAGACCCCTGTCAAGGGCGCTTCGCGTCACTACGTGATGCGGCTGCGCCGCACCCTTGACAGGGGTCTGTGCTGAGCAGGGCGGCATCTATCGGGGGATGGGGGAGGTAAGGTCTGGGCGGCTTCAGCCAGCCCTCTCGTTCGGCTCGTCGTCCTCGACCTTCGCCAGGGCTCGGGAGACGGAAGACTTGCCCACACCGAGCACCTTGGCGATGTGCGTGATGCTCGCCCCGCCCCGGCGCATGCGCACCGCCTCAGCGGTCCGCTCCGGCGTCATCACGGTCGGCCGCCCACCGACCCGGCCCTGGGCGCGGGCGTGGGCCAGGCCCCGCATGGTGTTCTCCCGAATGGTGTCCACCCGCAGCTGCGCG
>JAAYTZ010000038.1 GCA_012517965.1 Propionibacterium sp. | reverse complement strand
TCGTGGAGGAGTTCAAGAAGGGCTGGCAGCTGATGGCCGAGGCCGAGGACAAGCTCGGTCGCTGAATGTGGCCGGGTCTGCCCCGGTCCGAACACGCCGAACCGCTCGGTCGCAGACCGAGCCGAAAGGAGAAGCTGTGATCGTGTCTCAGGACTGGACGGAGGCCTTCCGGCCCCCGGCCGACTACTGGGCCGAATCGGCCGGAACCGATCACTGATTCCGCTCACCGAAGCCCGCACCACACAGGGGTGGTGTCGGGCTTCTCGTCTTTAAACCCCGGAACGGCAGGCCTGGCAGGCGCACGTCGGCGCATGGGCAGGGTCGCGGGCGTGTCGGCGCCGGGGCAGGGTCGCGGGCGCGTCAGCGCCGGGGCAGCGGGTACTCGGCGAGCCCGGTGACCGGCACGCTCGTGTGGCGCTCCGACAGCGTCGCGAACGCCTGCTGGATCGTCCGCGCGTACACGTGCGAGCCACGCAGGCTGGGGTGCTTCCGGTCGGACTGCAGGAGCCCGGCGGGCGAGCCCGCCACCGTGGCGTACCAGTCGGCCACGATCACGTTGGGGCGGCCGGCGACGGCCTGGGCGATGGCGGCGTTGTCCTCCTGCACGCGGGCGAACGTGCCGTACAGGTTCACGACCACCACCATCCGGTCGGGGCCGAGGGCGTCCAGCAACGACCGGAACTCGTCGGCGTTCACGCCGGCGTTCATGCCGAACCCGAGGACGACGGCGCGCCGCGTGTCGGCGCCGCGCGCCTGGATCGCGGCCAGGCCGTCGCGCACGTACCGGTTGCTCACGGCGTCCAGCCGGATGCCGGGGAAGTAGAGCTGGAGGGCCGCCACGGACCCGACCATGACCGAGTCGCCGAAGCCGTCGATCTCGTCGCCGGTGGGCATCGCCCACGTCTGCGGCGCCGGGGTGACCGCGGTGCCGGGGGAGGGCTGGGCCTGCGCGCCGGCCGCGACGCCCGCGTTCTGCCGCAACAGCCGGGCCGTCGCGGACTCCGTCGGCGCCGTCGCGATCGTCGCGACCAGGCAGGCGCCCGTCAGGACGCCGACGCCGACGGCCGCCCGGAGCCGGCGCGGCGAGAGCCGGCGCAGCGCGACGAGCACGCGGCCTCCGGTGGCGCGGAAGCCGTCGACGCGGACCGGGGTCTCCACCCACCGGTAGGACGCCTCGGCCGCCAGCCCCGTCAGTACGACGGCCAGGAGGCTGCGCGCGGCGAACTCGGCCGACCCGGGGGTGGTCAGCCAGAGCTGGTCGACGATCAGGATCACCGGCCAGTGCCACAGGTACAGCCCGTAGGAGCGCTCACCGACCCAGGTGGCCGCCGGGGCGTCCAGGACCCGCTGCCAGGCGGTGCGCCGCAGCGGCCGGCCGGCGCCGTCCGCGCGGGCCACCGTGGCGAGCACGAGCACCCCGGTGACCAGGGACGCCAGCGCGAACCCCCCGCGGAAGGTGATCGGCGACTCCTCCGACAGCACCAGCATGAGCACCAGCAGCGTGAGCAGGGCCAGCGGGCCGGACCAGCGGCGTCCGCGGGTCACCCAGTCGGCCAGGCGGCCGCGCAACTCGGACGCCCACGCGAACGCCAGCGCCGCCCCGATCATCAGCCCCATCAGGTGGGTGTCGGTGCCGTAGTAGACGCGGGTGGCGTCGGCGTCCGGCACGTACAGCACGGCCATCAACACCGTGGAGACGACCGCCGCCACGGCCGGCACCGCGGCCCGGAGGCGGGGCGCCAGGGCCGCGAGCAGCCCGATCGTGGCGAGCGGCCAGACCAGGTAGAACTGCTCCTCGACCGCCAGCGACCAGAAGTTCATGAACAGCGTCGGCGCCGTCTGGTCGAAGTAGCTGGCGCCGCCGGCGATCTCCAGCCAGTTCGTCGAGAAGGTGGCGGCCCCGAGCACCTGCCGCGGCAGCCCCACCACGAGGTCGCTGCTCACCGCGCGGGCGACCAGGGCGCTCACCCCGACGCACACCGCGAGGGCGGGCAGGAGCCGGCGGGCCCGGCGGGTCCAGAAGGCGCGCAGGTCGATGCGCCCCTTCGTGGCGCGCTCGCGGATCAGCAGGCTGGTGATGAGGAAGCCGGAGATGACGAAGAAGACGTCCACCCCGAGGAACCCGCCCGGCAGCCACCCGGCGTACAGGTGGAACACCAGCACGCTCAGGATCGCCACGGCCCGGACGCCGTCGAGGCCGGCGAAGCGGCCGGACGCCCCCGGGCGGCTCGGACGCACGGGCCGCGACGCGGGAAGTGCGTCGCCGAGGCTCTCGGCGTCCAACCCGAACGGGCGGTCGATCGTCGTGGACATGCGGGCAGGCTAAGGCGGGGCGCCGACATTTCCGGGGAGGCGCTCCGCGCCCCCTCCAGGGTGCTCCGCGCCTCTACAGGGTGGCCAGCTTCAGCGCGATCCCCAGCATGACGAGCCCGATCGCCGTGTCGATGACGCGCCAGACGGCGGGCCGCGCCAGGGGCCGGGCCAGCGCGCGGGCCCCGAACCCCAGCCCGGTGAACCAGGCGAGCGACCCGGCGACGGCGCCTGCCGCGAACATCCAGCGCTGGGTGCCGTACTGGTTGGCGAGGTTGCCGAGCATCACGACGGTGTCCAGGTAGACGTGCGGGTTCAGGTAGGTGAGGGCCAGCGTCGTCGCGACAACCGAGCCGGCCGACCGCGGCGCCGCCTCGGTCAGGCCGCGGGCCCGCACCGCGGACCGGAACGAGGCGACCGCGAACCACACCAGGTAGGCGACGCCGCCCCACTTGAGCACGACCAGCACCGCGGGGAACGTCGTCACCAGGACGCCGACGCCGAGGGTTCCGGCCACGATCAGCAGGGCGTCCGACACGGCGCACAGCGCGACCACCAGCCCGATGTGCTCGCGCCGGATGCCCTGTCGCAGCACCCAGGCGTTCTGCGCGCCGATGGCGACGATGAGGGACAGCCCGGTGAGCAGGCCGGCGAGCGCGGGGATCACGGCGCCACGGTAGCCGGGCCGCGCCGCGATCGGCGCCGGCCCCGGATCACGTGGCGGTCGACCGGTGGCGCCGCGGCCGTGGCGGGGCGACCCGGACGCGTCGCGGGCGACGGCGGGACGCGGCGGAGCGGTGGGCGTCCCGCCCCGGCACCAGGTCGCGGAACACCTCCTCCGGGTCGAGGTCGAGGCTGTGGTCGGGGCCGCGGGGCGCGGCCGACGGGGCGGCCCGCAGCCGGCGGATCTCCCGGACGACGCGGCGGCTGGCCGCCAACCGGTCGCGCAGCGGCAGGTCGTGGCGGGACTGGATCGATACGACCAGGTGGGTCTCGACGCGGCGCAGGAAGCCCCGGTAGGGCCGGCGCCACACGTGCCAGAGGTCCTCGTCCCAGATGAAGTGCCGGATGATGTTGACCGCGTGCAGGTAGTCGCGGACGTTGCGGCCGTGGAAGTTGCCCACGATGCCCGTCTTCCGGAGGCAGTAGTGGTAGAGGGGCTTGTGGGTGACGGCCACCCGGTCGGCGCGGGCGAGCACCCGGGTGATCGTGGCGACGTCCTCGTAGTAGATCGACGGGAAGGTGCTGCCCGGGTCGGTGAACAGGGTCCGGCGGTAGAGCTTGTTCCAGGCGAACGTGGGGATGCTCAGGAGGTCGAGCGCCCGCTGGCCCGCCTGGTCGCCGGTGAGGGTGCGGCGCGCGGTCATCAGCGGGAACGGGATCTTGACCCCGGAGGGGAGCACGAAGAAGAAGTTGCAGATGACGACGTCGGCGCTCGTGCGGCTCGCCAGCCGCACCATCCGCGAGACGTAGTCGGGGGCCACGTAGTCGTCGCTGTCGATCATCACCACGTACTCGCCGGTGGCGATCGACAGCCCCCGGTTGCGGGCCGCCCCCAGGCCCTGGTTGGTCTGGAACACCAACCGGATGCGGCGGTCGCGCGCCGCGTAGGCGGTCATGATGTCGCCGCAGCCGTCGGGGGAGCCGTCGTTGACGAGGATGATCTCGAGGTTGCCGTACGTCTGCCCCAGGATCGAGTCCAGGCACCGCGGGAGGTAGTCCTCCACCTTGTACACGGGGACGATCACGCTGACGAGCGGTCGTTTCGGGGACGCCTGCACGGCGTCAGGCTACTGGACGCCCTTCGGCCCGCCCGGCGTGCGCGCCCGCCCGGACGCCGCCCGGCGGGAGGGCGCCGGACGCGGACCGGGCCGCCGGCCCCCTGGGGGACCGGCGGCCCGGTGCGGTGGTGCCGGTCAGGCCTCGGCGGGCGCGGCCTCCTTGGCGACGACGATCATCACCGGCTGGCCGATCTCGACCTGGCCGGACGCGGCCTGGATCACGTCGCCGAACTTCTTGGAGTTCGTGACCAGCACCGGGGTGACCAGCGAGTAGCCGGCCTCCTCGATGACCGCGCGGTCGAAGGTGACCAGCGGCGTCCCGGCCTCGACGCGGTCACCCTTGGCGACCTTGACCTGGAAGCCCTTGCCGCCCAACTGGACGGTGTCGATGCCCACGTGGATGAGCAGGTCGATGCCGTCGTCGAGCCGCAGGCCGAAGGCGTGGCCGGTGGCCTGGGCCACGATGACCGTGCCGGACGCCGGCGCGTACACCGTGTCGCCGGTCGGGTCGATGCCGACGCCCTTGCCGACGGTGCCCTTGGCGAACACCGGATCGGGCACGTCGGCCAGCGGCAGGACCGTGCCCTCCAGGGGCGACGGGATCTGGGTGATCGTGCCCGGGACCGTCGCCGGCTTGTGGTGCACGTCGGCGCCGGCGAAGTGGGCGGCGGGGGCCGCGGCCGCGGCGGGGGCGGTGACGCTCGCGGGGGCCGCGGGGGCCGCCATCGCGGCGGGGGCGCCGGCGGTGGCGAGCTCGGGGGCGACCTTGTCCTTGTAGCCGGAGACGATCACGAGGATCATCGCGGTGGCGAACGCGGCGGCGATGGCGATCGAGTACTTCCAGATCGGCTCGAACACCGGGATGGTGAGCAGCGAGGTGAAGGCGAACGCCTGGGTCTTCACGCCGCCGAGCAGGCCGGTGATGAGGCCGCCGACGAGACAGCCGACCAGCATGCGCGGGTAGATCCGCTTGAACCGCAGGTGGATGCCGTACAGCGACGGCTCCGAGATGCCGCCGAGCAGGCCGGCGGCGAGGGCGCCGGTGGCGGTCTGCCGCATCTCGTTGTCCTTCTCGCGGGCGGCCAGGACCAGGACGCCGGCGGTCGCGCCGAAGCACGCGAAGTTCCACGACCCCATGGGGCCCTGGATGAAGTCGTAGCCGAGGGTCTGGATGTTCGCCAGCATCAGGGCGTTGAGCGGCCAGTGCAGGCCCAGGGGGACCAGGAAGGGGTACAGCAGCGGGATCAGGATCGCGAAGATGATCGGCGCGTTGCCGTTGAGCCACGCCAGGCCGGTGCCGAGGCCCGTGCCCAGCCAGACGCCGAGGGGGCCGATGAGGAAGGCGGTCACCGGGATCATGATCAGCAGCGAGAAGAACGGCACGAACACCATCTGGATGTTCTCGGGGAAGATCTTCTTCAAGCCGCGGTAGACCAGCGCCAGCACCGCGACCATCATCAGCGGCACGAACACCTGGCCGCCGTAGCCGTTGAGCTGCATGGGCAGGCCGAAGATGGTGGCCACGCACGACTCGGTGCCCAGCGTCGGGTTGGTGGTGCACACGGTGTCCGGGAAGCCCTGCACCTGCTGGTACAGGCCGCTGCCCGCCGCGGTCTCGACATACTTCTTCGCGCCCAGGCTCATGAACTCGGGGGTGAAGAGGGCGGCCATGATCGTTCCGCCCAGCCAGGGATCCACGTTCAGCTTCTTGGACGCGTTGTAGGCGACCATGATCGGCAGGAAGTAGAGGACCGCGCGCCACATCGCGTCCCAGAAGATCCAGCTCGCGCCGGCTTCCACGGCCCGGTCCACGCCCTGGAAGGGGACGATGCCCAGGGCGTCCAGGACGGCCGCGATCGCGATGATGAGCGAGCCGCCGAGCAGCACGCCGAGGATCGGCCGGAACGAGTCGGCCAGGTACTCGAAGAAGCTGTCGAGCCAGTGGAACTTGCCGCGCACCTGGGCCCGGGCGGCGGCCTTGATCTCGGCGTCGGTGGGGGCCGCCTTGTTCCCGGCCATCGCGGGCAGGTTGATGATGTCGTTGTAGACCGTCTGGACGCCGCCGCCGATGACCACCTGGTAACGATCGCCGCTCTGGGGGACGGTGCCCATCACGGCCGGGATCGCGTCGAGGCGGGCCTGGTCGACCTTGGCGGCGTCCCGGAGCTGGAAGCGCAGGCGCGTCGCGCAGTGCGTGACGCTTTCGATGTTCTGGGGACCACCGACGCCGGCGACGATGTCCTCAGCAGGTGTTGCTGCCATGGATCTTCCTTCAGGGGGAGGAACGGATGGAAGGTTCACGGTGCGGGACCGCCGAGGGGCTCTCCCGACCGGTCGGGGCCGGAGCCGTGCGCACACGGGCGGTCCCGCTAGGAGACTAGTCCTATCCGGGCCCGATGGGGCAGCTTCGCCACCGGCATTTCGGTGGGAATCGGTCCGAGACGGACCGGCCGCCCGATCGGTGATCGGACGGCCGGAGGCGGGCGGCGGGGGCGGTCAGACCGCGAACCACTCGTTGACCTTGGCCTTGAAGGCCTGGTCGAAGCGCGTGCGGTCGTGATGTTCACGGATCCACGAGGTGAAGTGCCCGCCGCCCACGGCCTCGTCGACCTTGTCGGAGGCCAGTTGCGGGTTGGTCACCGCCTCGTAGAGCATCTCCTCGGCCTCGGCGGTCGTGTTGTACAGGTACGGGTAGGTGTCGGGCACCAGCCGCTTCGCCCACGGACGGTTCGGCAGGATGCCGATCGCGCCGGCGCGCATCGCCTCGACGTACTGCAGGCCGTAGGCCTCCTCCACGGCGGTGGCCACGAACGCGGTGGTGCGCGACAGTTCGGTCCAGTAGTCGTCCTGCGACGACAGCAGCGGCGTCACCTTCGACCAGCGCTGGGTGGCCAGGTGGAGCGCCGGCGTCGTGGTCAGGGCGGACGGCGCGAGGCGGGCCACGACCCGGATCGGCGTCCGGCGGGCGACGTTGGCCACGATCTTGAAGAACTCGCCCGGCTGCTTGCGGGCGTCCATCGTGATCGCGGGGTACAGGACGATCGGCTCGTCCAGGTCGCTGTGGGAGACGGGGCGCGAGGCGTCGATGCCGAGCTCGGACGAGGCGATCCGGGCCCGGTTCGCCAGCGACGGGATGGCCCAGCGGGACACGATCTCGCGCACCTCGGCGGCGGTGCGCTCGCCCGAGCAGAACGTCGGGAAGAAGGCGTACGACAGGCCCAGCGCGGCGAAGTTGACCGGGTGGTGGTAGGTGGAGGGGTTGATCCACTGGAAGTTCATGATCTTCGGCTCGGCGCCGCCGCGGTGCAGGCGCTGGAAGACGCAGACGCTGTCCAGGACGTCCAGGTTGATGACGAGGGTGTTCTCGGGGTCGAGGGAGCCCAGGGTCACGATCTCGAACTCGGGGGTGAGCTGGGCCTCGTTGCCGACGACCACCGCCCCCGGGTACAGCTCGAGCAGGCGGCGGGCCATCGTGGCCTGCCCGCTCTCGGTGACCGCGTGGCCGTCGGGGCCGACCAGCGGCGCCGTGCTGAGCGCCCCGTACTTGACTGCGATCCTCATGCGAACTCCTC
The DNA here is from genome assembly GCA_012517965.1 of Propionibacterium sp. Classification (GTDB taxonomy): domain Bacteria; phylum Actinomycetota; class Actinomycetes; order Propionibacteriales; family Propionibacteriaceae; genus Propioniciclava. Next base: position 25,644 of record JAAYTZ010000038.1, on the reverse strand, counting down.
TTCGAGTGACGCTGCGTGGCAGGCAATCTACTAGTCCGCTCGCCGTCGCGCCTCCCTTGGTCGCGACCTTAGGTGCGTTCGGACGCCGCGACGCGCTCGGCGGCGTCGTGCCGGCGGCGGGGGATGCCGGCGGCCACCCCGGCGAGGATCGCGACGCAGACGACGATCTGCAGCGGCGTCAGCACCTCCCCGGCGATCGCGATGCCCAGCAGCGTGCCCGTGAGCGGGTTGAGCAGGCCGATGAGGCCGACGGTGCCGGCGGGCAGGTGGGCGAGGCCGTGGAACCAGGCGATGTAGGCCGCCATCGTCGCGATCAGCGACAGGTAGGCGAACCCCGCGACCTCGGCGGCGCTCAGCGCGGGCGGGAGCCCTCGAAGACGAGCGCGATCGGGGTGAGGATCACCCCGGCCCACATCAGCTGCCAGGCCACGAACGTCGTCGGCGGCACCGGCGGTCGCCAGCGCTGCGTCAGCACGTAGCCGATCGCGCCCGACAGCATGGCCGCCACCGACGCCACGAGCCCGACCGGGTCGATCGGCGTCGCCGAGACGCCCACGAGCAGCGCGACCCCGACCAGCCCGGCGGCCGCGCCGAGCAGGGCGACGCGGCGGAGCCGCTCGCGCAGCAGCAGCAGCGACAGCAGCATCATGACGACGGGGTTGAGCGCCATGACGGTGGAGGCGATCGACGACGGCAGCCGGGCGCCCGCCAGGTAGATCAGGATGAGGAAGCCCACCATCGTGAGCAGCGAGACGATCGCGCTTCTCCACCACCAGGCGCCGCGCGGCAGGGTGCGGGTGAGGAGCATGAGCACCAGCCCGGCGGGCAGGGCCCGGACCGCGGCACCGAACAGCGGCACGTCGTCGGGCAGCACGTTGCGGACGACCACGTAGTAGCCGCCCCACGCCAGGGGTGCGATCGCCGTGATCGCCACCGCCCGCAGCCGACCCTCCACCCGTCGAGACTAGCCCGCGGAGCCTCAGTCGTCCTCGTCCGGCTCCCCGGCCCCCGGCTCGGGCCGGACGCCGAACGAGCGCGCCTCGTCGGCGTCCTGGACGGCGGCCACCAGGCGGTCGAGCAACTCGACGGTCGAGGTGCAGCCGAGCAGCGCGTGCCGGTCGAGCGGGCCGATGGGGGCGATGCCGGCCAGCAGCCACGCCCGCTCGGCCCCCGCGCCGGGCAGCGTCACCGTCGCCGGCCAGGCCTGGTCCTCGAACTCGGACGCCCGCGCGAGGGCCCGCCGCACGATCGTCTCGGCCCGGACGAGGACGTCCGCGTCGGCGTCCGCCCAGGGCAAGTCGGGCAGCAGCCGCACCTCGGCGCGGGGGTAGGGGGCGTCCGGCAGCCACGAGACGACCTCGAAGCGCTCGAAGCCCCGGCCGACGACCTCCAACGAGGGGCCGGAGCGCTGCACGGCCGCGACGCGGGCGACGGTGCCGAGCCGGAAGCGGGCGTCGCCGCCGCCGACCTCGTGGCCCCGTTCGATGAGCACCACCCCGAACCGCCGCGCGTCGGTGGCGAGCAGGTCGCTCATCATCTCCAGGTAGCGCGGCTCGAACACGCGCAGCGCCACGGGCATCCCGGGCATCAGCGGGGAGCCCAACGGGAAGATCGGCAGCGGCGTCATGGAGGCCAGGGTGACACGGGCGCGGGGATCGCGCCTCCGGTCGGGCACAATCGGGCCCATGCCCGAGCCGCCGCCCGCCGCCCTGGCCCACGTCGATCCCGCCGCCGTGGCCGCCGTCCTGTTCGACATGGACGGCACCCTCATCGACTCGACCGCCGCCGTCGAGCGGGCCTGGACGCGGGTCGCCCTCCGCCACGGCCTCGACGTCGCCGACGTGCTGAGCGGCATCCACGGCATCCCGGCGGCGGTGTCGCTGCGCCGCCTCCTCCCGGACGCCGACGAGGCGGCCCTGGCGGCCGAGGTCGCCGACCACGAGGACTTCGAGATCCACGACCTCGACGGCGTGGTGGCCCTCCCGGGCGCCGCCGAGCTCCTCGCGTTCCTCGACGAGCGCCGGACGCCCTGGGCGGTGGTCACCAGCGCGATGCCCGAACTGGCCCGGGCCCGGCTGGGGGCAGCCGGCATCACCCCGCCGATCCTGGTCACCCCCCGGGACGTCCCGCGCGGCAAGCCCGCCCCCGACGGCTTCGTCGAGGGGGCCCGGCGCTGCGGCGTCCGGCCCGAGCGCTGCCTGGCGGTCGAGGACTCCCCGGGCGGGCTGGCCGCCGCGCGGGCGTCCGGGGCCGTCGTCGTGGACGTGGGCCCCGGCGGGACGACCCTGCCCGCGCTGCTCGCCCGCCTGCGGGCCCCGCGGCGTCCCTGAGCGATGCGTGCCGCGTTCGTCGTCGCCGACGGCACCAAGGCCCGGTACGGCATCACCGCCTGCCTGGGGGCGCTCGACGCGCTGCCGGCCGGCCGCGCGCCCGAGGTCGTCTGGCCCGGTGCCGGTCCCGACGCGGCGACGCTGGCCGCGGCGATCACGGCGGTCGCCCGCCGGGGGCTGGCCCCGGTGGTGCTGTGGTCGGCGTTCTCGCCGGGGTTCGACGCCGTCGCGGGCCGCCTGCGGGCGGTGCGCGCCCTCACCCCGGGCGGGGTGCCGGCCCGGCACGTCGTCGGCGGACCCCACGCCACCGCCGACCCCGCGGACGCCGCCGGCGCGGGCTTCGACTTCGTGGCGCCCGGCGAGGGCGAGTGGACGATGCGGGCCCTCGCGGCCGCGCTGGAGTCCGGGTCGCCGCTGGAGGAGGTCGAGGGCCTGCTCCGACCGGACGCCGCGGGGGCGGTGCCCCGCGGACGCGGCCGCCCGGTCGAGGACCTCGACGAGTTCGGCAGTTTCGCGCTGCGGGAGCGGCGGATCGGCCCGATCGAGATCACCCGCGGCTGCCGCTACGCCTGCGCGTTCTGCCAGACCCCGTACGCCGCCCGGGCCCGGTTCCGGCACCGCTCGGTGGGGTCGGTGGTGGCCCACGTGCGGGCGATGCTGGGCTTCGGCAAGCGGCAGGTGCGGTTCCTGACCCCGTCGGCGCTGTCGTACGGGGCGTCCGGCACCGACCCCGACCTGGACGCCGTCGAGCGCCTCCTGCGGGCCGTGCGCGCCGAACTGCCCGCCGACGGCCGCCTCTACTTCGGAACCTTCCCGTCGGAGCTGCGGCCCGAGCACGTCACCCCCGACGCCCTCGCGCTGGTGCGGCGGTACGCCGACAACGACAACGTCATCGTCGGCGGCCAGTCGGGGTCGGACGCCGTGCTGGCCGCCGCCCACCGCGGCCACGACGTCGCGGCCGTCCGGGTCGCGGTCGGGCACTGCCTCGCCGCCGGGCTGGTGCCCAACGTCGACTTCATCTTCGGCATGCCCGGCGAGACGGACGCCGACGTGGCGGCCACCCTGGAGCTGATCCGCGAGCTGGCGGACGCCGGGGCGCGCGTCCACACGCACGCCTTCCTGCCGCTGCCGGGGACGCCGTGGCGCGACCGGCCGCCCGGGGTGGTGGCGCCCGAGGTGCGGGCCGAACTCGTGCGGCTCACCTCGCGGGGGCGCGCCTACGGCAACTGGGAGCGACAGGAGGGTGTCGCCCGCTCGCTCGCCGAGGCGCGGGCCGGCCGGGCCGGGACGGGCCGGTAGGCTCGCCCGGTGGCCGAGACCCCCGCCGACGACACCGCCCGGGAGATCGTGCGGCTGGCGGTGCCGGCGTTCCTGGCGCTCGTCGCGGAGCCGCTGTTCCTCCTGGTGGACTCGGCGATCGTCGGCCACCTCGGCGTCGCCGAACTGGCCGGGCTCGGGGTGGCGAGCGCGGTGCTGGCGACGGCGGCGTCCGTGTTCGTCTTCCTGGCCTACGGCACGACCGCGGTGGTCGCCCGGCTGCTCGGCGCGGGGGACCGGCGCGGTGCGGCGTCCGCGGGCATGGACGGGCTGTGGCTGGCCCTGCTGCTGGGGGCGGTGGCGGCGGTCGCGGCGTTCGCGCTGGTCGAGCCGGTGTGCCGGCTGCTGGGGGCGTCCGGGGCGGTGCTGACGCACGCGACGGCCTACCTGGCCGTCAGCGCGTGGGGGCTGCCCGGCATGCTGGTCGTGCTGGCGGTGACCGGGGTGCTGCGCGGCTTCCAGGACACCCGGACGCCCCTGGTCGTCTCGGTGCTGGGGTTCACGGCGAACGCCCTGCTCAACGTGTGGTTCGTCTACGGCCTGGGGTGGGGCGTCGCGGGGTCGGCGTGGGGCACGGTGCTCGCCCAGACGTCGATGGCGGCCGTGTTCGTGGTGGCGCTGCTGCGCATCGCGCGCCGCGAGGGCGCCCCGTGGGGCGTCCACCCCGCGGGGGTGCTGCGCGCCGCGGCGGACGGGGTGCCGCTCATCGTGCGGACGGCGGCCCTGCGGGCGATCCTGCTGGTGACCGTGTGGGTGGCGGCGGGGCTGGGGCCGGTGCCGCTGGCCGCCCACCAGGTGGCGTTCACGGTCTGGTCGTTCCTGACGTTCGCCCTGGACGCCCTCGCGATCGCCGCGCAGGCGCTCACCGGCAAGGCGCTGGGTGCCGGGGACGCGGGGGCCGTGCGGCGGGCCACGGCGCTGATGGTGCGGTGGGGCGTCCGGGCGGGGGCGGTGCTGGGGGTGGCGGTGGTGCTGGCCTCGCCGGTGCTGCCGGCGCTGTTCACGCCCGACCCGGCGACGCGGGCGGCGCTCACCGCGGCTCTGGTGGTCGTCGGGCTGGGGCAGGCGCTGTCGGGGTACGTGTTCGTGCTGGACGGCGTCCTGATCGGCGCCGGCGACGGCCGGTGGCTGGCCGGGGCCATGGTGGCCGTGCTGGTCGCCTATCTGCCGCTCGTGCTGGCGGTGCGCGCGGCGGGGCCGTGGCTGCTGGGTGCCGGGGCGCCGTGGGCCCTGGCCGCCCTGTGGGCGGCGTTCACGGGCTTCCTCGCCCTGCGCGGCCTGCTGCTGGGACGCCGCGCGCGCGGCGACCGCTGGCTGGTGCTGGGCGCCTCCCGCTGATCAGTCGAGCAGGGTGCGGTCGGAGAAGGCGGCGCCCTTGATCCGGGCGAACTCGTCGAGCAGGTGCTGCGGGGTGAGGCGGTCCTTCTCGGCGGCCGGCACGTCGAGGACGATCGCGCCGTCGTGCATCATGACCAGCCGGTTGCCCATGGCGAGCGCCTGGCTCATGTTGTGGGTCACCATCAGCGCGGTCAGGTGGTTGCGCTCGATGGCGACGGTGGTGAGCCGGCTGATCAGCGCGGCCCGGGACGGGTCGAGCGCGGCGGTGTGCTCGTCGAGCAGCAGGATCTTCGGCTGCACGTAGGTGGCCATGAGCAGGCTGAGCGCCTGCCGCTGGCCGCCCGACAGCATGCCGACCGGGGTGCCGAGCCGGTCCTCGAGGCCGAGTTCGAGGGTGGCGAGTTCCTCGCGGAACCGGGCCCGCTTGGCCCGGGTGATCGCCCGCCGCAGGCCCGAGCCGCGGCCGCGGGCGTGGGCGATCGACAGGTTCTCCTCGATGGTCAGGTGGGGGGCGGTGCCGGCCATCGGGTCCTGGAACACCCGCGCCACCATGCGGGCGCGCCGGTACTCGGGCATGCGGGTCACCGACTGGCCGTCGATGACGACGTCGCCCGCGTCGGCCAGGATGCGCCCGGAGATGACGTTGAGCAGCGTCGACTTCCCGGCCCCGTTCGAGCCGATGACCGTGACGAAGTCGCCGGGCGCCAGGTGCAGGTCGATCGACCGCAGCGCGACCCGCTCGTTGACCGAGTGCGGGTAGAAGACCTTGCGGATTCCCGTCAGGCGCAGCATCAGCGGGCCGCCTCTCCGGTCGGGGCCGCCGCCTCGGGGGCGTCCGTCTCGGTCAGGTCGGGGACGGCGACGCGGGAGGCGCGGAGCCGCCGCCACTGGCGCAGCGGGGCGGTCCGCGGCAGGACGAGGGCGACGACGACGAGCACCGCCGAGATGAGCTTCATGTCGTTGGGGTTGAGCCCGACGCCGAGGGCGATCTGGATGACGCCCCGGTAGACGATCGAGCCGAGCACGACGGCGACCACGGCGACCCACACCGTCCGGCCACTGAGGAGCGCCTGGCCGATGATGACGCTCGCGAGGCCGGCCACGATGAGGCCGATGCCCATGCTGATGTCGGCGAAGCCGGCGAACTGGGCCACCAGCGCACCGCACAGGCCGACGAGGGCGTTCGAGATCGTCAGCCCCAGCACCTTCGCCCGATCGACGCTGACGCCCTGGCTGCTGGCCATGGCCTCGTTGTCGCCGGTGGCGCGCAGGGCGACGCCCATGTCGGTGCCGAGGAACCACACGGTGACCAGCCCGACCGCGAGGACGACCCCCGCGAACACGCCCACGCCCACCCAGGTGGTGAGCTGGCCGCTGTCGCGCAGCGGCGACAGCAGGGTGGTCTGGCCCAGCAGCGGCACGTTGGCCTTGCCCATGATGCGCAGGTTGATCGAGTAGAGGGCGATCTGGGTCAGGATGCCCGCGAGCAGCGGGTTGATCCGGCCGGCGGTGTGGAGCAGGCCGGTCACGCAGCCGGCCACCGCCCCGGCCAGCAGGCCGGCGACGGTGGCCAGCAGCGGTGACTGCCCCCCGACGATCAGCACCGAGGTCACCGAGGCGCCCGTGGTGAAGCTGCCGTCGACCGTCAGGTCGGGGAAGTCCAGGACGCGGTAGGTGAGGTAGACCCCCAACGCCATCACGGCGTAGAGGAGCCCGAGTTGGAGGGCGATGATCATCGTGGTGCGCTCTTTCGGCCGGACGTGCCTTGCTCGGGGTCCACGCTAACCGGTGCGGCGGACGCCGGCGTCAGAGGGTGACGTCCGCGGCGGCCTTGACGGCGTCCGGGATCGTCAGCCCGATCTTGGCGGCGGCCGCCGTGTTGATCGTCAGCACGGGGTCGTCCTGGAAGCCGACCGGCATCGTGGCCGGCTGCGCCGCCCCCGCGAGGATCTTGGCGGCCATCTGGGCGGTCTGGACGCCCATCTTCCCGTAGTCGACGGCCCAGGACGCCACCGCGCCCCGCTTCACCGAGTCGCCGTCGGCGGTGATGATCGGCAGCTTGGCGGTCTGGGCGACCGAGATCAGGCCCTCCAGGCCGGAGACCACGGTGTTGTCGGTGCCGATGAAGAAGGCGTCGATCTTGCCGACCAGCGACTGGGCGCCCTGCTGCACCTCGGAGGAGTTGGTGATGGCGGCCCCGACGACCGTCAGCCCGACCTTGGCGCCCTCGGTCTTGGCCAGCTCGAGCTGCACCAGCGAGTTCTGCTCGGCGGAGCTATACACCATGCCGATCGTCTTGGCGTTGGGGACGAGCTGCTTGACGAGCGCGATCTGCTTGTCGATGGGGTTCATGTCGGAGGTGCCGGTGACGTTCTTGCCGGGGGCGTCCAGGGAGGCGACGAGCTTGGCGCCGACCGGGTCGGTGACGGCGGCGAACAGGATCGGCTTGTCCGAGATGGCCTGGGCCACGGCGAGGGCGCTCGGGGTGGCGATGGCCAGCACGAGGTCCTTCTTGTCGGCGGCGAAGCCCTGGGCGATGGTGTTGAGGGTGGACTGGTCGCCCTCGGGGTTCTTGTAGTCGACCTCCGCGGTCACGCCCTGCTTCTTCAGTTCCTCGACGAAGTTGGTGCGCACGGCGTCCAGGGAAGGGTGGGTGACGATCTGGACGATGCCGATCTTGTAGGTCTTCGCCGCGGCGGTCGTGCCGGCGGACGTGGCGGACGCTGCGGGGGTGGTCGCGGCGGGCTGGGCCGCGCAGCCGGCGAGGGGGACGAGCGCGAGGGCGCCGAGCACGGTGCGCCGGGTGAGAGCCATCTGTGGTCCTTTCGATGGGCCGACCCTCGGGTCGGCGTCAATTGGGGGCCAGGGTAGGGGATGCGGGGCAGTGCGGCCCGGCCACTTGCCTGCTGGAGCCGCGGGCGCCGGCCGCGCAGGCGCGGCGCCGCGTGCGGTCCGGCCGCGTCCGGTCGGGCTCAGAGCATGGCTCGCACGAGGGCGGCGGCCGCCGCCCGGGACAGGCGCGGCTCGGCCCGGCGGAGCAGGTCGGCGGCGTAGCGCGGGTCGGCGTCGGCGTCCACGCCCTCGGAGTGGAGGACGCCGTAGGCCCAGGCCCGCGCCCGCGGCCCCGGGAACGGGGCGCCGGGCGCGTCGCCGTAGCGCTCGTTGAGGACGGCGAGCTCGGCGCCGCCGGCCAGGAGTTCCTCGAAGGTGTCCGGGACGCGCGGCGCGGCCGCACGACGGCGCCACCACCACCCGACCACGGCGATCGTGACGACCAGCACCAACGCGAGCGCCCACTCCACCAGGCCAGGGTAGGCGCCCCGGCCGGCCGCGGGCCCGCCGGTCGGTGGGCAAGTCGGCCGGGGGCAGCCGGACTCCTGCCGGCCGACCGCGCGGGGAGTAGGCTGAACGCGTTACCTCGCGCACGGGTGGGCGGGGTGGGAGGACCACGACGTCCACCGGCGCGGCAGTCGCATGTCAGGAGGATGCCGTGACCGAGCACATCGACTACACCGGCAAGATCGTGGTCGGGACCAATGGGTCCAAGATCGCCCGCAGCGCGATGGACTGGGCCGCCGCCCGGGCGGTGGCGCAGGGGCGTCCGCTCGTGTTGGTGCTGGTCGTGCCCGACATGCCGGCGCTGTCCCGCGGCGAGATCATGAGCAAGGTCGACCGCATCGACGACCTCGTCGCCGGCTACCACCGCCGCGCCGAGGAGCGACTGGAGGCCGAGAAGGCCTACCTCACCGAGAAGTACCCGGGGCTGCCCGTCGAGGCGATCATGCTCACCGACGACGCGTCCTACCCGCTGGCCCGCGCCACCCACACCGCCGAGCTCGTGGTCATCGGGTCGCGCACCCACTCGGCGCCGCTGTCGGCGCGGGCCCTCGGCGGCACGTCGGTCGCCGTCGCCTCGCACGCCCACGGCCCGGTCGTCATCGTGCCCGAGGACGCCCACGTGCAGTCCACCGGCCCGGTCGTCGTCGGCGTCGACGTGTCCCCCGAGGCGGAGGAGGCGATCCGCCTGGCCGTCGCCGAGGCCGCGGAGCGCGGCGTCAAGCTCATCGCGGTCCACACCTGGGACCCCGTGCCCTGGATCACCTCGGTCATCGGCGGCTGGAGCGTCGACGACAGCACGCTGGGCACCCGCCTCGAGGAGATGTGCAAGGACCTGGTCGCGACGCACGCCAGCGCCCACCCCGAGCTCGAGGTCGAGATCCGCGTGCGGCCCGGCCACCCCGCCCAGGTGCTGCTCGACCATTCCGACTCGGCGTCGCTGATCGTGCTCGGTTCGCGCGGCCGGGGCGGCTTCGCCGGGCTGCTGCTCGGCTCCACCAGCCGCGAGGTCATCCGCAACGCGCGCTGCCCGGTCCTCATCACGCGGGGCCCCCGCGACTAGCGGCCCGAGCCGCGGCCTGCGGGTCGGGCGCCGGGCCGGAGGGACGCCCGCTCCGAGCGGAGCGGGCGACTGCGCACAAGGAGGTGCGATGGAGCAGGTGTCGCTGACCCGGGTCGCCGGATCGCAGGGGTGGGACCGTCCCGTGAGCCCCGTCACGAAGGAGTTGGCCCGCGACCCGCTCGGCCCGTTCCCGCTGCAGCGTGGGCAGCGGGCGACCGTCGCGGTGTTCGGGGTGGTCGCGGTGGTGGTCGCGGTGCTGGTGCTGGCCGGCGCCCCGGAGGGCGTCGTCCGCTGGCTCAAGACCCCGCCGATCGCGGCGCTGTTCGTCCTGGCGTTGATCGCGAGGCCGCGGACGCCCACGCAGGTGCTGCTCACCGCCGCCCTCCTGTTCTCCACGCTCGGGGACGCGTTCCTGGTGGGGTTCGTCGCCCTGCCCGGCGGGGCCGGTCGCCTGGCGGGCATCGGCACGTTCGCGGTGGCGTATCTGGTCCTCGTCGCGACGTTCTGGCGCGGGCGGCCGCGCCGCGTCGAGGCGCGTCCGGCGCTCGGGTACGCCGCGGTGGCGCTGGTGCTGTGCGTCGTGATCTGGCCGTTCCTGCCCGGCGCGATGGTGATCCCCGTGGTGGTGTTCGCGGTGATCATCGTGCTCATGGGGTGGACGACCGTCTCGACGGTGTTCCGGGGCGCCTTCCCGGCGCGGGTGGCGGTCTGGGTGGCCACGGGCGGCGCCCTGATCTTCGCCAACGACGCGATGGTGGCCCTGCACATGTTCCACCCGGCGTTCGATCCGCCGCCCGCCGTGACGGAGGCGTTCATCCGCTCGACCTACCTCGCCGGCTGGGTGCTGATGCTGCTGGTGGTGCAGCTGCGGCCGCCCGTCCGACCCGTGCCGGCCGCCGGCCAACCTTCCCGGCTTGTCTAAGGTTTGTCTAATCACTAAGATCGGGGGACCGCACCGGAAGGGAGGCCATTGCCCGTCGTCCGTGAGCTGCGCGCCTTCCTGACCGCGTCGCTGCTGCTGCCCGTGGACCCGGCCCCGGCGGAGCCGCCCGCGGTCCGCCGTCGGCGCCGCCTCGTCGTCGCCGCCACGGTCGCGCTCGGGGCGGTCGCGCTCGGGCTGGCGCTGGCGATCCGGCCGGGCGATCCGCTGTTCTACGCCGCCACCCTCGGCGTCGCCGCCATCTGGACGACCGGCGCGCTGGCGTCCGGGCCCCTGCGGCTCGGGCGGGGCGTGACGCGCGACGGACGCCGCAGCCGCGGCGTCCTGCAGGGGTTCCTGCTCGGGATCATCCTGCTGGCGATCTTCCTGGCCGGCGCGGTCGTCGTGGCGCGCATCCCGCTGCTGGCCGGGCCGGTCGAGGGGCTGCTCGCGCACGCCAGCGTCGGCTCGCTGGGCATCGTGGCCGCCGTCACCGCCGTCAACGGGCTGGCCGAGGAGCTGTTCTTCCGCGGGGCGGTCTACTCCGCCCTCGAGGGGCGGGCCACCCTGATCGGCTCCACCGCCCTCTACGCCGCGTCCACCCTGTTCTCGGGGGTGCCGCTGCTGACGTTCGCCGGCGTCTGCCTGGGGCTGCTGACCGCCGCCCAGCGCCGGGTGACCGGCGGCGTCCTGGGCCCCATGACCTCACATCTCACCTGGTCGCTGGGCATGCTGTTCCTGCTGCCACCGATCCTGACCGCCCTGGGAGGCTGACATGTCCGACCGCATCGCCCTCGTGACGGGGGCCACCGGCTACGTGGGCGGACGCCTCGTGCCGGCCCTGCTGGCCGCCGGCTGGCGGGTCCGCGTGCTGGTCCGCACGCCCGCCCGGCTGAAGGCCGACTGGCGCGACCGCGTCGAGGTCGTCGCCGGGGACGCCGCGGCCGCCGGCGACGTGCTGGCGGCGCTCACCGGCGTCGACGTCGCCTACTACCTGCTGCACTCGATGGACGGCCGCGGCGACTTCCGCACCCGCGACCGGCGCCTCGCCGAGACCTTCGCCCAGGCGGCCCGTAACGCGGGCGTCCGGCGGCTCGTCTACCTCAGCGGGCTGCACCCGCCGGGCGGACTGTCCGACCATCTGGCGTCGCGGGTCGAGGTCGGCGAGATCCTGCTGCGCTCCGGGGTGCCGACCGCGGTGCTGCAGGCCGGAGTGGTGCTGGGGGCCGGGTCGGCGTCCTTCGACATGCTGCGGCACCTGACCGAGCGGCTGCCGGCTGCGGTGGGGCCGAAGTGGCTGCGCAACCGCATCCAGCCGATCGCGATCGACGACGTCGTGCACTACCTGGTCCGGGCGGCCGACCTGCCGCCCGACGTCAACCGGACGATCGACGTCGGGTCCGACGAGGTGCTCACCTACGTCGAGATGATGCGCCGGTACGCGAAGGTGGCCGGGCTGCGGCCGCGGCTGATCGGCACGGTGCCGGTGCTGACCCCCTGGCTGGCGTCGCACTGGGTGGGGGTGGTCACCCCCGTGCCGGCCGGCATCGCGAAACCGCTGGTGGGCAGCCTGATCCACGACGCGGTCAAGCGCGAGGACGACGCCCGCGACCTCCTCGGCGACCCGCCCGGCGGCCTCAAGGGCTTCGACGAGGCGGTGCGGCTGGCGACGGCGTCCATCGACCCGAAACGGTGGAGCCGGACGCTGCGCCGCGTCGGCGCCGGGGTCGCCGCCACCGCCGTGGCGGGCTCGCTGCTCACCGACCCGAGCAGCGCCTGGTACCGCGGCCTGCGCAAGCCGGCCTGGCAGCCGCCCGCGGTCGCGTTCCCGGTGGTGTGGACGGGCCTCTACACCCTCGTCACCGTCGCCGCCACGGCCACCAGCGCCGACCTCGAGGAACGCGGCCGGGACGCCGAGGCTGCCGAGTTCCGCCGGGCGTTCGGCCTGAACCTGGTGCTCAACGCCACCTGGAGCGCGCTGTTCTTCCGGGCGCACCACCTGCCGCTGGCCACGGCCGGCGCCGCCGTGCTCGCCGGCTCGGCGGTCGACCTCGCCCGCCGGGCCGCGCAGGCCGGCCCGGGCAAGGCGGCGGCGTTCGGCGGCTACGCGGCGTGGTGCACGTTCGCGACCGTCCTGTCGGCCGCGCTCGCGCGCCGCAACCCGAGGTGACCCGGCGGACGCTGGGGCGCCTGGCCGCGCTGGTGCTGGCCGACCTCGGGATCGTCGCCGCCTGGACCCTCGCCGTCGGCGCCTCCGCGCCCCGCTGGCCGGCCGGCTGGCTGGCCCGCGACCGGGGGCCGCTGCGGCTCACCCGCCTGGACGCGCCCCGCCACTACCGCCGCCTCGGCGTCGACCGCTGGGCCCGCACGCTCCCCGAGTGGGGCGGCGTGTTCGGCCTCAGCAAGCGACGCCTGCCCGGCCGGACGCCGGAGGCGCTGGCCGGCTACCTGGTCGAAGTGCGCCGCGCCGAGTGGGTGCACTGGCTGTCGCTGGCCTCGCTCGTGCCGATCGCCCGCCTCGGCCCCCGCTGGCTGGCGGCGCTGTTCGCCACGGTGGCCTGCGCGGTCAACGCGCCGTTCGTGGCGATCCTGCGGTTCAACCGCGTCCGGCTGCTGCGGGTGCTGGCGCGGCGGTGACCGGGCGGCCCTTCCAGGACGCCGTGCCGCGCAGCCGCCGCCACCACGAGATCCCGTTGAGGGCGGCGAACGCCGCGATGGACGCGGGGTGCGCCGCGGCGTCCGGCCACACCCGGTTGGCGACCCGGGCCGCCACCGCCGCCCGGCCCGCCACGCCGGCCGCGTAGCCGACGGCCCCGGCCAGCCGGACGCCCGGCCGCCCACCCAGCAGGACGCCCAGCGGCGGCACCACGTAGGCCAGCCCGAGCAGCGCGGTGACGGCGAGGCTCCCGGCCGGCCCGCCGAACGCCGCCCACAGCGACTTGCCGTAGCCGTCGACCAGGTCCGCCGGCGTGGCGTACATGCGGCACGACGCCAGGTGCGCGGCGTTCAGCGGCGCGGCGCGCCCGCCGGCGGCCTTGACCGCCCGCGCCAGCCCGAGGTCCTCCAGCACGTCGCCGGCGACGGCCGCGTGGCCGCCGAGGCGCCGGTAGGCGTCCGCGTCGAAGACCAGGAACTGGCCGTTGGCCGCCGACAGGGACGGGTGGGGCAGCGTCTCGGCGAGGCGCAGCGGCAAGGTCGCGGCCCACGACCAGGTCAGCAGCGGCTGCACGAGCCGGCCCAGCCAGTCGTCGGCCACCTCGCGCGGGAACGGCGACACCAGCGCGAAGCCGCCCGCCCGCAGCTCGGCGACCGCGGCGCGCAGGGCGTGCGGGCCGAAGGCGACGTCGGCGTCCGCGAAGACCAGCACGCTGCCCGTCGCGCGCTCGGCGAGCCGGGCGCACGCCCACGGCTTGCCCAGCCACCCGGGCGGCGGCGGCTCGTCGGCGCCGGTGACGACCGTGAGCCGCGGGTCGGCGAACCCGCCCAGGATCTCCGGGGTCGCGTCGGTCGAGCCGTCGTCGAGGACGATGACCTCCAGGTCGGGGACGCCCGCCTGGTCGAGCAGCCCGGCCACCGTGATCCCCACGTGGGCGGCCTCGTTGCGGGCCGGGACGAGCACGCTGACCCGCTCGGCGATCGCCGGCCCCCGGGCCTGGGGACGCCGCAGGTGCCGCAGGTTCGCGACGGTGTGCGCGGCCAGCCCGACCGCGACGGTCGAGCCGGCGACGACGAGCCGGGCGATCATCGGGCCCGACCGGCCGACTCCGCGGCGGCCGCGGCGGTCGCGGGGACGGGCGCGTCGGCGTCCGCCGCGGCGCCCCGCGCCCAGCCCGGACGCCGCAGGCTCACCCACCACGGGACGACGACGAGCCCCATCAGGACGCCGCCCCAGACGGCGACCGCGGGCCGGCCGAAGTAGACGGCGTTGCCGAACACGTTGGAGAAGTACACCCAGCTGAGAAGGAACGTCGGCACGCCGGTGGGGGCGGCGACGCGCGGCAGCCGGCTCAGCAGCGCCATGAACGCCGTCGAGACCAGCAGCCAGCCGAGGAAGTTCCCCACCGGGATGCCGGGGATGCCGGGCAGCGTGTGCTCGGCTTCGTGCCACACCCAGTACCCCTCGCCGACCATCTGCGGGTCGAGGAACAGGTCCCAGGTGGTGAACAGGAAGCCGCCCAGCAGCGCGGTCGCCCAGCGCGTCCGGACCAGCCGCTGCGCCGCCAGCAGGCACGGGTAGGCCATCATCGACCACGCCAGCGGGATCAGCAGCGGCACCCCGGCCACCGCCACCCCCAGCGCCTCGGTGTAGTGGTACGGCCCGAACGGCCACCCGGTCGCGACGCCGATCGCCTCGGCCAGCCAGCCGATGCCGACGGTCACGGCGAGGTAGGACGCCGTCCAGCGCGGCCCGCGCCACAGCCAGGCGTGCCCGACGCTGGCCGCCACCGAGGTGAGCACGGTCGCGATCGTGAGGGTGAGGCGGGTCTCCCCGGCGGTCAGCGGCCAGGCGATGTGGCCGGCCACGGTCGCGACGGCCAGCGCCCAGGGGACGGCCCGGGCCACCCGGCCCGGCGCCCGCGGCGGCGCCGCGCTCACGCCGCCGCGGACGCCCGCCGGGGGCGCGGGGCGAAGTCGACGTGCGGCACCCCGAGGGTCAGCGCGCGCACGGTGAGGGCCACCTTCTCGCGGTCGGGCACCCGGAGGCGCCCGGAGAACACGTCGTAGTCGGCGTCCTCGATGCGGTCGAGGATGCGGCTGTACAGCACCAGGGCGGTGCCCACGCAGCGGCGCGACGCGGGCGGCAGCATGGCGAGTCCGCGCTGCCCCTCGGCGTACAGCGCCCGGTTGCGGGCGATCTGCTCGGCCATCATCGCCCGCCACTCCGGCGTCACCCGGCGCAGCGCCGGGTCGGCGCCGTGCCGGGCCAGATCGGCCTGCGGGAGGTAGACGCGGCCGCGGTCGAGGTCCTCGGCGACGTCGCGCAGGAAGTTGGTGAGCTGGAACGCGTTGCCCAGCGCCCGGGCCGGGCCCTTGGCGTCCGGGGTGAGCGGCTCGAGCACCGGGAGCATCATCTCGCCGATGACGGCGGCCGAGCCCTCCATGTAGCGGTCGCGCAGGTCCGCCCAGGTGGCCCAGGTGGTCTCGGTCAGGTCGGCGGCCATGGCGTCGAAGAACCGCTCGAAGCACTCGGGGTCGGTGCCGCGGCGGTTGATGCTGTCGACGATCGCCGCCATGACCGGCTGCTCGGCGGTGCCGCGGGCCAGCGCGTCGAAGAAGCCGGCCCGGAAGGCGGCCAGCCGTTCGGCGGGCGTCCCGTCGCGGGGAACCGCGGTGTCCTCGGGCTGCACGGTGTCGGGCTCGTCGACGATGTCGTCGGCCAGCCGGCACAGCGCGTAGACGGCGAACACGTCGCGCCGCTGGCCGGCGGGCAGCAGCCGCGCCCCCCAGTAGTAGGTGGTGCCGTGCTTCTTGGTCAGCTCGGCGCAGCGCCGGTAGCCGGCGTCGAGGGCGTCGGTCATCGCAGGTACTCCTCGACGCGGCGCGCGGCCAGCTTGCCCGACACCAGCACCATCGGGATCCCGACGCCCGGGGTGGTGCCCGAGCCCGCGAACACCACGCCCGGCGCCCGCCGGTCGATGTTCTTCGGCCGGAACGGCCCGGTCTGGGCGAACGTGTGGGCCAGCGCGAACGGCGTCCCGGCGGCCATGCCCTGGCGGGCCCAGTCGGCGGGGGTAACCAGCTCCTCGGTGACGATGTCCGTGGGGTAGCCGAACGCGTCGAGCCAGCCGAGCATGCGGTCGCGCAGGCGGGGGCCCTCGGCGTCCCAGTCGAGGAGCCGGCCCGCCCGCAGGTTGGGGGCGGGCTCCAGCACGTAGAGGGTGTGGTGGCCGGGGGGTGCGGCGCCCGGGTCGTCGAGGGAGTGCACGGCGACGAACCGCGACGGGTCCGCCATCGGGACGCCGCGGTCGAGCAGGTCCTTGAAGGCCTCGTCCCACGCCCGCCCGAAGTGGATGTTGTGGTGCCCGGCCCGCTCGGGCACGTCGCCGCGGACGCCCACGTGCCACACCACCGCGCTCGGCGAGAACCGGCCGCTGCGGGCCACCCGCGGGGCCGGCACGCCGGGCAGCAGCCGCTCGTAGGCGATCGGCAGGTCCGCGGTGAGCACGACGGCGTCCGCGGCGAGCCGTTCGCCGCTCGCCAGCCGCAGCCCGGACGCCGACCCGTCGTCCCGCCGCTCGACCCGGTCGACGGGCGTCGAGTAGCGGAACTCGACGCCGGCGTCCTCGGCGGCCTGCGCCATGGCCCGCGGGACGGCGTGCATGCCGCCGTCGGGGAACCAGACGCCCTCGACTGAGTCCATGTAGGTGATGACGGCGTAGAGGGCCAGCGCCTGGGCGGGGGCGAGGCCGGCGTACATGGCCTGGAAGCTGAAGATCCGGTGCAGGCGCTCGTCGTCGAACCGGCGCGCGACCGCGGGGCCGAGCCGGCCGAAGCCGCCGAGGGCGACGAGCTCGGCCGCCGCGCGCGGCGCCTTGAGCAGCCCGAGCGGCGAGTTGAAGTTCACGTCGATGAAGTGCGGCAGCTCGACGTCGTTGAGCCGCTTCAGCCAGGCGACGAACCTGTCGAACGCCGCGGCGTCCTTCGCGCCCGACTGGGCGAGGATCTCGGCGCGCATCTTCTCGTGCCCCGGCCGGACGAGCAGGGTCGACCCGTCCGCGAAGTGCGCGTGATAGGCCGGGTCGAGCAGGTTCAGGGTCACGTAGTCGGACGCCGTGCGGCCGACCGCGGCGAACGCGTCCTCGAGCAGCGGCACCATCGTGAACACGGTGGGGCCGGTTTCGAAGCGGAAGCCGTCGCGCTCGAGCAGGCCGTAGCGGCCGCCCGGGATCGGGAGCTGGTCGACGACGGTGACGCGGTGCCCGTCCCCGGCCAGGTGCAGTGCGGCCGCCAGCCCGGACAGGCCGGCGCCGACGACCGCCACGTGGGCCGGGCGGCCCGTGGGGCGTCGGGAGGGGCGCCGGGTCGGGCGGGCGGTGGGGCGGGTCTGCTGCGGGGTGCTCATGCGTCTCTCCAGGCGACGGTGCGGGCGGCGTCCCGGAGCCCGGCGACCCCGGCGGGGGCGAGCGGACGGGTGCCGAGGGCGGACAGGGCGGCGCCGGCGGCGTCCGCGATCAGGCGCTCGACCTCGGTCGCGACGCCGGCGCGGCGCATCGCGTCGGCGAGGACGGGGACGTCGTCGTGGGTGAAGGCCGGGGTGCCGACGCGGGCGAGCAGGGCGGCGTCCGGGCCGGTGAGCCGGTCGCGGGCCAGCGACAGCAGGACGGTCGCCTTGGCCTCGAACAGGTCGTCGCCGGCGGGCTTGCCGGTGAGCGCGGGGTCGCCCCAGACGCCCAGGTGGTCGTCGCGCAGGGCGAAGGCGCGGCCCAGGTGGTCGCCGTACTCGAGCAGGGTGGCGACGACCTCGGGGGTGGCCCCGGCGGCGGTGGCGCCGAGTTCGAGCGGGCGGGCGATCGAGTACCGGCCCGACTTGACCCGGGCGACGTGCTCGGCGTGGGCCCGGTCCCGGCGGCCCGCGGCGGCGCCGGTGAGGTCGGCGCGCTGCCCGGCGATGAGCTCGACCGACAGGGCGTACCAGACGGCCCGCAGGGGCCGGGGCAGGTCGTCGACGAGGCGGTCGGCGACGGTGTGGGCCAGGTCGCCCAGCAGGATCGCGAGGTTGCGCCCGAACAGCTCGCGGTCGCCGTAGGCGTGTGCGGCGCGGTGCCAGGCGGCGGCCTCGATGTGGGCGGCGGCCCGGCCGCGGCGCGAGGCCGACTCGTCCATGACGTCGTCGTGGATGAGGGCGAACAGGTGCAGGGTCTCCAGGGCGGCGGCGGCCCGGACCGCGTGCTGGTAGCCCGCCCCCCCGTGGACGCCCCCGGCGGCGATGTAGCCCCAGTAGGCCATGCCCACCCGGAAGCGCTTGCCGCGGCCGACCAGGAGGTCGCCCATCCAGCGGGGCAGGTCGGCGCGCAGGACGTCGAGGCCGAGGCCCCCGGTGTAGGACGCCCACTCGGCGTCCAGGGCGGCCACCTCGGCGGTGAGCAGGGCGTCCACGTCGCGGATCGCGGCGTCCACGTCGGCGGTGGGGGCGAACGTGGGGCAGTCCAGCCCGGTGAAGGCGGCCGCGATGCGCGGCACCTGGAGTGCCGACCAGGGGCTGTAGACGTGCGGGGTGGCGGCGATCGCGGTGATGAGGTTCTCCCAGGGCACCCAGGCCCACTCGGCGACCTCCCCCGGCTCGGGGGTGGGTGTCTCGTCGGCGACGAAGGCGGCGAACACCGGGCAGATCTCGTTCTCGACGATGCCGGAGGCGTCGGTCGCGCGGTACCGGAAGTCGGGCAGCAGCGGGACCAGCGGGCCGACGTGCAGGCCGAGTTCCTCGCGGATGCGGCGCCGGGCGGCGTCCTCGATCGCCTCGCCGGGCTTGGGATGGCCGCAGCAGGAGTTGGTCCAGACGCCCGGCCAGGTCTTCTTGCCGAGCGCGCGGCGGGTGACGAGGACCTCGCGGCGCGCGTTGAAGATGTAGGTCGAGAACGCCAGGTGCAGCGGGGTGTCGGCGTGGTGGACCGCCGTGCGGTCGGCCCGGCCCACCGGGCGGCCCTGGGTGTCGACGAGGACGACGTCGTCGGGCTCGTCTGGACCCGGGCGGGTGTCCGGGCGACGGTGTTTGCGGGGGCTGTCGTCCAGGGTCATGAGTTGTCCAATGTTTGTAGAATCCTGTTCATGATATCGGGGGTGTTGGCGGTGCGCAATCTCGCAGCGGATCGGGGGAGGGCTGGATCACACCCGCTCCGCCCCGGCGAGGACCGCGACCGCCCCCGCCGCGCCGAAGGCCGTTCCGACGGCGAGGAGCGCCGGCACCCCGGCGAGGTCGAGCAAGGCCCCGCCCGCCAGGCCGGCCACCACGTTGCCGAGGGTGAGCGTGACGGTCATGTACGCCTGGCCGCGGACGCGCTCCCGGGGCGGCATCAACCGGTCGACGTAGTACACCGAGGCCGGGACGACCAGGGCGAACGCCCCCACCTGCAGGCACTGGGCGAGGTAGAGCGCGCCCAGCCCGCCGGCGAGCCAGGTCGCCAGCGACTTCACCGCGAAGGCGAGGGCCGCCACCTTCAGGAGGGTGCCCGACCGCCAGCGGCGGACGATCCGCCGGAAGAACAGCATCGGCAGCGTCTCGATGAGGGCGGCGATCGTCACCGCCACCCCCATCTCGGACGCCGTCCCGCCGTGGAAGTCGACGATCTGGAAGAGGAAGTTGTTGAGGCGGCCAAGGCGGCGGAGGTGCCGGTGTTCAAGATGGAGCCCTGGATGTGGTGGCTGATCGCCGGCGCCGCCGCGGGGCTGGTGTTGCTGATCGTGATCGCGGTGCTGGAGCGTCGGCGGGCGCGGAACCGGGGCCCCGTGCTCCGGCACGCGGTGCCCGACGACGGAGCCCAGTCGGGCGCCCAGCGGGCCGCCGCCGGGGCCCCCCTCGACCCCGCCCGGCCGCCGACGCGCGGCCGGCCACGCCGAAGAGCCTGAGAGACTCGCCCCTCCCCCCCGAGGGGGGCGGGACCGTTCCGGCCGCGGACGCGCGGCCGGAACACCCGAGGCGGCTGGCCGACGATCCCTGATGGATGCCGGCCAGCCGCCGCTCTCTTGTGCCGCTGCGTGGCTGGCGTGGGTGGGCTCGGGTGTGAGTCGGGTCCGGTAGCGGGGAAGCAGGTCGCACCTGGGGGCGTGGGTGGGGTTGAGGGGGCCGGTGAGGGCTCGCTCGGGCGGCGTGGCGCGAGGGTGCCGCCGACGGGGGTTCTTTTGCTGGGCTGGCTTGGGTGCGGCCGTTGGCGCCTGAGAAACGCGCGCTCGATCGTGGGGGGCGTGGGTTTCGTGGTCGTTGCGGTGATCGAGGGTGCGGATTTCAGGGGTTGGTCGTGGGGGATGGCCGCGGCCGGGGGTTCGGGTGTGAGTTGGTTCCCGTAGAGGGGAAGCGGGTCGCACCTGGGGGCGTGGGTGACCGTGGGGGGCCGGTGCGGGCCCGCTACCGGGTGGCGATCGCGAAGAACATCGGGCTGAAGTAGGGCACCAGCCAGGCCAGCCACACGAACAGGCTGAACCGGTGGAAGCGCACCAGCGCGCGCTCGTCGCCCCGGCGCAGCACCGCCAGCGCCCACCCCGCGTGCACCACCATCAGGATCGCCGCCAGCCCCGAGAGGCCGTGCACGTCGAAGGTCAGGCCGCCGACGAAGTCGAACATCATCCCGGTGCCGATCGTGTCGAAGGTCAGGCCGACGACGAAGAACGCGAAATGCCACCACCGCAGCCGCCCGCTCAGCCGCTCGCCCCACACCCCGACGGAGTAGGCGACCAGGGCGGCGGTGATGAAGGTGCTGGCCAGTGGGTTCACGGGCGCCGGCCGCTCACCGGACGCCCGCGGCGTCCGCCTTCTTCGCGACGCGGGCGTCGAACTTGGCGCGGTCGATGACCGCGCGGCGGTGGGTGCCGCGTCCGATCTCGTCGAGGTCGTCGCGCAGCACCACCTCGAACGTCAGCAGGCGCCCCTCGATGGCCGTCAGCGTGGCCTGGGCGGTGACGGTCAACCCCACCGGGGTGGCGGCGGTGTGCTCGAAGTCGACCTTGACCCCCACCGACGACTCGCCCTCGTCGAGGAAGGGGTGCAGCACCGCCATCGCCGCACACTCGGCGAACCCCACCAGGTACGCCGTCGCGAACACGCGCGGCATGGTGTCCAGGCGCGGGAACCGGTCCGACACCGCCGGCACCGTCAGCGAATCGTCCACCACGACCGAGATCGACGCGGTGGCGCCGACCGTCAATCCGTCCTGCACGGACCCCTCCTCTCGCTGGGTGCCGCCACCGTACCGGATGCCCGGGATAGGTGCGTCGGCGATGCGGTTGAGTGAACGGGTTGCTGAGGGTCGGACCGCCCAGGTGGGCGGAGTTCTGGGTGTTCCGAGCTGTAACACCGATGGTGCAGCTCGGGTGTTACAGCTGGCCCAGGGACCACGTCGCTCGAGGGTCGCGCTTGGACGTCCCCCGCCAGGTGACGATGCCCTCCTGCTCGAGCGCAGCCAGGGCCCGAGTGGCCGTCATGCGGGTCACGCCCGCCATCTCGGCCAACTGACCGGTCCCCAAGGGCCGGCCCGCCAGCCGCAGGGCGGCGAGGATCGCCAGGGCGCTCGCGGTGAGGCGTGACACGACCTCGGCCGGCAGCGCGTCGGAGGCGAACAAGGTCAGCGTCACGGTGGAGGAAGACTGGGTGTAGATCGGGTCCACCAACCCACGCCGGCGCATTTCGGTGAAGATGCGCGCAATCCCCTCGCCGAGCTCGCGGGTGATGCCCATGTCCGCGCAGACCCTCGCGATCCGGGGGTTCCGTGCGAAACGCTTGATCTCCAATGGCTTGTCGGGGTTCACCAGGCCGGGGAACCGTCCCGGCGAGGTGATCTCGACCCGGTTCGGGAAGATCTCGAACCGGATGTGATCTCCCATCATGCTGTAGGAGCGGTGCACCACGGCGTTGACCAGCCCTTCGAGCCAGGCGTCCCGGGGGATCCGGGAGCGCGCCTCGAACAGGCCCGCGGGGCCGAGTTGGCGCCACTTGGGCATCATCTGGTCGATCGTGTCGGACGCCACCATGATCTGGCGTGGCAGGGAGCCCTCTACCCGGACGTCCTCGTTGTCTGCCAGGCTCATCGAGCGTCCCACGCCCCGTTCGTCCGCCCCGTACTTGAGGACGCGCACCAGGGCATTCGGGAACTCGCGTTGGGGACGGTCGTCGAACAGCAGTTCCGCGGCCACGGTGAGGCGTCCGCGGCGATCAATCAGGTCGCGGGCGGCGAGCAGGCCCTCGATGGACGAAGCCCCGATGGCCCGGGCGTAGCGTGCGAGTTGGTCTTGGTCGAGGTCGTCCACGCTGAGATCGACGGGGGTGGCCTCGTAGTGTGCTGCCCCCCGGTCATAGACGAGTTCACGCTGCTGGGCGGCGGTGAGCTGCCGTGACTCGTCGCCCACCCGCAGGTAGCAGCTCCCCTTCTGCGTGGTGTGCACCTGATCCCCCGGCTCGATCCGCAACACCATCAGGGTGACGGGATCGCCGCCCGGGGAAGCTGCTTCCACCTCCTCTGCGCGCAGGCGCACCGGCGGCTGGGTGAAGTCCAGCGCAACCTGCCTGAGCTCGTTGCGCCGCTGGGGTGGGACGTCCTCAACGAGCCCGTCGTGGATGCCCACGACAAGAACGCCGCCGTCGGCGTTGGCCATCGCCACCAACGGGATGGCCACGTCCCGCGGTGCTGTCCGGGCTGACTTCCTCTCGAACCACTGGTCTTCAGGGAGGCTCGCCAGCGCGGGGCCGACCTGGTCGGGAGGCAGGGACAGGGCGCGGTCCACGTCAGCCGAAGACATGTCCTTACTGTAACATTTGGTCAGCACGATGCAGTCCGCGAATCGAGGGTCCCAAGGGGGGACGCGGGCCTGCGCATGATCGAGCACGGCCGGCCCGGTTCGGGGTGCACGGGCGCGCATCGGCGCGGTCGCCCGCAGTTCTGCGCGGCGACCCGCGCCTCGATCGCGTCGGCGTCCTGAAGTCCCGACGCTCCCCGCGGACGGCCGCAGGCCAGGGACGCCTCAGGCGCGAGGCCGAAGGTGCGTTGCGTATACGCAACAAAACCGCGAGCGGGGTGTCCACCCGCGCGCAAGCCAGGGACGCCTCCCGCGGCTCGCCGAGAGCGGCGGCCTACCGTTGCATGTCGACGAAGCGGCTCAGGTTGCCCTGGAACGCGACCGGGATCACGTCGGTCGCCCCGTTGCGGTGCTTGGCGACGATGAAGTCGGCCTCGCCGGCCCGCTGCGAGTCCTTGTTGTAGGCGTCCTCGCGGTGCAGCAGGATGACGACGTCGGCGTCCTGCTCCAGGCTGCCCGACTCGCGCAGATCGGACAGCAGCGGCTTCTTGTCCTGCCGGGTCTCCGGGCCGCGGTTCAACTGCGACAGCGCCACCACCGGCACCTCCAGCTCCTTGGCCAGCAGCTTGATCTGGCGGCTGAACTCCGACACCTCCAACTGGCGGCTCTCGACCTTCTTGCCCGAACTCATGAGCTGCATGTAGTCGATGATCACCAGCTTGAGGTCGAACCGCTGCTTGAGCCGCCGTGCCTTCGCCCGGATCTCCATCATCGTCAGGTTGGGACTGTCGTCGATGAACAGCGGCGCCTGCGAAATCTGGGCGGTCTTCGCGGCGATGCGCGCCCAGTCCTCGTCCTTCAGCTCCCCCTTGCGGATGTGGCTCAGCGGCACGGACGCCTCCGCGCTGATCAGCCGCATCACGATCTCCTGCTTGGTCATCTCCAGGCTGAAGAAGACGCTGCAGAGGCCGTGCTTGATGGACGCCGCCCGCGCGAAGTCGAGCCCCAGCGTCGACTTGCCCATGCCGGGACGAGCGGCCACGATCACCATCTGCCCGGGGTGCAGCCCGTTGGTCAGGTGGTCGAGGTCGACGAACCCGGTCGGCACGCCCGCCATCACCCCGTGCTGCGACAGTGACTCGATCTCGTCGAGGGTGATCTCCACCAGCTCGCTCAGCGGCTGGTAGTCCTCGGACGCCTTCCCCTCGGCCACCTCGTAGATGGCCTGCTGGGCCTGGTCGACGATGTCGTTGACGTCGCCCTGGGCCTGGTAGCCGAGCTGCGAGATCCTCAGCGAGGCGTCCACCAGCCGCCGCAGCGTCGCCTTGTCGCGGACGATCTCCGCGTAGTAGCCGGCGTTCGCCGTCACCGACACGCTGGAGACCAGCTCGTGCAGGTAGATGTGGCCGCCCACCTGGCCCAACTGGTTGCGCTTGCCCAACAGGTCGGCGACCGTGATGGCGTCCGCCGGCTCGCCGCGGCCGTACAGGTCCATGATCGCGTCGAAGATGAACTCGTGGGCCAGCCGGTAGAAGTCGCGGCCCTTGAGGACCTCGGTGACCTCGCCGATCGCGTCCTTGCTCAGCAGCATCGCACCCAGGACGCTCTGTTCGGCCGGCAGATCCTGGGGCGGGGTGCGGTCGGCGTACGAGCCGCGCTGCTCGCCGCCGAACGCCACCACGTTCTCCGCCGACATCTCCCACCTCCACTGCCACCGACGCTAGGGCCCCCCACCGACAATCCCCGGCGCGTCGAGCTCGCGGCGGCCCCGAGGGGCACTCGGGGGCGGGCCGCCCAGTCGAACGACGGGGCGACCCGGCGGGCTCGCCCTCGCAAGGTAGACCGTCGGCCGACCCGGCGCCACCCGGTTGGCGGGCGGCGAGGCCCCCGGCCTGTGGATGACCTGTGGACGGCTGTGGAGACAAGCGGGCGGGCCTGTGGGCGACGCGCCGGGGCTGCGGTGGAGGCCTGGGTGGTGCGCGACGCCGGATGCCTCTGACAAGGGGGAACGGTGTGGCCGCGGTGTGGATTTTGAGATCTTTTTCAAGGGTCCCGGCCCGCTGGCGCCCCGCTTGACAGCGCTGCCGGAGGGGGTGATAGAGGGAGTTCGGAGCCCCGTCGTCCACAAGCCATCCACAACCCGGGGGGTCGTCGCCGACGCTGGCGACGGGCGCTTCTCCGGGGTGGCCGAAGTTCGTGCGTCGGGGCCCGCTCCCGGACCTTCGGCGTCATACCCCGGTGGGGTATAGTGGTGGCATGGAACACGTCCAGGACCAGGTGCCGCGGCCGGAGGCCGACGCCGCTGTGGTGGCGGCGTCCGGCTGCTGCGGAGCCCCCGAGACGGCCGGCGGCTGCTGCGGAGCCCCCGAGCCCGAGCCGCCCTCCTGCCACGCGGGCGCCGGCCAC
The DNA here is from genome assembly GCA_012517965.1 of Propionibacterium sp. Classification (GTDB taxonomy): domain Bacteria; phylum Actinomycetota; class Actinomycetes; order Propionibacteriales; family Propionibacteriaceae; genus Propioniciclava. The sequence continues at coordinate 494 of JAAYTZ010000038.1, read as the reverse complement.
CACGGCTACATCGGCAACAAGGAGAACTACCTGCGCCGGCTCAAGCGCATCGAGGGGCAGGCCCGCGGCGTCCACCGCATGGTCGAGGAGGAGCAGTACTGCATCGACATCCTCACCCAGATCTCGGCGGTCACGAAGGCGCTCCAGTCGGTCGCCCTGGGCCTGCTCGACGATCACATGAACCACTGCGTCCTCGCCGCCGCCCAGACCGGCGGCCAGGAGGCCGAGGACAAGATGGCCGAGGTCTCCGAGGCCATCGCCCGCCTGGTCCGCTCCTGAGCGGCCCGGCGATTCCCGCCGATCTCGTAGCGTCTCGTAGCCTGAACGCCGGACCGACCCTGGCCCCCACCACGCGGAGCGGGTCCGAACACCACCCACTCCACCGTCCACCGAAAGGGAGAACCGATGACCGACACCCAGCCCGTCGCCAAGACCTGCAACTGCGGCCCGGACTGCGACTGCGGCTGCAACGAGGGCAAGCCCTGCACCTGCGG
>JAAYTZ010000037.1 GCA_012517965.1 Propionibacterium sp. | reverse complement strand
AGCATGCGTCGTCGGTGGCGGAGCGTGCTGGTTTGGGTGATGGGGCGCATGGTGCGGGGGAGGGTTCGCGGGTTGCTGCGGAGCCGGTGCCGTATGTGAGTGCGGATTATGACCCGGATCTGGAGGCTCGGTTGGCGGCGGCGCCGGCCATCGAGCCGGCCGAGGAACCGGCGGAACTGCCGTCCGTCCCCGAGGCGCCGGAACTGCCGTCCGTCCCGGAGGCGCCGGAACTGCCGTCGGGCCCGGAACGGGGCGAGATCCCGGCCCCGGTGCACGCGGCCGCTCAGCTCGAGGCCGAGCCCGAACCGCTGGAGCGACCCGAACCCCCCGCCGAGGCCGAGGTGCAGGCGCCCGAGGTCGAGACGCAGGCGCCCGAGCAGCCCGAATCGGTAGCCGACTACCTGGCGTCCCTCGAGGGCCAGGAGGAGGTCGAGCAGGTCTGGGACGGGCCGTTCGGCCCGGGTTCTGCCGAGGCGGGCCCGAACGGCGAGGGGCCGCGGGGCTGGACGGTCAAGGCTGCCCGGCAGACCAAGGTCTACCTGACTCCCGACATCGCGGTGTACGAGGCCGCTCGCGCGAACGTCTGGTTCGTCGACGAGCAGCGGGCCATCGACGCCGGGTTCCGGCGCTGGGACATGCCGCACGCGTGACGTGCGACCGGACGGCCGGCCCCACCGCGGGGCCGGCCGTTCGGCGTCCACCCCGGAAGTGCCGTCCGCGCGGCGACCGGGGGTGGGGCGGCCCCGCCGGGGCCAGGTAGGTTTGTCCTCGTGGTCGACACCGTGGAGAACGCGCGCAACACCCCGCACGAGTCGCAGCCGTACGCCGAGTTGGGCTTGAAGCCGGACGAGTACGACCGCATCAGGGAGATCCTCGGACGCCGCCCGACCGGCTGCGAGCTGGCGATGTACTCCGTGATGTGGTCGGAGCACTGCTCGTACAAGTCGAGCAAGGTGCACCTGCGCCGGTTCGCCGAGGTCGGCCACGACACCCCCCGCGGTCCGCTGCTCGCCGGCATCGGCCAGCAGGCCGGCGTGGTCGACGTGGGGAACGGCCTGGCCGTCACCTTCAAGATCGAGTCCCACAACCACCCGAGCTACGTCGAGCCCTATCAGGGGGCCGCCACGGGGATCGGCGGCATCGTGCGCGACATCCTGGCGATGGGGGCGCGACCGATCGGCGTCATGGATCCCCTGCGCTTCGGCCCACTGGACGCCCCCGACACCGCCCGCGTCCTGCCCGGCATCGTCGCCGGCATCGGCGGCTACGGCAACTGCCTCGGCCTGCCCAACATCGGCGGCGAGGTGGCGTTCGATCCCACGTACTACGGCAACCCGCTGGTCAACGCCCTGTGCGTCGGCGTCCTGGGGCACGACGACCTCAAGACCAACGCGGCCACCGGGGTCGGCAACAAGGTCATCATGTTCGGCGCGGCGACCGGCGGCGACGGCATCGGCGGGGCGTCCATCTTGGCCAGTGAGACCTTCGACGCGGACGGCCCGGTGAAGCGGCCGAGCGTCCAGGTGGGCGACCCCTTCATGGAGAAGCTGCTCATCGAGTGCTGCCTCGAGCTGTACGCGGCGGGCATCGTCATCGCCATCCAGGACTTCGGGGCGGCCGGCCTCTCCTGCGCCACGTCGGAGATGGCGTCCGCCGGTTCCGGGGGCATGCACGTCGACCTCGACCTGGTCGAACTCCGCGACCCCACCCTCGCGCCCGAGGAGATCCTCATGAGCGAGAGCCAGGAGCGCATGATGGCCGTCGTCGCTCCCGCCGACGTGGACGCCTTCCTGGCGATCTGCGCGAAGTGGGACGTCCTGGCCACCGTCATCGGCGAGGTCACCGAGGGGGATCGCCTGATCATCGACTGGCACGGCCAGACGGTCGTCGACGTCGATCCCCGCACGGTCGCCGACGACGGCCCCGTCTACGAACGGCCCTGGGCCCGGCCGGCGTGGCAGGACGAACTCCAGGCCCGCACGTCGGCCGACCTGCCCCGCGCCACGGGCGCCGAACTGGGCGAGCAGGTGCTGCAGCTGGTCGCCACCCCGAACCTGTGCGACAAGTCCTGGGTGACCGACCAGTACGACCGCTACGTGCGCGGCAACTCGGTGCTGACCCAACCCGAGGACGCCGGCATGCTCCGCATCGACGAGGAGTCCGGGCTGGGCATCGCGTTGAGCACCGACTGCAACGGCCGGTTCGCGCTGCTCAACCCCTACTGGGGCGCCCAGTTGGCCCTGTGCGAGGCGTACCGGAACGTCGCGGTCACCGGGGCGCAGCCGGTCGCCATCACCGACTGCCTGAACTTCGGGTCCCCGGAGGATCCCGACGTCATGTGGCAGTTCCGCGAGGCGATCATCGGCCTCGTGGACGGCTGCAAGGAGCTCGGCACCCCCGTCACCGGCGGCAACGTCTCCTTCTACAACCAGACCGACGGCCGCAACATTCTGCCCACGCCCGTGGTCGGCATGCTGGGCATCATCGACGATGTCGCCGACCGGACGCCCTCCGGCTTCGCCCACGCGGGCGACGCGATCGTGCTGCTGGGCACGACCCGCGACGAGTTGGACGGTTCGGCGTGGGCCGGACTGTCCGACCATCTGGGGGGCCAGCCGCCGCGGCCCGACTTCGCCGCCGAGCGCGCCCTGGCCGCGGTGCTGGTGGACGCCGCCCGGCAGCACCTGCTCAGCTCGGCCCACGACCTGTCCGACGGTGGTCTCGCGATGGCGCTCGTCGAGTCGTGCCTCCGCCGTGACCTCGGCGCCGCCGTGACCCTGCCGGACGGCGACCCGACCGTCCACCTGTTCAGCGAGTCGCCGGCGCGCGCGATCGTCACGTTCCCCGCCTGGAGCCTGGACGCCGTGGCGCGCCTGTGCGCGGAGCACGGCGTGCCGCTGACGCGGCTGGGTGAGATCGTCGACAACGGCGTCCTGGAGGTCGTGGGGTCGTTCCGGCTGGACCTGAGCGAGATCCGGGCCCGCTGGGCCGCCCCGGTCCGCGAGGCGATGGCCGGGCACTGAGATGAGCCAGTCGGGCGACGACGAGCCGACCGAGGCCCTCGGTCCGGTTCCGCCCGTCGCCGAGCACACCGAGGTGATGCCGGCCGTCGACCCTTGGACGCCCGTGCCGCCGCCCGCGCCGCGGCACGCCGCCCCAGCGCCCCCGTTCCCGGACTTTCCGCCGCCCGCGCCGGACGCCGTCCCCGTCTATCCGCCTCCCGGTCCGTCGCGGGGATTCCCGGTGGACGCCGACCCCTGGTCGGCTGCTCCACCGGCGTCCCAACCGCACTACGGCTGGGACCAGCCGGCCGATCCGGCCGGCCAGGGGGCGCCGTCGGCGTCCGTCGGGTGGCCCGGGCCGGCTCCGGGCGTCGGCCGGCCCACGTTCGATCCCCCATCCGGCCAGGGCTGGGGGCCACCAGCCCCCAGTTGGGGGGCACCCCAGCCGGGGCTGCCGGCGCAGGGTGGGTGGGCGCCGACCCCGCAGGGGTGGCCGGGGCAGGGCTGGGTGCCCGCCCAGCAGGCGCCCAGCGGCTGGGGCTCCGGCGGCTGGGCCCCCACCCGGCCCAGTCAGGACGACCGGACCTGGGCCCCGGCCGCCCACTGGCTGCCGCTGCTGACCCACTGGGTGGGTCCGCTGGTGGTGCTGCTGACCGCGGGACGCCGCAGCGAGCGCGTCCGGGCCGAGGCGGTGTCGTCGCTCAACTGGGAGATCACCGTCGCGATCCTGCTCGCCGTGGCGACGGCCCTGGGGCCGTTCGGCCTCGTCGCGCCGGTGTTGGCGCTGGTGACGGTGGCGGTGTCGGTCGGGCTGCACGTCTACGGGGCGATCATCGTCGCCCGTGGCGGCCGGTTCCGGTACCCGGGGGCGCTCCCGTTCATCGCCTGAGCGGGCTCAGACCGACACGGGCTCCCGCTCGGTGGCGTCCGCGAGGCTCCGGGCGAGCTCGCGCAGCTCAGCCACCTTCTCCGCGTTCGCGGCGATCTCCCCGCTGGTCGTGAGGTCGGTGCCGAAGACGAGCTCGAGGGAGCCGACGACGCGGGCCTTGACGTTGGTGAGGAGTTGGGTCAGCGCCGCGAGGGCGCGCCGGCCGCCGCCGCACCCGTAGCCGACGAGCGCCATGGGCTTCTCCTCCCACTCGGCCATCAGGTAGTCGACCGCATTCTTCAGGGGCGCCGGGAAGAACCCGTTGTACTCGGGGGTCACGACCAGGATCGCGTCGGCGTCGTCGACCGCGGCCTTCCAGGCCAGGGTGTGCGGCTGGGTGTAGACCCCGGAACCGGCGGGCTGGGGCTCGTCGAGGAAGGGCAGGTTGATCGCGGCGAGGTCGAGGATCGTGACGGCCCAGTCGGAGGCGAGGGTCTGCTGCACCCACGCGGTGACCGGGGCGCCGACGCGCTGCGGGCGGGTGGATGAAACGATGATGCTCAGCTTCTTCATGCGACTATTTGAGCAGGAAATAGTTGAAAGGTCAAGCAAATGCCTTGGCGCTGTCTGCCCAGGGGGCGCCGCCGGCCACCCGCGCCGCCCCGGCTAGACTCGCTCCCGTGACGCGCCCCTGTTCACCGGTCGATCGCGATCCCGTGGGCGATCCCAAGCCCGCAGAGGAGTGCGGCGTCTTCGGCGTCTGGGCCCCCGGCGAGGAGGTCGCCAAGCTCACCTACTTCGGTCTGTTCGCCCTGCAGCACCGCGGCCAGGAGTCGGCCGGCATCGCGGTCTCCGAGGGGAACCGGATCATGGTCGTGAAGGACATGGGGCTGGTCTCGCAGGTGTTCGACGAGAACGCGCTCAACTCGCTCACCGGCCATCTGAGCGTCGGGCACACGCGCTACTCGACGACGGGGGCGTCCGAGTGGAAGAACGCCCAGCCCACCTACCGCGCCACGACGCGGGGCGGTCTGGCGCTGGCCCACAACGGCAACCTCACGAACACCGACGAACTCGAGGCCTGGCTGCACCAGTTGGACGCCGACGCGAACGTCGCCCGCAAGGACTCGATGGACTCCACCAACGACACGTCCCTGGTGACCGCGCTCATGGCCACGTACGAGGGGTCGATCTGGGACGCCGCCCTGGCGGTGCTGCCGCGCCTGGAGGGGGCGTTCTGCTTCACGTTCCTGGACCAGTCGACCCTCTACGCGGCTCGGGACCGCCACGGCATCCGCCCGTTGGTCCTGGGACGCCTCGAGCGCGGCTGGGTCGTCGCCTCGGAGACGGCCGCCCTCGACATCGTCGGCGCCACCTTCATCCGCGAGGTCGAGCCCGGGGAGTTGATCGCGATCGACGCGGGTGGGCTGCGGGCCACCCGGTTCGCGGACGCCGACCCGAAGGGTTGCGTCTTCGAGTACGTCTACCTCGCCCGCCCCGACACCGCGATCGCCGGACGCCGCGTGCACAACGTCCGCGTCGAGATCGGCCGCACCCTCGCCGCCGAGGCCCCGGTGGACGCCGACGTGGTCATCGGCGTCCCGGAGTCGGGCATCCCGGCCGCCGAGGGCTACGCCCAGGCCTCCGGCATCCCGTACAGCCGGGGCATCGTCAAGAACGCCTACGTGGGCCGGACGTTCATCCAGCCGTCGCAGACGCTGCGCCAGTTGGGCATCCGGCTCAAGCTGAACCCGATCCGCGACGTCATCGCCGGCCGACGGGTGGTCGTGGTCGACGATTCGATCGTCCGCGGCAACACCCAGCGGGCCCTGGTGCGCATGCTGCGCGAGGCGGGCGCGGCCGAGGTCCACGTCCGCATCAGCTCGCCGCCGGTGGAATGGCCCTGCTTCTACGGCATCGACTTCGCCACGCGCGCCGAACTGATCGCCCCCGGCCTCACCGTGAGCGATGTCTGCCGGTCGATCGCGGCCGACTCGCTGGCCTACGTCAGCGTCGAGGGCCTGGTGGCGTCCGTGGGCCTGCCGAAGCGCCGGCTGTGTCGGGCCTGCTTCGACGGGGTGTACCCGGCCCCGATCCCGACCGCCGCCGCCCGCGCGATGCGGCTGCCCGTTCCGGCGCCGACGGCGCCCTCGATCGTGGCGGCCCCGTGACAGCCGTCGAGCCTGGACAGAAGGGGGCCAGCATGGCCGAGCAGTCCGCCTACGCCCGCGCCGGGGTCGACATCGAGGCCGGCGACCGCGCCGTGGAGTTGATGAAGGCGCACGTCGCCCGCACCCGGCGTCCCGAGGTGCTCGGCGGCCTGGGCGGGTTCGCCGGCTTCTTCGACGCCGCGGCGCTCAAGGACTACCGGCACCCGGTGCTGGCCACGTCGACCGACGGGGTCGGCACCAAGGTGGCGATCGCCCAGGCCCTCGACAAGCACGACACGGTGGGGTTCGACCTGGTCGGCATGCTGGTCGACGACCTCGTCGTGGTCGGCGCCGAGCCGCTGTTCGTCACGGACTACATCGCCTGCGGACGGGTGGTCCCGGAGCGCATCGCCGCGATCGTCGGCGGCATCGCGGACGCCTGCGCGGTGGCCGGAGCCGCGTTGCTGGGGGGCGAGACGGCCGAGCATCCGGGGCTGCTGGGTCCCGACGAGTACGACCTGGCCGGCGCGACGACGGGCGTCGTCGAACGCGACCGCATCCTCGGCCCCGAGCGGGTCCGGCCGGGGGACCAGGTCGTCGCCCTGGCGTCCTCGGGCCTGCACTCCAACGGGTACAGCCTGGTGCGGCACGTGCTGCTGCGCGAGGGCGGGCTCGCCCTCGACGCCCATCATCCCGAGTTGGGTGTCACGCTGGGCGAGGCGCTGCTCACCCCCACGCGGGTCTACGCCCGCGACATCCTGGCGATGATCGCTGCGGCGGAGGTGCACGCGATCAGCCACATCACCGGTGGTGGGCTGGCGAACAACCTGGTCCGGGTGCTGCCCGACGGCATCGCCGTGACGCTGCGGCGTGAGACGTGGACGCCCCCGGCGATCTTCCGTCTCGTGCAGCGCGTCGGCGCCGTGTCGCAGCCCGACATCGAGGCCACCCTGAACCAGGGCGTCGGCATGGCCCTGGTGGTCCCGCCCGACGCGGTGGACGCCGTCCGCCGCGTCGCGTCGTCGCGCGGCATCGAGTCCTGGGTGGCCGGCGAGGCGGTCGCCGCCGAGGGCCCGGCCCGGGTCACCCTCACCGGGCGACACCCGGGGGCCTGAGGCACGGTCCGCCGCGACCAATGTGCCTCTGACGGGGCCATTTCGGCGCCGCGGCGACGCTTTGTGATCGGGGAGGCGTCCGGTACCCTTGCCTCACGACGAATCACCAGGGAACCCGCGGTCACCCGCGATGAAACAGGCAAGGGGGTCGACCCGGACATGGGGCGCGGCCGTGCTAAGGCGAAGCAGACCAAGGTCGCTCGCGATTTGAAGTACCGTACCTTCGATACGGATTTCTCCTCACTCGAGCGTGAGCTCCGGGGCAGCAGCCCCGTGGATGAAGTTGAGGAAGACGAAGACGACGACTACGCCGAGTACGCGGATCGGTACGGTGACGTAGACGACGAGGACGTCGAGGATGCCGACGACCTCGGCCATCGCCGCATCGGCTGACCCGCCGTCTGGTGCGCGGTGACCTCCCCGGGGTGGCGTCCCGATCGGTTGCCGGGGTTCGAATGCTCCGAGCTGACCCTCGCCGGCGGCGTCCGTCTGGAGGATGAGGGGGAGGTCGTCGCGACTCTGGTCCGACGCTCGCTCGAGGCGGACCCCGACCGCGACCGGCGATCCAGGGTCGTGCTCTCGTTGCCGGGCTGGAACGACTACTTCTTCCACACGCATGTCGCGGAGTTCTTCGAGAGCCGGGGGTTCACGTTCTACGCCCTGGATCCGCGGCGTTCGGGCCGGAGCCTGCGCGATCCCCAGTTCCGCGACTACGTGACGGATCTGGCCGACTTCTTCGAGGAGCTGGACGCGGCGCATGCCCTGCTCGCCGCCGTGCACGACTCGGTGACGCTGCTGGCGCACTCGACGGGCGGGCTGGTCGGGTCGCTGTGGGCGGCCGCCCGGCCGGGCGCGCTCGCGGGGCTCGCGCTCAACTCCCCGTGGCTGGCGATGTGGGGAATGCCCGGGTATGGGCCTGCGCTGATCCCGCCGCTGAGTGTGCTGGCCCGGCGTGACCCGCGCACCCCGCTGAAGCTGCCCGACCCGAAGGGCCGGTTCCGGGACTGCGTCCACCTCAGCGCCCACGGCGAGTGGGACTACGACCTCGAGCTCAAGGCGCCCGGCCCCGTCCCGGTGCGCGCCGGCTGGCTGCGGGCGGTTCTGCTGGGGCACCGCGCGGTCGCCGCCGGGCTCGGCATCGAGGCGCCGGTCTTCGTCGGCTGCGGGACGCGCTCGTTCCTGACCGCCCGCGAGTACTCGGAGCGCGCCCGCACGTCCGACATCGTCCTGGACGTGGACGCGATCGCCGCCAAGGCCCCGCGGCTGGGCCGGTGCGTGACGTTGGTGCGGATCGAGGACGGCTTCCACGATCTGGCGCTGTCGGTGCCGTCGGCGCGCCGGCAGTATTTCTACGAACTCGGCCGCTGGTTGAACACCTACGTGCCCGACGCCGTGCCGCTCTGACCCGGGCCCGTCCGTCAGCGCAGGGCCAGCGCCCGTTGCGCGGCAGCGGCGGCCCGCGCGCCGTAGTCGCCACCGAACAGGGCGGCGTGCACGAGCAGCGGGTGCACCTGGTGCAGCGGGATCAGGCTGCGCCAGTCCTCCGGCAGGTGGGTGGACGCCGCCGCGTACGCGTCGAGGATGACCCGCAACTCCGAGGAGCCGAACAGGCTGAGCATCGCGAGGTCGGTGAGGCGGTGACCGCCGTGGGCGGCGGGGTCGATCAGCACGACGCCGTCGGGGGTGAACAGGGTGTTGCCCGACCACAGGTCGCCGTGGAGGCGTGCTGGCGGAGCGCCGTCGTCGAAGTCGCCGGCCTCGAGCCGGTCGCACAGCGCGGCGATCGTGGCGGCGTCCTGCGTGGTCAGGCTCGCGGCGGCGAGGTAGGGCTCGATCCGCCAGCGGGCGTAGAAGCGGCCCCAGGTGGCCTCGGTGCGCAGCGGCAGCGGGGCGTCGCCGACGTACCCGTCCCCGGACCAGCCCTCCGGCGGGGCGCCGAAGGCGGGCGCCCCCGCGTCGTGGAGGGCGGCCAGCGCCCGGCCGAAGGCCAGCGCGGCCGCCTCGGTGGGGACGCCGCGGGCGACCCGTTCCAGTTCGATGAAGCCGGGGCCCACCGCCAAGACCCGAGGCACCCGCACGGTCTCCGTGGCCGCAAGCCAGCGGAGGCCCGCGGCTTCGACCTCGAAAAAGCCGGCGGGGGCGTCGGGCCGGGTCTTGCGAAACGTCTGCACACCATCATTCTGGTGCCGCGCGTGCTGGACTGATACCCATGACGACCACCTTGGCGTTGCTCACGGGCCCGGACGCCGCGGGCGTCGCCCGGCTCGCGCTGGCCGCCTTGGGCCAGCGGCGGGGCGCGGGTGCGGTGGAGCGCCGGCGGGTCCACCACCGGCCGGGGGCCGACACGACCGTGTCGTTCGCCGCCACGCCGGCGGGGGGCACCGAGGTCGTCGTGCTCGTCACGGACGCCGACGTGCCCGCCCCCGCCGTGCCGCTCGAGGTGTCCGGGCAGTCGCTGCGCGCCTGGCTGCACCCGCTGGATCCCCGGTTGCCCGCGCTGGGGTCCGCGCTCGACCCCCGGGAGGTTCGCGGCTGGTTGGGTCCCGCGGCGTCCGGCGTCCGGATCGACCTGCTCTCGTACCGGCCGCTGCGGCGGGCGGTCGTGCGGGCGGCGGTGGGGGAGCGGCGGTTCTTCGTCAAGGTGTGGCGGCCGGAGCGGGCGGAGGGCCTGATCGCCCGGCACCGGGCCCTGGACGCCGCGGGCCTCGGCCCGCGGGTGGTCGCGGTTCCGGCGCCCGGGGCGTTGGTGATCGCGGACGCCGAGGGGGTTCCGCTGGCGACGCGGCTGGCGGAGTGGAACGCGCACCGGGCCACACTGCCCGAGCCGGCGGCCGTGCTGCGGCTGCTGGAGCGCTTGCCCGAGTCGCTGCTGCGGTTCCCGGTGCGGGCGTCGTGGAGCGACCGGGTGGACTTCCATGGGGCGGCGGCGGCCGCGGCGTTGCCCGATCACGCGGACGAGATCCAGGGCATCGCCGGGCAGGTGCGCCGGTTGCTGGCGGACCGGCCGGAGACCGCGCGGGTGCCCACCCACGGCGACTTCTACGAGGCGAACGTGTTCGTCGGCCCGGCGGGGTTCACGACGCTGATCGATGTCGACACGGCCGGGCCCGGGCGGCGCGTGGACGACCTGGCCTGCCTGCTCGGCCACCTGGCCGTGCTGCCGGACCTGTCGCCGGGCCACTACCACCGCCTGCCCGAGGTGACCCAGGCGTGGGCGGCCGCGTTCGAGCGGGTCGAGGATCCGGTGGCGCTGCGGGCTCGGGTGGCCGGGGTGCTGCTGAGCCTCGTGGCCGGCACGACGCGTCCGCATGCCCTGGCGCGGCTCGATCTGTGCCGGTCGTGGCTGTACCGCGCGGAGAACGGGTGAGCGGGGGCCGGACGCTTGGCCTCCCGATTGGGAGCCAGGCAGGGGCGCCGGCCGCGACGGGAAACAAGAAACGATCGGACGCCGGAGGCGTCCGATCGTGCTGGTGGCCAGGACCGGGATCGAACCGGTGACCTTTCACTTTTCAGGCGAACGCTGCTACCAGCTGAGCTACCTGGCCGGTGAGAACCGAGAGGTTCTCGGCGACCCCGACGGGACTCGAACCCGCGACCTCCGCCGTGACAGGGCGGCGCGCTAACCAACTGCGCTACGGGGCCATCTCTGACCTTGCCGGCCCGTGTGAGCCAGCCCGGAAACTATAGCGTGGCGGAGCGCTCCATGCGAAATCGGGGGGGATCCCATGAAGGTGTCAGCGGCGGCCGTGTTGCACGCGCGGCCAGTGCCCAGACGCCGCGAGAGCACCACACTCGCCGGTGTCGGCAGCCCACCTCGCCCTGCACCCATCGGTAGCCTACGAACAGCAACACAAACTGCTGCGGTTCCAGATACCGCTCAACCCAACGACCACGGCGAAGTTCGATCCTACGGGGCCGTCCTGTCGTGGGTGTCGGCGGGAATTGTCAGAGCCATCCTCAATCATTGTTGGCGGATCAACAGAGGGTCGGCAATGGGGGGATGTAGTGGACGATCACGCACCTTCAGTGGTGGGCGCCATGACGCGAGCCTCGGCTGGCGAGCGGCTTGCCTGCTTGTGGGCCAAGTCCGACGCGGGCGGCAGTCCGCACTCTCTGATCGCGCACTTGCTGGACGCCGCCGCGGTGGGGCGGCTGATCTGGGACCGGTATCTGGCGGAGAGTGTACGCCGCCAGGTGTCTGGGGCAGCCGCGGGCAGGGGGCGCGATCTGTTCGTTCTTCTGGCCGCTTGGCATGATCTGGGCAAAGCGACCCCTGCCTTCCAGGGTCAACCGGGCGCACCGGAAGCTTGCAGGGCGTTGGTGCGGGGCGCTGGCTTGGAGTGGCCGCTGGCGCCGTCTGGGTCGCTCCCTCACCAGAAGGCCAGCGCCCTCATCGCGAAACGACTGCTGGCCTCCTCCGGGCTCGAGGGCTGGGAGTGGGTGCTGCCGATTCTGGAGGGCCATCACGGCCGCTACGGCCCGCGGCCCGCCCCGCCGCAGCAGTCGCTGCACGGGGGTCCCACGTGGGTCGCCGCTCAGGATGAACTCGGACGCCTTGTCGCCGAGCGACTGGGTATCGATCTCGACGCCCAATGGGTGATGGAGCCTCCCAGCCGTGGCGTCCAGTTGGCGCTGGGCGGGTACGTGGTGATGGCCGACTGGATCGCCTCTTCCAACCTCTTCGCGGGCCTCGGGTTCGCCGACCAGACTGCGGCGGCCGCCCAGCGGCGGGCCGAGGCGGCTTGGGGGCACTTGGGCCTCGGGTCCGGGTGGAATCGGAGCAGCCTGATGGTCCGCCCGGAGCAGTTCGGTGAGCGCTTCGGCTTCGTCGGCCGCCCACTGCAGACGCTCGTGGCGGAGATGGCTGCGTCGGACCCCATGCCCGGTCTGTTGGTGATCGAGGCGCCCATGGGTGAGGGGAAGACCGAGGCCGCGCTCGCGGCGGCCGAGATTCTCGGCGGGCGCTCCGGGTGCAGCGGCCTGTTGTTCGCGATGCCGACCCAGGGCACCACGGACGCGATGTATCACCGCGTCCGCGAGTGGATGGCGGGGGTGGACGAGCGAGTGCCGGTGACGCTCCTGCACGGAAAGGCGATCCTCAACGAGGAGTGGCGGGAGGCTCTGCAGAGGGTGACGGTGACCGGCGTGTCCGACGACGCTGGCGACGGGTACGGCATCGCCGGGGACGAGTACGGCGTCGGGGCGGGCAGCGTCGCTCCAGTCGCGACCCAGTGGGTCTCCGGACGCCATCGCGGACTGCTGGCGGAGACGGCGGTCTGCACGGTCGATCAGGTCCTCTGGGCCGGTACTCGCACCAAGTACGTCGCTCTACGTCACGCCGGTCTCGCCGGGCATGTCCTGATCATCGACGAGGTGCACTCCTACGACGTCCACATGAGCGTCTTCCTCCACGAGGTTCTGCGGTGGTGCGCGCGGATGGAGGTTCCGGTGGTCCTCATGTCCGCCACCTTGCCGCCCGACATCCGTCGCGACCTGGTGAACGCCTACCGGCAGGGAATGAGGCTGCCCAGCACCGAACTCCCCGAGCCCGTCGGCTATCCGAGCGTCACGGTGGTCTCGATGCAGGGCGCGTGCGTCGTGCGGGCGTGCCCGCAACATCGAGACGACCTCGCCGTGCAAGTGCGAATCCTGACCTCGGCCGACCCGACGGACGTGGCGCCGATCGTCGACGCCCTGCACGAAGAGGTCGCCGACGGCGGCTGCGCCTTGGTGATCCTCAACACGGTGCGTCGTGCCCAGGGCACCTTCCGAGGCCTCGTGGATGCCGGCGTGGAGAGCCTCCTGATTCATGGGCGCCTCACGGCCGCCGAGCGGGCTCGGCGCACCGAGGTGGCGCTCGACGCGCTGGGGCCTCACGGCCGCCGCCCTCGGCGTCTCGTCGTCGTCGCCACCCAGATCGCCGAGCAGAGCTTCGACGTGGACGCCGACATCCTTTACAGCGACCTCGCCCCCATGGATCTTCTCCTGCAGCGGGTCGGCCGTCTCCACCGGCATGGCCGCGATCCCGAGACCAGGCCTGCGCGGCTGAGGTCGCCGCGGCTCGTGGTCACCGGCATCGGCCTCGGCGACGGACTGCCGGGCTGGCCGTCGTCGTTCGCCCGATCGCCGTCGCGCGCGCTCGCCGACTCGAGCCGGCGGCCGAGGACGGTCTATCGGCCCTACCCCTTGCTGGCGACCGCCGCCGCCCTGCGTGCCGAGCCCACGTGGCGGATCCCCTCCGCTGTGCCCGGGCTCGTGGCGGACGCCTACGCCCAGCATTGGAGCGAACCGGAGTCTTGGCGTGATGCCGCTCGGCAGGCGCTGATGGACGAGGAAGCCGAACGGGTCCTTCGCCGGGAGATGGCCGCCACGTACCGATTGGACGAGGACCCGAGCACGGAACGAACGTCCCTGCTCAACCTGCACCGACAGTCCAGCGCGGATACCGAGACCGGTCACGCGGTCGTGCGCGACGGCGACGGCACCCTGGAAGTCTGTCTGATTCGGCGGACTCCGGACGGTTTCTTCACGCTGGGGTGGCGTCCCCTCGGCGCCAACGCGGAGCGTGCCTCCGACGACCAGCTAGCCCGTGAAGTGCTGGGCGACTCGGTTCGTCTCCGCTGGCGGGCTGAACTCGAGCACGTTGGTTCGCTGCCCCAGTGGCGCGGGCACCGGCTGCTGGGCTTCATGCCGGTCTTGACGCTGGACGACCAGGGTGAGGCCACGGTCGGGCGCTGGCACGTTCGCTACGACGACGAGTTGGGACTGACCGAGCCATGACCAGATCAGCCCAAGCCCGCAGCGCGGGGACCACCGAAGGAGGCTCATGACGATGACGATGCCGATGCAGGCCGGGCCCAACGTGGCCACCGACCCTCTCATTCCGGTCCTCGGGCCGGACGGGCTCACGCACGTCTCCCTGGCAGACGCTCTGATCGACGGGCATCGACTCAAAGGCCTCAGCCTGGAGCAGCCCCTGGCGGTGTTACCCATCGTCCGGATCATGGCCGCGCTTGTCCTGCGGGTCTTTCAGCCGACCACTGGGAACATTCAGCGGCTGTGGGACGCCGGGCAGTTCAGTGCTGACCCAGTTCGGCGCTACCTGGTGGAGTGCCGCGACCGCTTCGAGCTGTTCCACCCCGACCATCCGTTCCTGCAAGTTGGCGGGCTGTTGCCCGCCAGTGGGCCACCCAAGGGCACGTCCGGGCTGCTGCTGCAGGTGGCCACCGGCAACAACGTTCCGCTGTTCTCGCCCTACACCGAGGCCGACACCATCCCGCTTTCCCCCGCGGATGCCCTGCTGGGGCTGTTGGTCACGCTGGGTTGGGACACGGCTGGTATCAAGACCGGCGCCGCGGGTGACCCCAGGGTGTCTGGCGGCAAGACCGCTGGCAACCCGACCGGCCCGCTCGGCCAGCTGGGTGCGGTCCTGCCACTGGGGCGCAACCTGTTCGAGACGATCCTGCTGAACGTGCCTCTCGGTCCCCAGGTCGACGGCGACCGACCTACCTGGGAGCGCGACCTGTCTCCCGTCTGGGAAGTCAGACAACCCATCGGGCCCATGGAGTGGCTGACCTGGCCATCCAGGCGCGTCCGCCTCGTCCCCGACCCGACGGGGGAGTCAGTCGTGGCGGCCGTGATCGCGGCCGGCGACCGGGTCTCCTTCACGCCGATGTTCGAGCCGCACACGCGGTGGCGCGCGACCAAAGGCGATGTGGTGGCGCAGCGTCCGCGACGCTGGCCTCCTGGCACCCAGGCCTGGCGCGGCCTGGACACGCTGCTCACGCTCGCCCACCTTGACTCCGACGTGGCCCACGATGCGGGCGCGCCGCCCAGGCTGATCGATCAGTTGCGTGACGAGGGTCTCGTACTGGACCCCAGCTACCCGCTCAACCTGCTGTGCCTGGGCGTCGCCTACGGCAACATGTCGGCGGTGGTCGAGGACGTCTTCGTCGACACCTTGCCGCTGCCTGTGGCAGCCCTGCGCGGTCAGGGTCATGAAGGCGTCGCAGAGGCGATCCACAACGTCACGGCCTCGGCGGAGAAGGTGCGTCGGTCGCTCAACGGTCTGGCCGACAACCTGCGCACCATCGCCGGAGCGCCCAAGCTTCCCTGGGACGCCGGGGTCCACCCCGGTAACGACGCGATGGCGCTGCTGACCCAGCCCACCAGACGATTCCTGGCCGGCCTCCAACGTGAGCCACACCGGTATGGCGAAGGACTGTTGGCCTGGCAGCAAGTGGCCGAGCAGGTGGCCTGGTCGTTCGCCCAGCCCATGCTCGACCAGGCCCCGCCACAGACGTTCGTCGGACGCGAGGTCAAGACCGGAGCCACGGAGCGGAGGGTCCGCCTCGCGGATTGTGAAGCCTGGTTCCGCAAGGGGTTACACGACGCGCTGCCAGCCTTGTACCAAAGCCGAACACAACAGAGGGAGGAGCGATGAAACCGTTCTTGTGGGAGCGATTCACCACCGACGGTCACTTGAACGACGAATACCGGCGGGCGGGCGGCACCCTCGCGGCGCTCCGGCGAGGAGCCCACGGCGAGCCCGGAGCGTCCCCCGACATGTGGCCGTACTACACCAGGCTCAACGCAGAGGGACACCTGACACGCTCCCTGAGCGCTGAGCATGTGTGCCTGACCACCTACGGCGTCCATCAGCAGGGGCTCGGATTCCCGGTGCATCAGCCGGACGTGTCCCTCGGCGACGCGTTGCGCTCCTTGCGCCATTCCGGCAAGTTCAGCGAGGACGCCGTCGATGGGCACGTCGAGCGACTAGCGACCGCCACCCAGCCGGGTGAGGTTGCCCATCATCTGATCGCCCTGGTCAACCTGATGAAGGCGACCAAGTTGCCGCTGCGTTTCGACTACACCCGGCTGTTCCATGACTTGTGCGACCTGCAGGACGAGCTGCGGGCCGGTGCTGTCCGCCGCCGTTGGGGAGCCGCCTACTTCCGTTCCGATTCATCCGACACGACCCTCCCGAAGGATTGACATGACCACCAACCTGTACGTCGACGTCCACCTGCTGCAGGACGTCCCGCCCGCGAACCTCAACCGCGATGAGACGGGTTCGCCCAAGAGCGCGCGCTACGGCGGCGTGGACCGGCTGCGCGTCTCCTCCCAGGCCTGGAAGCGGGCGACGCGGCTCGCTTTCGCCGAGAGCATGTCCAAGGACTCGCTCGGGCTGAGGACCCGCCGGGTGCAGGAGACCGTCAGCGACGCGCTCGTGGCGGCCGGCGTCCCGTCCGAGAACGCGTCGGCTATCACGACGGAACTGCTCAAGCAGATCGGCATCACCGCGAGCAAGAAGAAGGATGCGGAGACCTCCTACCTGCTGTTCTTCTCGCGGCCGCAGGTCGCGCAACTGGCAACCCTGGTGGCGGAACGCCCCACCATGTGGGCTACGCCGACGGAACTGGCGAAGCAGATCGACGTGAAGGGCTTGCTCGGCCACGGGCATTCCCTCGATGTGGCCTTGTTCGGGCGCATGGTTGCCGACCTGCCTGAGATCAATGTGGACGCGGCCTGCCAGGTCAGCCACGCGCTGAGCACCCACGCGGCGCCCACCCAGTTCGACTACTTCACGGCCGTGGATGACGCGCAGGCCGACACCGAACCTGGCGCAGGCATGATCGGCACCGTCGAGTTCAACGCGGCGACGGTGTATCGGTACGCAACCGTCAACGTCCCTGAACTCATCAGCAACATGGACGACAAGCCGAGCGCGCTCGCCGGCCTGGAGACGTTCCTGCGTTCGTTCACGCTGTCGATGCCGACCGGCAAGCAAAACACGTTCGCCGCCCATACTCGGCCAGGCCTGGTGTGGTTCGTGGTCCGTGAGGACCAGCCGGTCAATTACGTAAGCGCCTTCGAGCGTCCTGTGCAGGCCGGGATGAGCGGGTATCTGGCGGGTTCAATCGACGCCCTGGCCCGCTTCGTCAACGGTGAGACTGCTCGTTGGGGCGACGTGCCAACAGCGATGGCCGCGTCGTACGGCGTCGAGGATGAGCAGCTTCGCGAGGCCTTCGGCCCCAGCCTCACGTTCGAGCAGGCCATCGGCGCGACGCTGCGCGCTGTCGACGTGGCCCTCGGCGATGCCTAGCCAGACCCTCGCGCTGCGGTTGGCCGGGCCCCTGCAAGCGTGGGGCACGCAGAGTCAGTTCAACCGGCGCGCCACCGACGACCGGCCGTCGAAGGCCGGGATCGTGGGCTTGCTGGCGGCCGCCGCTGGGCGTCGCCGCGGCGAGGACGTCACCGATCTGCTCGCCCTCACCCTGGGGGTTCGGGTCGACCAGCCGGGGGTGCCTCTGGCCGACTACCACACCGTGAGCACCCTGGATTCGGGTCCTCTACCGTCGGCGAATGTCAACGCGAAGGGGTGGCAGGTTCCGACAAGTCCCAAGAAGCTCACGCACGTGACTCGGCGCGACTACCTGCAGGACGCGGTCTTTGTGGCCTGCGTGGGTGGCGATGAGGAGTTACTGGCCGCCTTGGCTCAGGCGGTCACTCACCCGCGATTTCCCCTTGCTCTCGGCCGCCGTGGCTGCCCTCCTACTCAACCGCTGCTGATCCCGCACGAGACGGGTGTGTTGTGGCCGCTGTCCGTTGGGGAGGCGCTGCGCGCGATTCCCTGGCAGGCGGGGTGGGCGGTTCGCGCGGACCGCAGACTGGGGGCGTCGGTGACTGTGAGCGCCACTGTCGATGACAACGGCGACAGCGACGATCTCGACGTCGTGGCCGACGTACCCGTGAGCTTCGACCAGCGTCGCCGTGGCTACACCAGCCGTCGCGTCCGGCACTTCTGGGTGACGCTGGCGACTGGACTCGAGCCCTCCACGCGCACCGAGCACGACCCCTTCACACTCCTTGGATGGTGACCCGATGACTTACCTGTGCAGCGTGCCGCTCAATCCGCTACGAAGTGGTGCGCAGCGCTTGCTGACCAACCCGCAACGCATGCACGCCGCGGTCGAGGGCGTGTTGCCGCCCGAGCGGTCGGGGCGCCTTCTGTGGCGCGTCGATCGGCACGGCGCTCACGCCAACCTGCTGATCGTCGCCCCCGATCCACCAACGCTCGACCACCTGGTCGAGCAGGCGGGCTGGCCGGACGCCCCCGGCGGGACCCCACGTGTGGCCGACCTCGCTCCGCTGCTGGCGCAGGTCGCCACAGGCCGCGAGTTCGAGTTCCGTGTCCGGCTCAACCCCGTCCAACGCTTGCCTGGGACGCCCGAGTCACGCGGTGAACGCAAGGGGCACCGCACGATGCGCCACCAACTCGACTGGTTCCTCGCGAGGACGACGGGGACGGCGTCCTCATGGGGGTTCTCGGTCGGTGCGACCGGCGAGCCGACGGTGACCGTTCTCGAACGTCAGCATCTCCGTTTTCTGCGCAAGGGCTCCGACCGGCCGGTCGTGCTGGACGTGGCGACCTTCCAGGGGATCTTGACGGTGACAGACCCAGGAGCGCTGCGGCGGTCGCTCACCGCGGGTATCGGCACGGGCAAGGCGTACGGATGCGGTCTGCTAACGCTGGCGTCGCGGCGGGGCCATGTGGTGGCGCGCTGACGCGGCGGACCTCCACCGAGTAGAGGATCGCGTCAGCACGATCTACGTCGAACGGTGCCATGTGGACCGCGACGAGAACGCCGTGGTCTTCGTCAACCGGGAGCGAACCGTGAGGCTGCCGGCGGCCATGATCGGCGCCATGCTGCTGGGCCCCGGCAGCCGGATCACGCACGGCGCCATGAATCTCCTGGGCGACTCGGGGACGTCGGTGTGCTGGGTGGGCGAGCACGGCGTGCGGATGTACTCCGCCGGAATGGGTCCCTCGCGGGGCGCCCAGGTGGTGCAGCGCCAGGCGTTCCTCGTCTCCCATGACGCGGAACGCCTCCGCGTCGCTCGCCGGATGTTCGCGATGCGGTTCGACGACCTCGACGTAGGCGAAGCAACGATGCAGCAGCTACGCGGCTTGGAAGGGGCGCGGATCAAGAAGATCTACCGGGCCCAGTCGGAGCGCACCGGCGTCCGCTGGGACAAACGCGCTTATCAGGCCGGGGACGCCTTCGCAGCGGGCGACGACGTCAACAGGCTGCTCTCGGCGGCGAATGCGGCGCTGTATGGCGCCTGTCATGCGGCGATCGTCGGCGTGGGGGCCAGCCCAGCCTTGGGCTTCGTGCATGTTGGGTCGGCCTTGTCGTTCGTGCTTGATGTTGCGGATCTCTACAAGGCCGAGTACACCATTCCCCTCGCGTTCGATCTGGCGGCGGCGGGGCATGTGGAGGAATCGGACGCTCGCTGGGCTCTGCGGGATCGCTTCGCTGCGGACAAGTTCATGCCACGCGTGGTGCGGGACATCCTCAGGCTCCTGATGGGCGACGACATCGTGACGGGCGTCGACTCGCGGGGGCTCTGGGACGAGGTCGTGGGCGTGGTCGACGGCGGCCGCAACTGGGACGCGGAGGCCGAATGGTTCCTCGATCACGCGGACTACGCCGTCTTGTCGGGGCCCGAGCTGGGCGGCGCTGAGGTGCCATTTTGATGGTGGTCGTGGTGCTTGTCGGGACGCCCCCCGGACTTCGGGGGCACCTCACCCGATGGATGGTCGAGGTTCAGGCGGGCGTGTTCGTCGGGACTCCGTCGAGGCGCGTCAGGGATGGCTTCTGGGCCACTCTCGTCGACCGCGTGGGAGACGGTCAGGCGGTCATGATCGAACCAGCACCAACTGAACAGGGCTGGAGCGTGCGAACAGCAGGTCGCGAGAGGTGGACGCCCGTGGACTTCGACGGACTCACTTTGGTAGCCCGATATCGCCGCTAAACTCCCTTGCCAGCAAGTGTCGTCCCCGCGCACGCGGGGGTCTTCCGCCGGTGCGGGTGGAGTTGTTGCGGAGCGCCACGTCGTCCCCGCGCACGCGGGGGTCTTCCCGGTGAGTGGGGTGCCGATGGCGGCGTACTGGAGTCGTCCCCGCGCACGCGGGGGTCTTCCCTGGGAACCCCGGCGTCCGGCCCCATCATCGGCGTCGTCCCCGCGCACGCGGGGGTCTTCCGGCCGAGGGCGCGCTCGGCGAGTTCAAGGACGAGTCGTCCCCGCGCACGCGGGGGTCTTCCCATCTGCCGCGACGATCATCAGCTCGAACAGGCGTCGTCCCCGCGCACGCGGGGGTCTTCCCGCCATAGAGGTACGCCAGGCGAGTCTCAACGCGTCGTCCCCGCGCACGCGGGGGTCTTCCGAGCGTCGAGTTCTTCCAGGGCGGCTACCAGAAGTCGTCCCCGCGCACGCGGGGGTCTTCCGCTCGACCCCGAGACCCGCGAGAAGGCCGCCCAGTCGTCCCCGCGCACGCGGGGGTCTTCAGAGCATCACGGGCCTGGTCGAGGTGACATACGAGTCGTCCCCGCGCACGCGGGGGTCTTCCTCGGTGCGCAAACCGCCGGCGCGGCGCTGCTCTGTCGTCCCCGCGCACGCGGGGGTCT
>JAAYTZ010000036.1 GCA_012517965.1 Propionibacterium sp. | reverse complement strand
GCCGGCCAGGCGGTCGTCGCGGCGGGCGACCAGCACGACCCGCGCGCCCTCGGCGACCAGGGCGTCCGCCGTGGCGCGGCCGAGGCCGCCCGACGCCGCCGTGACGACGAACACCTTGTCGGTGAGTCCGAGTTCCATCAGTCCTCCTGGGTGGCGGGGGGAGTCGAGGCCGCCGCGGCGGCCCGCGCCGCGGCCCGCGCCGCCGCCTTGCGCCGGTCGCGGAGGTCGTTGCGGATGAACACGTACAGCCCGCCGACCGCGATGAGCGAGAACGTGAACCACTGCAGCGCGTACGACAGGTGCGGTCCCTCGTCGAGTGGCGGTGGCGCGATCGGGGTGAAGCCGCCCGGGTCGGCGGGCGTCGTTTCGAGGGCCGCGATGTAGCCGTCCACGAGGTCGAGCCCGAGAGCCTCGCCGATGGCGGCCGAGTTGATGAGGCGGACGCTGCCCGACGTCGGGTTGGTCGCGAGGGCGGCGCCCTGCTCGTTGCGGCGCACGTACCCGACGACGGTGACCGGGCCGGTCGGCGGGGCGGCCTCGGCGGCCGGGAAGTCGGTGCCCGGCTGCCGCTGCTTGAAGCCGCGGTCGATCAGCACGACCCGGCCGTCGGACGCCCGCAGCGGCGCCACGACCTCCCAGCCGGTCTGGCCGGCGTTGGAGCGGTAGCGCACCACCAGTTGACCGGCGGGGTCGTAGGTGCCGGACACGCTGACCCGCTGCCACTGGTCCTCCTCGGCGATCGGCCGGACGAAGACCTCCTCGTAAGGGCGGACGGGCGCCTGCTCGTGCGCGACCACGGTGGCGTTGGTGTCCCGGCGCTGGTCGAGGCGGTCGAGTTGCCAACGGCCCAGGTTGACGAACGCGGCGACCACCACGACGACGAGCGCGAGCAGGGCCAGCCAGCGGCGCCACGGGACCGGCTCGCGGCCGGCCCGGCCGGCGGTCACCGGCGGACCTCCGGGTCCACGTCGCCCGGCACCACGAGGCCGGCGGGCAGTTGGCGCGCGTCGGCGTCCGTCGGCGTCGTCGGCGGGACGCCGTCGGTGCGCCGGTCGACGGCGTTGGCGAGGATGACCGCGAAGCCGGGGATGATGGCGGCTCCGACGAAAAAGGCGATGTTCGCGGGGAAGGGGGCGAAGCAGCCGGCCAGGAAGCAGAGCACGCGCACCGTCATGCTGACGAGGTAGCGGCGGTTGCGTTCGTCGGCGTCCAGGGAGCGCGGGACCCGGGCGCTGGTGATCAGCGCCGGGATCGCACCTCGCCGCCCAGCCACCCCGCCAGCGTAGCCCGCGCTCGACGAAGGCGACCGCGGGCCGTTCCGAGGCAACCCCGGGTCGTGGTTCGGGCTTCGCGAGGCGGTTACGGTAGCGTAAGTTTCGTGACTGAAACGACAACCTCCCGCAGTGTGCTCGTGACCGGTGGTAACCGCGGCATCGGCCGCGCCATCGTCGAACGCTTCCTGGCCGACGGCCACCGGGTCTGCAGCGCCGACCTCGGCGGCGAGCCGCCCGCCGGCGCGCTCGGCGTCACCTGCAACGTCGCCGACCCGGCTCAGGTGGAGGCCGCCTTCGCGGCCGCCGAGGACGCCCACGGCCCCGTCGAGATCCTCGTCGCCAACGCCGGGATCACCCGCGACAGCCTCATCATGCGGATGACCGACGAGCAGTTCGACGCGGTCCTCGACGTGAACCTGAAGGGCTGCTTCAACGTCGCCCGCCGGGGCGTCAAGTCGATGATGCGCGGCCGGTACGGTCGCGTGGTGTTCATGGGCTCGGTCGTCGGCCTCTTCGGCAACGCCGGCCAGGTGAACTACAGCGCCTCGAAGGCCGCCCTCGTCGGCATGGCCCGCTCCCTCACGCGCGAGGTCGGCAAGCGCGGCATCACGTTCAACGTCGTCGCCCCGGGGTTCATCGAGACCGAGATGACGGCCGTGCTGCCGACGGAGGTCACCGACGGGTTCAAGGCCCAGACGCCGGCCGGGCGGATGGGTTCGGTCGCCGACATCGCCCACGCGGTGCGGTTCCTGACCTCGGACGAGGCCGGCTACATCAGCGGCGCCGTGATCCCGGTCGACGGCGGCCTCGGGATGGGGCACTGACATGGGGATCCTCGAAGGCAAGAACGTCCTGGTCACCGGCGTGACCACCAACACCTCGATCGCCTACCGCGTCGCGGAGATCGCCCAGGCCGAGGGTGCGACCGTCGTGGTGTCGAACTTCGGCCGGGCGCTGGGGATCACCCACCGGATCGTCAATCGGCTCGATCCCGTCCCGCCGGTGCTCGAACTGGACGTCACCGATCCCGAGCACCTCGCCGGCCTCGCCGACCAGCTCCGCGCCCTGGGGGTCGACCGGCTCGACGGCGTCGTCCACTCCATCGCCTACGCCAACCCCGAGACCGCGCTGGGCGGCCGGTTCCTGGACACGCCGTGGGCCGACGTCTCGAACGCCGTCCACATCTCGGCGTACTCGCTGGTCAGCCTCACGATGGCCTGCCGGCCGCTGTTCGCACCGACGGCGTCCGTCGTCGGGCTGACCTTCGACGCGCGGGTCAGCTGGCCCACCTACGACTGGATGGGCGTCGCCAAGGCGGCCCTCGAGTCGGCGTCCCGCTACCTGGCGCGCTACCTGGGCCCGGACGGCGTCCGCAGCAACATCGTCTCCGCGGGCCCGATCGACACCCTGGCGAAGAAGGCCATCCCCGGCGCGCACAGCTTCAACGACGTGTGGGAGACCCGCGCCCCGCTGGGCTGGGATCCGACGGACGCCACCGCGACCGCGAAGGCCGTGGTCGCCCTGCTGTCGGACTGGTTCCCGGCCACCACGGGCGAGATGATCCACGTCGACGGCGGCCTGCACTCCACCGGCGCCTGAACCGGACGCCGCCGAGCCGGCCCCCGGCCCCGCCGGGTCGACCCGCCCGGCGGGCCCGCGCGGGCGGGGGCGTCCGGCTGGGGTAGCTTGGCCCCATGGCACCGGTCGTCGAGCTCGCGGGCGTGTCCGTCGTCCGCGGCACCAGCACCCTCCTCCGCGACATCGACTGGACGGTGGAGGAGGACGAACGCTGGGTCGTCATCGGCCCCAACGGAGCGGGGAAGACCACGCTGCTCCAGTTGATCAGCGCGAACGCGTTCCCGACCCGCGGTGTCGTGGGGCTGCTCGGCGAGGTGATGGGGGCGGTCGACGTCTTCGAGCTCCGGCCCCGCATCGGCATGACCTCGGCCGCGCTGGCCGACCGCATTCCGCGTTCGGAGTCGGTCGGCAACGTCGTGGTGTCGGCGTCCTACGCGGTCATCGGCCGCTGGCACGAACGCTACGACGTGCAGGACCTGCAGCGGGCCGCCGCCCTGATGACTCAGCTCCGCGTCGGGCACCTGTCGAAGCGCACCTTCGGCACCCTGTCGGAGGGCGAGCGGAAGCGCGTCCAGATCGCGCGGGCCCTGATGACCGACCCCGAGTTGCTGCTGCTGGACGAGCCGGCGGCCGGCCTCGACCTGGCCGGCCGCGAGGCGCTGGTGGCCACGCTGAGCGATCTCGCCGAAGACCCGTACGCCCCCGCCATGGTGCTGGTGACCCACCACCTGGAGGAGATCCCGCGCGGGATCACCCACGCCCTGCTGCTGGCCGGCGGCCGGATCGTGGCCGCGGGTCCGATCCGGGACGTCCTCACCGCGGACGCCCTGACCGCGACCTTCGGCCTACCCTTGGAGGTCAGCGAGGAGAGCGGTCGCTGGACCGCCCGCGCCGTCAGCGTCTAGGAGGGGTCGATGCTCGAGTGGCTGAGCGCCAATGGCTGGGTGATCTGGCTGGTCGTCGCCGGGGCGCTGGCGGTGAGCGAGATGCTCACCCTCGACCTGACGCTGCTGATGCTGGCCGGGGGCGCCCTCGCCGGCGGCGCGGTGGCCCTCATCCTGCCCGGCGCCCTGCCGTTGCAGATCCTGGTCGCGGTCGCGACCGCCCTGGCGATGCTGTTCCTGTTGCGGCCGTCGATGCTGCGGCGGCTCCGTTCGTCGCCGGGTTACCGGTCGTCGGCCGACAAGCTGCTGGGCAGCACCGGGGTCGCGGTCGGCGAGATCACGCCCACCGCCGGTGAGGTCAAGATCGGCGGCGAGGTGTGGAGCGCCCGATCCTACGACGGCTCCCTGATCGCCCCGGGCACCGAGATCGAGGTCATGGAGCGCGACGGCGTCACGGTGCTCGTCTACCCGCGCCACAAGCCGCTGGGCTCCTGACGGCGGCCCGGTCCCGACCGGGCGCAGCGGGGAGAGCGCCACTTGTTGCCGCAGATCGCCGCATGGTTTGGCGGGGCGCCGCACCACGACAAGAATGGGCGCCACCGGGGGTCACGGCCCAGCCAACGGGCGCGGGCCGGGCCCCCGCTGCTCCCCCAACGACAAGGAGTCCCCGATGTCCGACAAGCCGACCGGCGCCGGTCCCTGGCGCCGCTCCCAGGACGCCCCCCGCACCATCCCCGAAGCCACCGCACGCCTGATCGACGGCTGGTGGCGGGCCGCCAACTATCTGTCGGTCGGCCAGATCTACCTGCTCGACAACCCGTTGCTGCGGCGTCCGCTGACCGCGGCCGACGTGAAGCGTCGCCTGCTCGGGCACTGGGGGACGACGCCCGGCCTCAACTTCCTCTACGCGCACTTCAACCGCGCCATCATCGAGCGCGACCTGAACTCGATCTACATCGCGGGCCCCGGCCACGGCGGGCCCGGCCTGGTCGCGAACACCTACCTCGAGGACACCTACACCGAGATCTACCCGAACATCACTCGGGACGCGGACGGTCTGGGCAAGCTGTTCAAGCAGTTCAGCTTCCCCGGCGGCATCCCGAGCCACGTGGCCCCCGAGACCCCCGGGTCGATCCACGAGGGCGGCGAACTGGGCTACTCGCTGTCGCACGCCTACGGGGCGGTGTTCAACAACCCCGACCTCCTGGTCTTCGCGGTCGTCGGCGACGGCGAGGCCGAGACGGGCCCCCTGGCCACCTCGTGGCACAGCAACAAGTTCGTCAACCCCAAGCGCGACGGCGTCGTGCTGCCCGTGCTGCACCTCAACGGCTACAAGATCGCCAACCCCACCGTGCTGGCCCGCATCGAGCGCGAGGAACTGGCGGAGCTCATGCGCGGCTACGGCCACGAGCCGCTGTTCTTCGAGGCGGCCGTCGACGACGACCACCTCGACGCCCACCGGCGGTTCGCCGAGGTGCTCGACACCGCCCTCGACATGATCGCGGACATCAAGGCCGCCGCGGCGGAGGCCGGCGAGAACGAGCAGGCCCGGCCGCGCTGGCCGATGATCGTCTTCGCCCACCCGAAGGGCTGGACGGGCCCCGCCGAGGTCGACGGCAAGATCACCGAGGACCACTGGCGCGCCCACCAGGTGCCGCTGGCCAACGCCCGCGACACCGAGGAGCACACCAAGCTCCTGGAAGACTGGCTCAAGAGCTACCGCGCCGACGAGCTGTTCGACGAGGCCGGACGCCTCCGGCCCGAGTTCGACGCCCTCAAGCCGAAGGGCGAGCGCCGCATGTCGGCCAACCCCGTCGCCAACGGCGGCGTCCTGCTCAAGGACCTGATCATGCCCGACTTCCGCGACTTCGCCGTCGAGCCGGACTCCGACGGTCACGGCGGGCCCATGGTCGAGTCGACGAAGCGGCTCGGGGAGTTCTTCCGCGAGGTGGCCCGGCTCAACCCGACG
Source organism: Propionibacterium sp. (assembly GCA_012517965.1). Classification (GTDB taxonomy): domain Bacteria; phylum Actinomycetota; class Actinomycetes; order Propionibacteriales; family Propionibacteriaceae; genus Propioniciclava. Next base: position 56,327 of record JAAYTZ010000036.1, on the reverse strand, counting down.
AACTTCCGGGTCTTCGGCCCGGACGAGACGGCGTCCAACCGCCTGCAGGCCGTGTACGAGGTGACGCCGAAGCAGTGGATGGCCCGCTTCTTCGAGACCGATGCCGCCGACCCGATGAGCCAGGCCGGACAGGTCGTCGAGATGCTGTCCGAGCACCAGTGCCAGGGCTGGCTGGAGGGCTACCTGCTCACCGGCCGTCACGGGATGATGAGCAGCTACGAGGCGTTCATCCACATCGTCGACTCGATGTTCAACCAGCACGCGAAGTGGCTGGAGGTGACCAACCACATCGGGTGGCGGCGGCCGATCGCGTCCCTGAACTACCTGCTGAGCAGCCACGTGTGGCGCCAGGACCACAACGGCTTCAGCCATCAGGATCCCGGCTTCCTCGACGTGGTGATGAACAAGTCGCCCGAGGTGGTGCGCGTGTACCTGCCGCCGGACGTCAACACCCTGCTGTCGACGTTCGACCACTGCCTGCGTTCCAAGCAGTACGTGAACGTCGTGGTGGCCGGCAAGCAGCCGGAGCCGGTGTGGCTGAACATGGAGGAGGCCATCGCCCACTGCACCCGCGGCCTGGGCATCTGGGACTGGGCGGGCACCGAGGTGCACGGCGAGGACCCGGACGTCGTGCTGGCGTGCGCCGGCGACGTGCCGACGCTGGAGACGCTGGCCGCGGCCGACATCCTGCGCCGCCGCATCCCGGACCTGAAGGTGCGCGTGGTCAACATCGTCGACCTGATGCGCCTCCAGCACGAGAAGGAGCATCCGCACGGCCTGTCGCAGCGCGAGTTCGACACCTACTTCACGACCGACAAGCCGATCATCTTCGCGTTCCACGGCTACCCGTGGCTGATCCACCGCCTCGCGTACCGGCACACGAACCACGCGAACCTGCACGTGCGGGGGTTCAAGGAGAAGGGGTCGACCACGACGCCGTTCGACATGTGCATGCGCAACGACATCGATCGGTTCCACCTGGTCATGGACGTCATCGACCGAGTCGGGGCCCTCGGCTCGCGGTACGCCGGCCTCCGGCAGGAGATGGCCGACATGCGGATCGCGGCCCGGAACTACGCCTACCAGTGGGGCGAGGACCTGCCCGCGATCGCCAACTGGGCCTGGCCGGACGCCGGCGTCCCGTCGACTGAGGTCGCGGCGACGGTGGTGACCGGCGGCGACAACGAGTAGCAGCCGGCCCGGGGGTCAGCCGCGCTTCTTGCGCGGCTGACCCCCTCGGCTTTCCGGACGCCCCCGGTCCAGTTCGAGGTGGATGAGCTGGCCCGAGATGCGGGTGGAGCGCAGGGCGTCCCACACCTCGGGGGGCAGCGAGGCCGGCAGCTCGACCAGTGAGTGGTCGGCCTTGATCTCGATCCGGCCGAAGTCGCCGCGCTGCAGGCCGCCCTCGTTCGCCAGCGCCCCGACGATCTGGCGCGGGGCGATCTTCTGCCGGCGGCCGACGGCGATCCGGTAGGTCGTCAGCCCGGCGGCCGGGCTGCCCTTCGGGCCGCGCGCGTCCATCCGCCCACCCCGGTCGGGGGTGGGGCGGACCTCGCGGACCCGACCCGTGGGCCGGTCGGTGTCGCGGGCCCGTTCCGGCTCCGGCTCCAGCAGCATCGGCTCCTCGCCCTGCAGCACGGCGGCCAGGGCGGCGGCGACGTCGACCTCGGGCACGTCGTACTCCTCGACGTAGTGCGAGACCACGCCCCGGAAGAAGTCGATCTTCTCCGGGGATTGCAGCGCCTCGGTGATGGCGTCGTCGAAGCGGGTCAGCCGGGTGGCGTTGATGTCCTCGACCGTGGGCAGCGTCATCGGGCTGAGCGTCTGGCCCGTGGCCCGTTCGATGGCGCGGAGCAGGTGCCGCTCGCGGGGCGTGACGAAGGAGATGGCGTCCCCGCTGCGGCCGGCGCGGCCGGTGCGCCCGATGCGGTGGACGTAGGACTCGGTGTCGGTCGGGATGTCGAAGTTCACCACGTGGCTGATGCGGTCGACGTCGAGGCCGCGGGCCGCGACGTCGGTGGCCACGAGGATGTCGAGCTTGGCGGACTTGAGCTGGCCGATGGTCCGCTCGCGGGCCGGCTGGGCGAGGTCGCCGTTGATGGCGGCCGCCGAGAAGCCGCGGGCGCGGAGCTTCTCGGCAAGCGTCTCGGTGTCGTTCTTGGTCCGGACGAAGACGATCATGCCCTCGAAGTTCTCCACCTCGAGGATGCGGGTGAGGGCGTCCACCTTCTGCGGGAAGGACACCATCAGGTAGCGGTGCCGCACGTTGGGCGCGGTCGCGGTCCGGCCCCGGACGCTGACCTCCAGCGGGTCGGTGAGGTAGCGCTGCGACAGGGCCCGGATCTGGTGCGGCATCGTGGCCGAGAACAGGGCCACCTGCTTGTCGTCGGGGGTGTCGGCGAGGATCTGCTCGACATCCTCGGCGAAGCCCATGTTGAGCATCTCGTCGGCCTCGTCGAGCACGAGGAACCGCAACCGGGTCAGGTCGAGGGTGCCGCGCTGCAGGTGGTCGATGATGCGGCCCGGCGTGCCGACCACGACGTGGACGCCGCGGGCGAGCGCGCTGAGCTGGACGCCGTAGCCCTGCCCGCCGTACACGGGCAGCACGTGGACGCCGTGCAGGTGCGCCGCGTACTGCTCGAACGCCTCGCACACCTGGAGCGCCAACTCCCGCGTCGGCGCCAGCACGAGCGCCTGCGGGGTCTTCTGCTTGAGGTCGATCCGGTTGAGGATCGGCAGTGCGAACGCGGCGGTCTTGCCGGTGCCCGTCTGCGCGAGGCCGACCACGTGCCGTCCGGCCAGCAGCGCAGGGATCGTCTCGGCCTGGATCGCCGTGGGCGACTCGTAGCCGAGCCCGCGCAGCGTCCGGAGGAGCCGGTCGTCCAGGCCCAGATCGGCGAAGCCGATGCCGTCGCCGACGCCGTCGTCCGCCACCTCGCCCGGTTCGGTCTCTGGGGTGTCCTCCGGGCGGCTCGCGCCGAGTTCGTCTTCGCTCACCCCTGAACCCTAGTCCGCCGCCCGGGGCCGCAGCATCCCGCCCGAGGACTGTCGGCGGCCCGCGCTAGGGTGGCGGAAGACCCCGCACACCAAGGAGCGCCCGTGCCCCCCTTCATCATCCCCTTCCTCGTCCTGGCCGTCGTCGCGGTCGTCGCCCTCGTGCTGTCGGTCAAGGTCATCCAGCAGCAGCAGGTCGGCATCGTCCAGCGGCTGGGCAAGTTCCACCGCACCATCGAGCCGGGGCTGCACGTCGTCGTCCCGATCGTCGACCGGGTGGCCTACACCATGGACATGCGCGAGGCGGTCGTCCCCTTCCCGCCGCAGGGCGTCATCACCGAGGACAACCTGATGGTCGGCATCGACTCGGTCATCTACTTCCAGATCGTGGACCCGGTCCGCGCCGCCTACGAGGCCCAGAACTACATCCAGGCCATCGAGCAGCTGACCATGACGACGCTGCGCAACATCATCGGCGGCATGGACCTAGAGCAGACGCTGACCTCCCGCGAGGAGATCAACGCCAAGCTGCGGGCCGTCCTCGACGAGGCCACCGGAAAGTGGGGCATCAAGGTCAACCGCGTCGAGCTGCGCTCGATCGAGCCGCCGGCCACGATCCGCGACGCCATGGAGAAGGGCGCCCGCGCCGAGCGGGAGAAGCGCGCCCAGATCCTCCTGGCCGAGGGGCAGCGGCAGGCGCAGATCCTCTCGGCGTCCGGCGACCGGGAGTCGAGCATCCTGCGCGCCCAGGGCGAGCGGGAGTCGGCGGTGTTGCGGGCGCAGGCCGACCGGCAGGCGGCGATGCTGCGCGCCGAGGGCGAGGCGCAGGCCATCTCGACGGTGTTCAACGCGATCCACGCCTCGGAGCCCGACCAGGCCCTGCTCGCCTACCAGTACCTGCAGATGCTGCCGAAGCTGGCCCAGGGCGACGCGAACAAGGTCTGGGTCATCCCCTCCGAGCTGAACGACGCCCTCAAGGGCCTGGGTTCGACCGTGGGGGAGGCGGTCCGGGGCTACGCCGCCGCCGACCGCACCAAGTACACCGCCCCGCCCAAGGTCGACGTGTTCGCCGAGATCGACCAGGCCAAGAGGGCCGCCGAGGCAGAGTCGCAGCGTTCGGTGCAGCAGGCCATCGCCGAGGCCCAGTCGCTCGAGGCCGGCCGAGCGGTGAAGCGGCATGCCGGCGCACCGCAACTGGAGGCGGCGCCGGTCGAGGACCCGCTGGCCGCGCTGCTCCCGGACGGCGACGCGCAGCCCGAACCGACGCGGCCGGACGAGCCCTACCCGCCCCGGCGGGAGGCCCAGCGCCCCGAGCGGACCTAGGCCGGGCCGGGCCGCCTCACAGCCCGAGCGCCGCCCGCACGTCGGCCTGCACCCGCGCCATGATCCCGGACGCCGCGGCGCGCGCGGCGTCCGGGTCGGCCGACTCGGCGACCGACCGGGTGACCTGGAGGTAGCACTTCAGCTTGGGCTCGGTGCCCGAGGGGCGGACGACGACCCGGACCGGACCGCCGGCCAGCAGCACGGCGTCCGTGGGCGGCAGCCCCCGCCAGCCGTCGGCCAGGTCCTCCGCCGTGACCGGAACGCCGGCCAGCGTGGCCGGCGGCCGGGCGCGCAGCCGGCGCATCGCGTCGGCGATGATCGTCAGGTCGCCGACCCGGAACGACATCTGGGCGGTGTGGTGCAGCCCGTAGGTGCGGACGAGGTCGTCGAGTGCGTCGGCCACCGTGCGGCCCTCGGCGCGCAGCCGGGCCACGAGCGCCAGGACGCGGACCAGGGCGGTGATGCCGTCCTTGTCGGGGACGGAGGCCGGGTCGGTGCAGTACCCGATGGCCTCCTCGTAGCCGAAGGCCAGCCCGGGGACGCGGCCGATCCACTTGAAGCCGGTGAGGGTGGTCTCGAAGGGGCGGCCGTGCGCGGCGGCCATGGTCGCCAGCATCGTCGAGGACACGACCGAGCACGCGTAGACGCCCGGGCGGCCTTCGCTCAGGGCGTCCGCCGCCAGCAGCGTGCCCAGTTCGTCGCCGGTGAGCATCCGCCACGCGCCGCCGATCGGGGCGGCGATCGCGCACCGGTCGGCGTCCGGGTCGTTGGCGACGGCGACGTCGGCGTCCGTGGCCCGGGCGAGGGCGAGCGCCAGGTCGATGGCGCCGGGCTCCTCGGGGTTGGGGAAGGCGACGGTCGGGAAGTCGGGGTCGGGGTCGGCTTGCTCGGCGACCACGGCCGGCGCCGGGAAGCCCGCTGCCGCAACGACCCGCTCCACGATCGCCCGGCCCACGCCGTGCATCGCCGTGTACACCCAGCGCAGCTCACGCGGGGCGCCGTCCGGCACCAGGGCGGCCGCCCGGGCGACGTAGGCGTTCACGAGATCGGGGCCGACCGTTGCGACGTCGGTCGACCGGGGGAGGTCCGCGACCGGCAGCTCGGAAACGGCAGCGATCTCCGCCGCGATCTCGGCGTCGGTCGGGGGCACGATCTGCGACTGGCCGACGTAGACCTTGTACCCGTTGTCGGCGGACGGGTTGTGGGACGCCGTCACGACGACGCCCGCAGCGAGGCCGTAGCGGCCCACCCCGAACGGGACGAGCGGGGTGGGGAGGTGGGTGGGGGTTAGCGTCGCCTTCAGGCCATGACCCGCCAGGATCTCCGCCGTGTCGGCCGCGAAGACCGCGCTGTTGTGGCGGGCGTCGTAGCCGACGAGGACGCCCGCGCCCGCGTGGCCGTGCCCGACGAGCCAGCGGGCGAGCCCCGCGGCGGCGCGCTGGACGACCACCCGGTTCATCCGGTTGGGGCCCGGGCCCAGCGCGGCCCGGAGGCCGGCGGTGCCGAAGGCGAGGCGTCCGGCGAAGCAGTCGGCCAGCTCGGCGGCGGCCGCGGCGTCCCCGGAGCGCGCCCGGGCGACCAGGTCGCGCAGGGCCGCCGCGGTCGCGGGGTCGGGGTCGGCGTCGGCCCAGGCGAGGGCCTCGGTCAGCAGGGCGGGGTCCGGAGAGGTCACAGTTCCTCCAGCAGGTGAGCGAGCAGGCTTCGCAGCCGGGGCACGGCGGCGGCCCCCGCCTCCAGCACCTCGGCGTGGGACAGCGGGGTCGGCGCCAGCCCGGCGGCGGGGTTGGTCACCAGCGAGATGCCGAGCACCTCGAGGCCGGCCTGGCGGGCGGCGATCGCCTCCAGCGTGGTCGACATGCCGACGAGGTCGCCGCCGAGCGTCCGGGCCATCCGCACCTCGGCGGGGGTCTCGTAGTGGGGACCCGGGAACTGGACGTAGACACCCTCGGGGAGCGTGGGGTCGGCTCGGCGGGCCAGGTTCCGCAGCGCCGGGGAGTAGACGTCGGTGAGGTCGACGAACCGGGCGCCGACGATGGGGCTGGTGGCGGTGAGGTTAATGTGGTCGGCCAGGAGCACCGGCGTGCCGGGTGCCCAGTCTGGGTTGAGGCCGCCGCAGCCATTGGTCAGCACCAGCCGCGTCGCCCCGGCCGCAGCGATGACCCGCACCCCGTGCACGACGGCGGCGACGCCGCGGCCCTCGTACAGGTGCGTACGGCCGGTCAGCACCAGGTGATGGCGGCCGCTCGCGGACCGGAGCAGCAGCGCGGAGCCGCCGTGCCCGGACACGGCCGGGGCGGTGAAGCCGGGCAGTTCGGCCAGCGGGATCTCGGCCAGCCGCTCGGCCACACCGGCGATCGCTGTGGACCAGCCGGAGCCGAGCACGAGCCCGACGTCGATGCGAGGCACTCCGAGCCGGTCCAGGAGGTGGCGGGCCGCGTCGCGGGCCGCGGCGTAGGGATCGCTGAAGTCGCTCACCGGCCCATCATGGCACTCGGCCTCGGCGAGCCGAAGCCCCTCCGGCTGCCATGATGGGCGGGTGACGAGCGTGGTGATCATCGGAGGCGGACCCGGCGGCTACGAGGCGGCCCTGGTGGGGGCCCAACTGGGCGGCCAGGTCACCCTCGTCGAGCGCGCGGGCATCGGAGGGGCGGCCGTCCTCTCCGACGTGGTGCCCAGCAAGTCCCTGATCGCGGCCGCCGAGGTCATGAGCCGCGTCCGGGACGCCGAGCGGCTCGGGCTGCGCGCCGCCGGCGGGGCGGGCCGGATCCGCGACGGAGTCACCGCCGATCTGGCCGCCGTCAACGAGCGCGTCCTGGCGCTGGCGAAGGCCCAGAGCGACGACATCAGAGCCCGCCTGGTGGAGTCCGGGATCAGGATCGTCGCCGGCACCGGGCGCCTCGACGGCACCCGCCACGTCGTCGCCGAACCCCACGAGGGGCCCGCCGAGCGGCTCGAGGCCGACATCATCCTCGTCGCCACCGGGGTGCGACCCCGCGAGCTGCCCGAGGCCCTGCCCGACGGCGAACGCATTCTCAACTGGACTCAGATGTACGCGCTGACGGAATTGCCCCGGCGGCTCATCGTCGTCGGTTCGGGGGTCACCGGCGCCGAGTTCGCCAGCGCCTACCACGCCCTCGGCGTCGACGTGATCCTGGTGTCGTCGCGGGCCCAGGTGCTGCCCAGCGAGGACGTGGACGCGGCCCGGGTCATCCAGGACGTCTTCGAGAGCACCGGCATGACGATCCTCTCGCGCTCCCGCGCGGTCTCCGCCCACCGCGAGGGCGACGGCGTGGTGGTGACCCTCGCCGACGGGCGCCGCGTCGAGGGTTCGCACGTGCTGATGGCGGTTGGCGGGCTCCCCAACACCGAGGGCCTCGGCCTGGCGGAGGCCGGCGTCGGCACGACCCCGTCGGGGCACATCGTCGTCGACAAGGTGTCACGCACCACCGCGCGCGGCGTGTACGCCGCCGGCGACTGCACCGGGGTGTTCGCGCTGGCGTCCGTCGCCGCGATGCAGGGTCGCATCGCCATGTGGCACTCCCTCGGGGACGCCGTCGCGCCGCTCGACCTGAGGACCGTCTCGGCGAACGTGTTCACCGCGCCCTCGGTCGCCAGCGTCGGCGTGAGCCAGGCGGAGATCGACGGCGGGTTCAACGCCCGCGCCATCACGATGCCGCTGCGGTCCAATGCGCGCGCCAAGATGCAGGGCCTGTCGGACGGCTTCGTCAAGCTGTTCTGCCTGCCCACGACCGGCATCGTCGTGGGGGGCGTCGTCGTGGCGCCGACGGCGTCCGAACTGATCCACCCGATCGCGCTGGCCGTGTCGGCCCGCTTGACCGTCGATCAGGTCGCGCAGGCCTTCACGGTGTACCCCTCGCTGTCGGGCTCCATCGCCGAGGCGGCCCGCCGGCTGCACCCCGGCGCCGCGATCACCGACCACGTCGACTACTGACGGCGCCCGCCCGTCGGCCTACTCGGCGTCCACGATCTCGCAGAGGGTCTCGCCGCTGGCCACGGTCGAGCCGGCCGCGGCCGTGAGGCCCTTGATGATGCCGGCGCGGTGCGCGTTGAGCGGCTGCTCCATCTTCATGGCTTCGAGCACCACGACCAGGTCGCCTTCGGCCACCTCGTCGCCCTCGGCCACGGCGACCTTGACGATCGTGCCCTGCATCGGCGACTGGAGCTCGTTCGACGACGGCGCCTTGGCGGTCGCCCCGGTCCGGCTGCGCTTGGTCGGCTTGGGGGCGGTCGCGCCGCCCTTGACCGCGGCCGGCGCGCCCAGGGCGGCGGGCACCTTCACTTCGAGCCGCTTGCCGTTGACCTCCACGACGTAGGTGGTCTTCTCCTCGGCGTCCGCGGCGCCGAGCGTGCCGGTGAAGGGCTCGATCGTGTTGTCGAACTCGGTCTCGATCCAGTTGGTGTACACGCCGAACGTGCCGTCGGGAGCGGCGAACGCCGGGTCGTTGAGCACCACCTGGTGGAACGGGATCACCGTCGGCATGCCGTCCAGGATCGTCTCGGAGAGGGCCCGCTTGGACCGCGCGATGGCCTGGGCACGGTCGGCGCCGGTCACGATGATCTTCGCCACCAGCGAGTCGAAGTTGCCGGGGACGCTCATCCCCTCGTGGTAGCCGGAGTCGACGCGGACGCCGGGCCCCGTGGGCGGCGTCCACTTGACCAGGGTGCCGGGGGCCGGCATGAAGTTGCGGCCGGCGTCCTCGGCGTTGATCCGGAACTCGATGCTGTGCCCGCGGATCTCGGGGTCGCCGTAGCCGAGCTCCTCGCCGTCGGCGATGCGGAACATCTCCCGGACCAGGTCGAGGCCCGTCACCTCCTCGGAGACCGGGTGTTCGACCTGGAGCCGGGTGTTCACCTCGAGGAACGAGATCAGGCCGTCCTGGGCGACCAGGAACTCACAGGTGCCGGCGCCCACGTAGCCGGCCTCCCGGAGGATCGCCTTCGAGCTCGAGTAGAGCTTGTCGAGCTGCTCGGGGCTGAGGAACGGGGCCGGGGCCTCCTCGACCAGCTTCTGGTGACGGCGCTGCAGCGAGCAGTCCCGGGTCGACACCACGACGACGTTGCCGTGGGCGTCGGCCAGGCACTGGGTCTCCACGTGCCGGGGCTTGTCCAGGTACCGTTCGACGAAGCACTCCCCGCGACCGAAGGCCGTCACGGCCTCCCGGGTGGCGGACTCGAACAGCTCGGGGATGTCCTGGAGGGAGCGGGCCACCTTGAGACCGCGGCCGCCGCCGCCGAACGCGGCCTTGATCGCGATCGGGACCCCGTGCTCCTGGGCGAACGCGACCACCTCGTCGGCCGACGCCACCGGGTCGGGGGTGCCCGGGACCAGCGGCGCGCCCACCTTGAGTGCGATGTGCCGGGCCTTGACCTTGTCGCCGAGGGCGTCGATCGCGGCCGGGGGCGGGCCGATCCACGTGAGACCGGCGTCGATCACCGACTGCGCGAAGTGGGCGTTCTCGGCCAGGAAGCCGTAGCCGGGGTGCACGGCGTCCGCGCCGGAGCGCGCGGCGATCGAGAGCAGCTTCGCGATGTCGAGGTAGGTCTCCGCGGGAGACTGCCCGTTCAGTGCGTAGGCCTCGTCGGCCAGCTTGACGAACAGGGCGTCCGCGTCCGGGTCCGCGTAGACCGCCACACTGGCGAGTCCGGCGTCCTTCGCCGCGCGGATGACGCGAACCGCGATCTCTCCACGATTGGCCACCAGGACCTTGGTGATGGGCACAGTTCCTCCTCGACGAGCCGCGCAGGTCGTGCGCCCGCGGCCCGGATTGTGCTCGGAGTCTAGGGCCGTGGCGGCGGCCCTGGGAACGATCGTTCCCCCCAGTGGACCCGTGCACGCTCCGGGCCGCGACCGGCGGATCAGCGGAAGACGGCGAGCGCGAGGGGGACGACCCACAGCACCCCGAGCACCTGGATCATCCGGTCGGCGAGGACGACGTCCTCGGGGGCGTCCGCCTCGCCCCGGTCGATCTCGTACGCGTAGCGCAGCATCGCGAGGGTGAAGGGCGCGATCGTGACCTGGGCCCACGGGACCCCCCACAGGTGGCCGGCGCCCGCCGGGGTGCGCAGGTCGAAGGCCCACAGCGAGTACGCCATCACGACGAGGGCGGCGGCCAGCGTCCAGACGAACCGCAGGTAGGTGGGCGTGTACCGCTCGAGGGACGCCCGGGTGCCGGCGTCCGGGCCGAGCCGCACCATCTCGGAGTAGCGCTTCCCGGCGACCATGAACAACGAGCCGAACGACGCCACCAGCAGGAACCACTGCGACAGGACGATGCCGGACGCCACGCCGCCGGCGACCGCCCGCAGCAGGAACCCGGCGGCGACGACCGCCAGGTCGACGATCGGCTGATGCTTGAGGAAGAGCGAGTAACCGACCTGGAGGACGGCGTACACGACCAGCACGACGGCCAGCGGGGGAGCGGTCAACCAGCCGACGGTGAGTGCGGCGGCGGCGCAGACCGCGGCCAGGACCAGCGCGGCGCTGGGAGCGAGTTCGCCGGCCGCGACGGGCCGGAACCGCTTGGTGGGGTGCTGCCGGTCCGAGTCGGCGTCCCGCACGTCGTTGACGAGGTAGATCGCCGCACTGATCAGGCTGAACGCGACGAACGCCTGGGCCGACCGGGCCAGCACCGTCGGCACGAACAGTTGCCCGGCGGCCAGCGGGGCGGCGAACACCAGGACGTTCTTGACCCACTGCCGGGGCCTCATGGCACGCAGTGGCGCGGGCAGGAGCGGACGCCGGGTCGCGCCGGTCGTGGCTGGTTGGTTGGTCATCGCCCTCGCACCCTACCGGCGCTTCCGGTGGCGGCGTGCCGGCGTCCGTCGACCCGCGAAGCGCCCCAGGCGCCGGCCGGCGCTCAGCGCCACAGGCTCGGCCAGGGCACCCCCGCCTCGGCCAGGAGGTCACGCAGCAGGGGCACGCTGATGCCCACGACGTTGTGGTGGTCTCCCTCGACGCCCCGGACGAACGGGGCCCCGTAGCCGTCGATGGTGAAGGCGCCGGCCACCTCGGCCGGCTCGCCGGTCGCCACGTAGGCGTCGATCTCGGGGTCGGTGAGCTCCGCGAAGTGGACCACCGTCGCCGCGGTGGCGGTCCGCGCCCACGACACCCCCTCGCGCACCACGATCACGTGGTGCCCGGTGAACAGCGTGCCGCTGCGGCCCCGGAGCCGGCGCCAGAGGGACGCCGCGGCGTCCGGGCTGCCCGGCTTGCCGATCGGCTCGCCGTCCAGGTCGAGCAGCGAGTCGCACCCGACGAGGGCGTGGTCGCCCTCGCCGGCGAGGGAGCGTTCGACGGCCTCGGCTTTGAGCCGGGCGAGGGACGCCACGAGGTCCGCGGTGCGGGGGGCGCTCACCGCGGACTCGTCGACGCCCGGCACCCGGACCGAGACGGCCACGCCGGCGCGCTGCAGCGTCTGCAGCCGCGCCGGCGAGGCGGAGGCGAGGATGAGCCGGTCGATCACCCGAACAGGATGCTCTTGAGCAGGCCCCCGACCGAGGGGACGTCCTGCTGCTGGGCCTGCGGGGCGTAGGTGTCGTCCATGCGGAGGCCGCCACCCTGCGGGGACGACGCGGGGGCGGGGACCTGCTGGCCGCCGCCCAGGATCTGGCCGAGGAGATCGCCCAGGCCGCCGGTCTCCTGGCGGACCTGCTGCGCGGGTGCCCCGCCGCCCAGGATCTGGCCGAGCAGGTCGCCGAGGCCGCCCGACGGCGCCTGCTGCTGGGGCGCCTGCTGCTGGGGCGCCTGCCCGCCGAGCAGCCCGCCGAGGACGCTGCCGAGCCCGCCCGAGGACTGGAGACGCTTCGCCAGGTACGCCATCACGATCGGGGCCAGCAGCGGCATGAGCTTCTGGATGAGGGAGCCCTGGGAGCCGCCGAACAGCTGCTGCTGCTGGGGAGCGGGCAGGATGTGGTTCACGATCTTGGCGCCGTCGGTGAAGTCGAGCCGGGCGAGGTCGATGGCGCCGGTCTGGGGGGCGGCGTTGTCGTCGTCGATGTGATCGCCCAGCGCGTTCGCGAGGCTGATGGCGCTGTCGTCGGCCTCCATGTTCGACTGCAGGCCGCCCAGCAGGGAGCTGAGCGCCTCGGTGGCCGCGGACTCCACCGTGCCGGGGTCGGCCCCCAGTGCGCGGGCGAGCTGGTCGATGTCGAGGCTGGCCAGGATGTCTTGAGTGGCGCCCATCGCGTGTCCTTTGTTCGCTGGGTTGTCAACGTGCTCCGGACTCTAGTGCCCCCACCCGTCGCGCCACAGTCGCGTCCCGCACGAGTTGTTCACTGCGCCGCCGGACGCCGAGTCACCGGCGCAGCGTCGCCCGCCAGGAGTCCGCCCCCGGGAACAGGGGCCAGCGCAGGCTGTGCCAGTACGACTTCCACCCGCCGCGGATCCGCGGGTTCTTCGGCGCGTAGGGCGTCCCGCGGTCGCGGCGCAGTGCCGCCAGGACGATCGTCAGGGCGGCGAGTTCCTCGTCGGTCGGCGTGCCGGCCACCACCCGGAAGGCGGGGGCGGCCGGCTCCACGGCGTCCGGCTGGTGCGCGGTCACAGCGGGATGTTCCCGTGCTTCTTGGGCGGCAGTTGCTGACGCTTGGTGCGGAGCAGCCGCAACGTCCGGATCACGGTCTCGCGGGTGGCGTGCGGGTAGATCACCTGGTCGACGTAGCCGCGCTCGGCGGCCACGTACGGGTTGGCCAGCTCGTCGTTGTACTCGTCGATCAGTTCCTTGCGCCGGGTGACCGGGTCGGCGGCCTCCGCCAGCTCGCGACGGTAGAGGATGTTGACCGCGCCCTCGGCGCCCATGACCGCGATCTGGGCGGTCGGCCAGGCCAGGTTCACGTCCGCCCCCAGGTGCTTGGAGCCCATCACGTCGTAGGCGCCGCCGTAGGCCTTCCGGGTGATCACCGTCAGCTTGGGGACGGTCGCCTCGGCGTACGCGTAGATCAGCTTCGCGCCACGGCGGATGATGCCGTCGTACTCCTGGTCGGTGCCGGGCAGGAAGCCGGGGACGTCCACGAAGGTCAGGACCGGGATGTTGAACGCATCGCACGTGCGGACGAAGCGGGCCGCCTTCTCGGAGCTCTTGGTGTCGAGGCAGCCGGCGAAGACGAGCGGCTGGTTGGCCACGATGCCGATCGCGCGGCCCTCGATGCGACCGAAGCCGCACAGGATGTTGGGGGCGTACAGCGGCTGCACCTCGAGGAACTCGTCGTCGTCGAGGACCGTCCGGATGACCTCGTGCATGTCGTACGGCTGGTTCGGGCTGTCCGGGATCAGCGTGTCCAGCTTGCGGTCATGATCGGTGATCGTCAGATCGGCCTCGGCGTCGTCGTAGATCGGCGGATCCTCGAGGTTGTTCTGCGGCAGATAGGTGATCAGCTCGCGGACGTACTCGATGGCGTCCGTCTCGTCGGCGGCCAGGTAGTGGGCGTTGCCGGACTTGGTGTTGTGGGTGCGGGCGCCGCCCAGCTCCTCCAGGGTCACGGTCTCGCCGGTGACGGTCTTGATGACGTCCGGCCCGGTGATGAACATCTGCGAGGTCTGGTCCACCATCACGACGAAGTCGGTGAGGGCGGGGCCGTAGACGTGGCCGCCGGCCGCGGCGCCCATGATGAGGGAGATCTGGGGGATGACGCCGGACGCCAGCACGTTGCGGTAGAAGATGTCGCCGTACAGGCCCAGGCTGACGACGCCCTCCTGGATGCGTGCGCCGCCGCCTTCGTTCATGCCGATGATGGGGCAGCCCGTCTTGATGGCGAAGTCGATGATCTTCACGATCTTCTCGCCGTAGACCTGGCCGAGCGCACCGCCGAAGATCGTGACGTCCTGCGAGAACACGCAGACGGGGCGTCCGTGGATCGCGCCGACACCGGTGATCACGCCGTCGGTGTAGGGCCGCTTCTTCTCCATCCCGAACACGTGGCTGCGGTGGCGAGAGAACTCGTCGAACTCCGCGAAGGTGCCCTCGTCCAGCAGGGCCAGAACGCGCTCGCGCGCGGTCATCTTGCCCTTCGCGTGCTGCTTCTCCACCGCCTCGGGGCTGCTCGGGTTCTCCGCTGCGCGGATCCTCTCGCCGAGATCGGCGATCTTGCCCTGCGTCGTGTGGATGTCGATCTCCATACGGGGACGATAGCCAAGGACGGTCTCCCGCGTGCAGGGGTGTTCCGCTGAAACGGACGCCGCCGACTACGATCGCGCGGTGAGCGACTTCCTCGACGCCGCTAGGCTCGTTCCCCTGCTCGCGGGCACCGGCTGGGGGCCCGTGACGGTGGTGGCGCGCACCGGATCGACCAACGCGGATGTGGCCGCCCTGGCCCGAGCCGGCGCCGGGCACGGCACGGTGCTCGTGACCCCCCACCAGCAGGCCGGACGCGGCCGCTTCGCCCGGGTGTGGTCGACGCCACCGGACACCTGCGTGGCGATGTCGGTGCTCGTCCGGCCGCGGCTCGCCCTGGCGCACTGGGGGTGGCTGTCGCTGGTCGCCGGGCTGGCGGCCGTGGCCGGGGTCGCGGCCTCGTCCGGGGTGGAGGCCACGCTCAAGTGGCCCAACGACGTCCTCGTGGCCGAACGCAAGCTGTGCGGCATCCTGTCGGAGGCCGTCGAGACCCCGGCTGGCTGGGCGGCCGTCCTCGGCATCGGCATCAACGTGGCGCTCGGGGAGGACCAGCTGCCGGTCCCGACGGCGACGTCGCTGCGCCTCGAGGGCTCGGACGCCGCCGCGCACGCCGTGGCCGCCGCGGTGCTCGTCGCCCTCGACCGGCTGTACGCGCGCTGGGACGCGGGGGAGTCGCTCGTCGCGGACTACCGGCGCTCGTGCGGCACGCTCGGCCGGCGGGTGCGCATCCTGGTGCCGGACGGTGCCGTGGAGGGGCTGGCGGTCGATGTGGACGCCGCCGGCGCGCTCGTGGTCGACACCGAGGCCGGCAGGCGGACGTTCGCCGCGGGGGACGTCGTCCACCTGCGGCCCGCGGACGCCGGGCCGGGCGGGTTCAGGACGCCGCCCCCAGGAAGCCCCACAGGAGGTCGGTGAAGGCCGCCGGGGCGGTCAGGTGCACGGGATCGGCGGCGTCCGGGACCACCTCGACGCGGGCGTCGGGGAGGCCGGCGGCGATCGCGTCGGCCGCGGCCCGCTGCCCCCGGTCGTGCCCACCGACCACGAGGAGGGTGCGGGCGGAGACCGCGGGCAGGTCGGGCGTCAGGTCGAGGCCGGCCAGCCCGTCGAGGACGTTCAGGACCGACGCCCGATTCAGGCCCGTGGCCGCCCAGCGGGCGTCCGGCATCGCCCGGATGAGGGCCTTCTGGGCGCCGACGGTGAGGCGGCCGTAGCGCGCCTGGGCGCCCTCCAGGACGAGGTCGGTGATGTGGCCCGGGGCCCGCTCGGCGGCCGCGAGCGCCACGACGGCGCCGAGCCCGCTACCCACGATCCCCATCGACTCCACCCCGTTGGCGTTGAGCAGCCCCAGCAGGTCGTCCGCGGCGGCCGCCACCGAGAACTCACCCAGGCGGCCCGGGCGCAGGCCCTTGACCCAGGGCGCCACGGCCTTGAAGCGGCCCGGCGGCATGGCGGTCACCTGGTCCTGCCAGGTCTGGGGCAACTGGCCGAGGCCGTGGACGAAGGCGAGCAGTTTCACCCGCCCGACGCTAGCAGCGCCGGCGCCGGGAACGCGGCGGGCCTCGGCCCGTGCCAGCATGGGGTCATGGCCCACCCGCCGCGGCTCGCCGCCGCCGACCCCGCGAGCGGGGGGCGGCTGCCCCTGGCGATCCAACTCGGCCGGTTCGTGATCGTGGGCGCGCTGTCGGCGGTCGTCGACTTCGGGTTGCTGCTCGTGGGGCAGTACGCCCTGGGGCTGGACCACAGCCTCGCGAAGGCGGTCTCCTGGGTCTTCGGCACGATCACCGCGTACGCCATCAACCGGCGCTGGACCTTCCGTTCCGACGGCGGCCGGCGGCGCTTCGCCGCCGTAGTGACGCTCTACCTGCTCACGTTCGCGTTCCAGGTCGGCACCTTCTCGGTCCTGTTCCCGCCGCTGCGGACCGCCCTCGGCGACGCGGGGGCGAGCACCGTGGGGTTCGTGATCGCGCAGGGGCTCGCGACCACGGTGAACTTCGTGGTGCAACGGACGGTGATCTTCCGCGCCTGACGGCGCCGGGCCGGCTCGGGACCCGTCAGAGCAACTCGACGGCCAGCGGCTCGCTGAGCACGCCGGACGACGTTGGCAACAGGGACGGGCTGAACTTGAACACCCGGGCGCCGGGGGTCTCGGCGATGCCGCGGATCGTGCCGTCGGTCCAGTGGATCCCGGCGCCGTCGTCTGCGGCGTAGCCGCCCGGCAGATCGCCGGAGGCCACGGCGTCCGTGTAGACCGGAACCCGTCCGTCCTCAACGTCGAAGTGGCAGCAGAAGCTGCCGGAGATCAGGCCGAGGCCGTCCCGGACGGCCCGGAATCGGGGGCCGAAGCTGTCGGTGACGAAGCCCTCGAACCAGGCGTTCCCACCGGCAGCGACTCCGCCCAGCACGACGTCGCCGGCGGCGAAGCGGCTCTTGATCGCGCGGTCGACGCCGTGCGCCTTCCACAGCGCGAGCATGTTGACGGTCAGCCCGTTGCCGACGAGCACGAGGTCGGCCTCGGCCAACCGTTCCACCGAGCGGGCGGCGTCCTGCCAGAGGGTGAGCACCATCACCCGGACGCCGAGGGTGCCGTAGGCGGCCAGGAACCGGTTGATGTACCGCGGGTCGTCGCCCGAGGCCGTGGGGACGAAGCACACCAGGGGGCTCGCCTTGCCGGTGAGCTCGACGAGGTAGCGGTCCAGGTTGGTGGGCGCGCCCAGCGGCGAGACCGAGAACCCGCCGCCGCCCATGGCCACGATGTGTGCAGTCATGGGCCCCATCCTGGCACCCGGCCGCCCGGCCGGGTGGCCGCCGTTCCGTAGTGCGCATCGCTGCCGGGGCCGCCCGTAGGCTGCTCCCCGTGAATCACGAGCGGACGATCGGGGTCATCGGCGGCGGGCAGTTGGCCCGCATGATGCAGGCGGCGGCGATCGGGCTGGGGCTGCGGTTGCGACTCTTGGCCGAGGGGGCGGACGTGTCGGCCGCGCGTGCCGTCCCCGACACGGTGGTCGGCGACTACACGGACCCGGCCACCGTCGGCGGGTTCGCGGCGGGGTGCGCCGCGGTCACGTTCGACCACGAGCACGTCCCGACCCCGATCCTGCACGAGCTGGAAGCGGCGGGGGTGGCCGTGCGTCCCGGTCCGGCCGCACTCGTCCACGCCCAGGACAAGGCCGTCATGCGAGCCCGGCTGGCCGCGCTGCGGGTGCCCTGCCCGGCCTGGCGGGTCGTCGACTCCCCGGCCGACCTCGTCGCCTTCGCCGACGCCATCGGCTGGCCGGTGATCGCCAAGACGTCCCGCGGCGGCTACGACGGCAAGGGCGTGTGGAAGATCGTGGACGCCGCGGGCGCGGCCGAGCCCTTCGCGGCCCTGGCGGGGCCGCTCGGCCCGACCGAGCGGCCCCCGACGGACGCCGACGCCCACGTCCCCCGACCGGTGATCGTCGCGGAGGAGTACGTGCCGTTCGTGCGGGAGTTGTCGGCGCTGGTCGTGCGGGGCGCGGACGGGGCCGTCGTCGCGTACCCGGTCAGCGAGACCGTCCAGCGCGACGGGATCTGCCACGAGACCACGACCCCGGCCCCCGGTCTGGACGCCGAGCGGGAGCGGGCCATCGTGGCGCTGGCCACCCGGATCGCCGGGGAGCTGGGGGTGGTCGGCGTCCTCGCCGTGGAGCTGATGGAGCGGCCCGACGGCGGGGTCGTGGTCAACGAACTCGCGATGCGCCCCCACAACACGGGGCACTGGACGATCGACGGCGCGCGCACCTCCCAGTTCGAGAACCACCTCCGGGCGGTGGCGGGCCTGCCCCTGGGGCCCACGGACCTGCGCGCGCCCGTCGTGGTGATGAGCAACGTCCTCGGGGGCACCCGGACCGACCTGGTGGGGGCCCTGGACCGGCTGTTCACGGCGTTCCCGGACGCCCGCGTCCAGCTGTACGGCAAGGATGTGAAACCCGGCCGGAAGGTCGGGCACGTCACCGTCTACGGTGACGACCTGGCCGTCGTCCAGGCGCGGGCGCGGGCGGCGTCCGACTTCCTGGAGGGCCGTCCCGGCGCCCTCTCCGACACGCTCGACGAAACGAGGTAGGACATGGCGGACACCAGCCCGCTGGTGGGCATCGTGATGGGCTCCGACTCCGACTGGCCCACGATGGAGGCGGCGGCCGTGGCGCTGGCCGAGTTCGGCGTCCCCTACGAGGCCGACGTCGTCTCGGCGCATCGCATGCCGGAGGACATGGTCCGCTACGGCCGGGAGGCCCACCGGCGCGGGCTGCGGTGCATCATCGCCGGCGCGGGCGGTGCGGCGCACCTGCCCGGCATGCTGGCCGCGCTGACGCCGCTGCCGGTCGTCGGCGTCCCGGTGCCGCTGCGCTACCTGGACGGCCTGGACTCGCTGCTGTCGATCGTGCAGATGCCCGCCGGGGTGCCGGTCGCCACCGTCGCCGTCGGGAACGCGCGCAACGCCGGCCTGCTGGCCGTCCGCATCCTCGCCGCGGCCGACCCCGCCCTGCTCGACCGGATGCTGACCTTCCAGGAGTCGCTGCGGGACGAGGCGCGGGCCAAGGGGGAGCGGGTCCGCGGCCGGTAGCCGCGCGATCAGCCTGAGACCAGCCGGCCGCCGTAGATCAGGATCCGCCCGGCCGTGCCTCCGGTGCAGACGGCCGGCTGGCTTCCGCTGCACGCGACCTCGTAGGTCTTCCCGGTGGCGGGGCTGGAGGCCGTGACCGTGCCGCTGCCGCCGTTGATGCCGCTCGCGCGGTAGGCCCGCCAGACGTTGACCGCGAACCCGCACGAGGTCGACGCGTTCCCGGTGGCGACGGCGGCGTAGGGGCCGGTGCCGGACCGCTCGCACTCGCGGAAGCCACGCACGTCCGGGTAGCTGGACGCCGGCGTCGACTGCGTGGAGCTGGGCGACCGGGTGGTGGTCTTCGAGGCGCTGCGCGTGGGGGAGGCGGACGCGGTGGCGGGCTCGGTCGGGGACGTGCCGGGCAGGGGCGCGAGGGTGAGCGGGCCGGTCGGGGCGGCGGCGACGGTGACGCTCTGGGAGGCGGTGGTGGCGGACGGCGACGGGGTGCGCGCGGGGGTGGCGGTCACGCCGCGGTTCAGCCCGGGCAGCAGGGCGGCCACCGCGACCAGCACCAGCAGGCCCGCCGCGACGCCGCCGGCGACGGGACCCACCCGCATCGTGCGTTGCACCTGCAGATGGCCGGGGGTCGGGTCGGTCGCGGAGGGGGCGGGGAGGGGGCCCGGCACGTCGTCCGACATCGGTGGTTCACCTCGCTTCGTGGAGAGGGTGCGGCAGCGAGGGGGCGCTGCCCGGGCGCGTCGGCGTCCCGGTCACCGCCCACCATGGTAAAGGGAGCGCGCCGACCCGGCCGGACGGAACTCAGATCCGCCCGGTGCCCATGATCTTGAACAGGTCGCCGCCGATGGCGTCCAGCAGGGCCTTGCCGGTCTCGAACGTGGGCACCCGGCACATCGCCGCGGCCAGGTAGTCCCGCCCGGCGCCCTGGACGTGCCCCATCGAGTTCACGGCCCACAGCCCGTCGGTGCTCTTGAACTGGACCCACCCGTTCTTCATCCGCACCTGGACGTCGCCGCCGCGGCGGGTGCCGATGCCCCAGATCTGGGCGGGGTTGGTCTTGCGCATCACGTCGAGCAGGTAGAGGCGGTCGACGTCGGTGAGGGCCGTGGTGCCGTGCAGCAGTTTGTCGAGCAGGACGACCTGGTCCTGCGGGGTCGTCCAGGTCCACGACCAGTCGGGCCGGTTCTCGTCGCGGCGGGTCCGGGTCATCTGGAGTTCGTTGGCGAGCTGCTGGTACGCGTCCGCCCCGCCCGCGTACGCCCACAGCTCGTCGGCGGCGTCGTTGTCCGAGTCGATCAGCGCCTTCGACACGCGGGTCTGGTTGTCGAACGACAGCTCGGCCCCCTCGCGACGGGCCTGGCGCAGCGCCATGGCGGCGATCATCACCTTCGCCATCGACGCGCTCTGGCTCGTGTAGTCGCCCCGGAAGTCCCAGTCCCGGCCGGAGGTCAGGTCCTTCACCCAGAGGCCGAGCTTGTCGGTGTTGGCCCCGTAGACCGTCATGATCTGCTGCAGTTGGTCCGCGACGGTGCCCGTGGGGGACACCGTCGGGCGGGCGATGGTCACCGGCGGTTTGGCACAGGACGCCAGCCCGAGGGCCGACGCGCCCAGCGCGCCCAGCAGCACCGTCCTGCGCGACAACCCGTCCATCAGCGTCTCCTCACCTCGCACGCTGGCCATGATGGCAGAGCGCGCTCGCGGGGCCCGCCCGGCCCGCCGCCGGGGCCACGCGGGGGGCCTCGGCTAGGGTGGCCTGCGTGCGGTACGTCGTGATCATGGCCGGCGGGTCCGGGACCCGACTGTGGCCGCTCTCCCGCAAGGGCACCCCGAAGCAACTGTTGAAGATCGTCGCAGGTCGCAGCCTCCTGCGCCTCGCGTTCGAGCGGGCCGCCCTCGTGGTGCCGCCCAGCCGCATCGTGGTGGTCACCGGGGCGGCTTATCTCGGCGCGGTCGCCGCGGACCTGCCGGAGGTTCCTTCGGAGAACCTGCTGGGCGAACCGGAGGGGCGCGACTCCCTGAACGCCTGTGCCTGGCCCGCGGCCGTGCTGCACGCCCGCGACCCCGAGGCCGTCATCGCGCAGGTCACCGCCGACCAACTCATCGAACCGGCGGACACCTTCGCCGACGTGCTCCGGGAGGCGTTCGCCGTCGCCGAGGAGGAGCGGGACGTGCTGGTGACGTTGGGCGTCGTCCCGACCGGACCGCACACCGGCTACGGCTACCTGCAACGCGGCGAGCCGCTGCCCGGGCGTCCGGCCGCGTGCCACGTCGCCTCCTTCACCGAGAAGCCGGACCTGGCCACCGCCACCGCCTACGTCGCGTCCGGCGGCTACTGGTGGAACGCGGGCCTGTTCGTGTGGCGGGCGGCGACGTTCCTCGAGCAGGTGCGGATCCTGGAGCCCGCCACCTACGCCGACGTCCTGCTGCTGGCGGCCGAACCGGAGCGGCTGGGGGCGATTTTCCCCACCCTGAAGAGGAACTCGGTCGACTACGCCATCATGGAGCCCGTCGCCCACGGCAAGGGGACCGCCCGGGTGGTCGCCGTGCCGCTGCCCGTGCGGTGGCGCGACGTCGGCGGCTTCGAGAACCTGGCCGAGATCCTGCCCACCGACGCCGCGGGCAACGCCGGTCAGGGCCGCGTCGTCGCCCTCGCCGCCGAGCGCAACATCGTGTTCGACCAGACCGGGCCGGGCCGCCTCGTCGCGCTGCTCGGGGTGAGCGATCTCATCGTCGTGGAGACCGCGGACGCCACCCTGGTCGCCCACCAGGACCAAGCCGAGCAGATCAAGGCCCTCGTCGGCCTCCTCGCCGAGTCGGCGCCCGAGTACGTCTGATCGGAGGAGAGCCGTGATCGAGAACCTCAAGCGCGTCCGGGAGCCCGTGGCGTGGATCCTGCTGAGCGTGATCGTCGCCTCGATGGCGCTCAGCATCGTCTCGCTGGTGCGGCAGATGGCGGGCGCGGAGGCCCGAGACGCGGTGTTCGCGGCCTTCGCGGCCATCGCCAGCAACTCCATGAACCTGACGCTGGTCGTGTCGCTGGTGGCGCTGGTCTGCCTGTGCCTGTTCATCGCCCCCGCGACGGCCCACGCCGCCGCGCTGGCACGCGCGGCGCTCGTCGTGGTGGCGCTGGGCACGCTGCTGACGATCGTGGCCACCGCGCTCGGCGTCGCGGCCTCGGCGGGGATCGCCGGCATCGTCTTCGAACTGTTGGGCGGCCTGCTCGACATCGCGCTCAAGGTCGTGGCGGTGGCCGTGTTGTGGGTGATCCACCGGGCCGTCGGCAGCGGGCGCATGGTCACGCCGGCCCCCGTCCAGGAAGAGGCGCTGCCCCTGCCGCCGCGCGCGATCGAGCCCGAGGCGCCCGTGGTGTGGCGGGCCAGCGAGGCCGCCGGCACCGTCTGGGCCACGGCGGCGGAGGCCGCCGCCGGCGGCGTCCCCGCCGGTTCCCCGCCCCCTGTGGCCGCACCGTCGCCGGGCGCGGCGGTCGGCGACGCGTTCGCGGCGGACGCCCCGGCCGCCGCACCGGCCTCTCCGGCGCCTCGGTCGGCCTGGTCGGTTCCCTTCGGCCGCGAGGGCGCGGCCGAGGCGCTCGGCTGGCGTCGAGCCGACCGGGCGGCGCAGGACCCCAGCACGGATGCGGCCCCCGCGTCGCGCGACACGCCGTAGCACGGCCCGAGATCGTTCCCGGGCGGCTTGACATCGTCGAATGACAGGCATGTAATTCAGGCATCGCCCGTTTGGTCGTCCGCCGTGGAAGAGGTCTCCGCATGTCCGAGTTGCTGATCGCCGACCTTCTCGATGACGGCTCGCTCGCGTGGCAGGAGGCGGCGCTCTGCGCCCAGACCGACCCCGAGGCGTTCTTCCCCGAGAAGGGCGGTTCGACGCGCGAGGCGAAGCGTGTCTGTCACAGCTGCGAGGTTCGCTCGGACTGCCTCGAGTTCGCGCTGGCGCACGACGAGCGCTTCGGGATCTGGGGCGGGCTGTCGGAGCGGGAGCGCCGCAAGCTCAAGAAGCGCGTCGGCTAGCGCGGTCACGTCCGCCCGTGGCCGTAGGCTAGGGACCCATGACTGGAGTCCCCGAGGCGGTCGACCCCTGGGCCTGGGCGCGTGAGGCGGCTGAGACCTCACTCGCGCCCGCTCCCACCGCGCGGGTGACCGCGGTCGTCGTCGCGCACAACGGCGAACGCTGGCTGCCGCGCCTGTTGGAATCGCTGGCCGCCCAGACCCTGCCCCCCACCCGCGTGATCGTCGTCGACGCCGGCTCCACCGACGGCACCGCCGAGCAGGTGCGGCAGGCGCACGCCCGCGGTGTGGTCGCCGCCGTGGTGCCGGGCCGGGCGGGCGCGAGCTTCGGCGCGAGCGTCGCCGCCGCCCTCGACGGCGAGGACGAGCCCGAATGGCTGTGGCTCCTGCACGACGACATGGTCGCGGACGCCGAGGCGCTCGACCGCCTCGTGACGACCGCTCGGGAGACTGCGGCGGCCGTGGTGGGGCCCCTGCTGATCGAGCCGCGCCGCCGCCGCGGCCGTGCCGCCCGGGTCAGCGAGGCCGGTCAGACGGTCACCGAGGACGGCGTGATCACAGGCGTGGTGCCGGAGGGCGTCCTCGACCAGGGGCAACTCGTGGGCGGGCCGGTCCTGGGCCTCAACGCGGCCGGTCTCCTGGTTCGGGGGGCCGTGTGGCGCGAGCTGGACGGGTTCGACGGCGCGCTCCCGTCCACCGTGCAGGGCCTTGAGTTCTGCTGGCGCGCGCGGCTGCACGGCCACGAGGTCGTCAGCCAGCCTCGGGCCCGCCTCGCGCACACCGAGGCTGCCACCCGGGGGCTGCGGGAGGGCACCGACGTCGACCCCGCCGAGGAGCGTCGGCGCTGGGGGCTCACCCTGCACGAGGCGTACCGGGCCGAGCCCCTCCCCGCCACGGAGCGGGGCCGTCTCGGCGGCGCCTCCACCCGGCGGATCCTCGGGCACCTCGCCGGCAAGAACTTCGCCGACGCCCGGGCCGAGCGCCGCGCCGTGCGCGGCTACCGGGCCGACCGCGCGTCGGTCGACCGGCTGCGGGCCGTGTTCACGGACGCCGTCGGCGCCGATGCGCCCGACGTTTCGGGGCTGCGGCTCAGCCGGAAGGCGGCACGCGCGCGCAGCCTGGACGCCACGTTCGGCCGGATGGTCGACTGGCTGGCCGCCTTCGGCGACCGGGGCGGCGGCCTGGGCCTGGACGCCCTCACCGGCGACGACTTCGCGCGGGACGACCAGTCGCGCCGGCGCCTCTCGCCGACCTGGGTCGCGGGCTGGGTGCTGATCGTCGGCGCCCTGGTGGCCGGCCGGTCGCTGTTCTCGTTCGACCCGCTCGGCGGGCCCCAGTTGCTCCCCGTCCCGGCGAGCTTCGGGGGGCTGTGGGAGCAGTGGACGGCGCCGGTCGCCGGCGCCGGGATCTCCGCGGGGGCTCCCTGGACCGGGCTCGTGTGGGTCGCCTCTTTGTTGACGCTGGGGCAGCCGGGCGTGCTGATCGGGCTGGTGCTGCTCGCCGCCGTCCCGGGCACGTTCCTGGTGGCCCGCCGGTTGCTGGGCCGACTGGTGGACGACCCGGCGGTGGCGCTCGTCGGGGCTGTGCTCTACGCCCTGTGGCCGGTGGCGAGCGGAGCCGTCGGCTCCGGGCGGCTCGGGGCGGTGGTGGCCGGCCTGACCCTCCCCGTGCTGGCCCACCAGCTCCTGCTCTGGTGGGACGAGCGGGCCCCGTCCTGGCCGCTCGCCGGCGCCGTGGCCCTCACCACGACCGTGCTGACCGCGGTGGAGCCGACCGCCTGGCTCGGGGTCGCGGCCGCGGTCGGGGCCCTGATGGTGCGCGAACGGTCGGGCTGGGTCCGTGGGCTGGTCGCGGTGCTGGCGCCGGCGGCCCTTTTGGCCGCCTCGCCGTTCACCGTGGAGGTCGTCCGGTTCCCGGGCCGGCTGCTGACGGGGATCGAGCCCGTGCTGGCCCCCCTCGAGGCCCCGGGCGTCTTCGACGTGCTGCTCGTCCGCACCGCTCCGGCGGCCCCCGACTGGTGGGTGTCGGCCGTCGTCTTCGGCGGGCTGTGGCTGCTCGGCCTGGCCGGAGCGTTCCTGAAGCCCGGCTCCGCCCCCTGGGCGCTGGCGGTGGCGCTGGCGGGGGCGACCGTCGCGGTGCTGCTGACCCGGTTGGTCGTGGCCGTGCCCCCCGCGGGGGCGTCGGCGCGCCCCGAGGCGTCCGCCTGGTCGGCCCTGCTGGTCGGCGCCCTCCTCTGGTCGGCGGCCGTCGGGCTCGACGGGCTGCGCGCCGAGATCGCGAGCCGGGGCTTCGGACGCCGTCACGCCGCGGTCTATGCCACGGCCGTGGTCGCCGTCCTCTCGATCGCGGTCGGGGCCGGCTGGTGGCTCGTGGCCGGCGCCGGCGGGTTGGAGCGTCGCTCCGAGGCCGCGGTGCCCGCGTTCATCAGGAAGGACGCCGCCGCCGGCGCCTCGCGCATCCTCGCCCTCGCGTTCGAGGGCGACCGGGTCGGCTGGGGGCTCCTCGAGGACGACCTGCCGCGCCTGGGCGACGGCGAGCGGGGCCTCGCCTTCGGCGGCTCCCCGGAGGCGGCGGCCCTGGCCGGCTCGGTCGCCCACCGCCTCGCGATCGGCTCGGGGGACGAGCGGATCGTGCCGGACCTGCACCGGCTCGGCGTCGGTCATCTCTGGGTCACCGGGGCCTCGTCCGAGCAACGGGCCGCGATCTCCAACGCGCCGGGTCTCGGGGTGGGCTCGGCCGACGAGCAGGGTGCGAACTGGGTCGTGCCCGGTTCCGGACGGCTCGTCCTCCTGACGGACGGCCAACGGACCAAGCTCGATCCGGCCGCTCCGATCCCGCCGGGACCGGCCGGGCGGGTGCTGGTCGTGGCCGAGCCGGGCGCCTGGGCGTCGGTCGCTGGCAGCGCCCTCGAGCGGGTCGCCGACGTGGACGGCAGCCCCGCGTTCGCGGTTCCGGCCGAGGGGGGCCCGCTCGCCACCGTCCCGGGCCGGGGGTTCCCCGCCTGGGTGCTGCTGCAGGGGCTCGGGCTGCTGGCGCTGCTGGCGCTGGCCGCCCCCGCCTCGGGGACCGCGGCGGACGCGCACGCCCGCGCGCCGCGCCGGGCGAGGAGAGGACGGTCGTGACCGGTCGGACGCCGACGCGCGGGGCAGCGCCCACGCGCTCGTGGACGCCCCTGTGGGCGGCGGCTGGCAGCGCCGTGGCGCTGACCCTCGCCGCGTTCGTGCCGGCGATGCCGGCGCCCGCGCCGGTCGACGCCGGCGCCGAGGCCCGGATCTCCCGGGCGTGCTTCACTACCGACGCCGGCGCCCAGTTGGGGGTGGGGTCGGACGCCGCCGGCGTGGCTCAGGCGCCCCTCGCCGCGCCGACCTCGCTGAGCGAGGTGGGGTCCGGGACCGTGGTCCCGCTGGCCAAGGAGCCGGTGCGCCTCTCCGCGCCGCGTGGCGTGGCCTTCTCGGGGGTCGTGGCGGCCTCGGCCGCCACGGGAGCCGACCAGGGGCTGGCGCTCGTGACGTGCGCGCCGGCGCGCTCCGAGCACTGGTTCACCGGCGTCCGCTCGGATCCGAACGCCACCGCCGACCTCGTCCTCGTCAACCTGGACGCCGCCGAGGCGGCGGTCAACGTCGAGGTGCTGGGCCCGGACGGGCCCCTGGCGGCGCCGGGGGCGCGCGGCGTCGTGGTGGCGGGCCAGAGCCAACGGCTCCTGCCGCTGGGGCCGGTCGTGACCGCGGCGGGGCCGATCTCCCTGCACGTCACGGCGTCGGCGGGCCGCGTCGCGGCCGTCGTCCGCCAGCGACTGTTCAACGGGACGACGCCGCTGGGGGCCGACTGGGTGCCGGCGACGGCCGCCCCCGCTGCCGAGGTGGTGGTGCCGACGGTCCCGGGCGGTGCGGGTGCTCGTACGTTGGTCGTCGGGAACCCGGGCGATCGGACGGCCCAGGTCGACGTGCAGGTCCTCGGCCCGGAGGTCGCCTACGCTCCCGTCGGGGTCGAACGGGTCGACATCCCGCCTGGCGCCACCCGGGCCTTCGAACTCGACAAGGCGCTGGCGGGCAAGGCGGTCGCGCTCCGGCTACGGGCGACCCGGGAGATCGTGGCGGCCGTCGAGGCCCGCACCGCCGGCGACGTCGCCTTCGCGCCGGGCGCGGTGCCGCTCGCGGGCCCGGCGCCGGCGACGATTCCGCTGCCGGCCGGGGTGGGGCTCGCCGTCACCGTGGCGAACCCGGGGGACGCGCCGGCTGCCGTCGAGGTCACCGCCACCGACCCGGCCGGCCAGTCGCTGCTCACCTGGTCGGGACAGGTGGCGCCCGGCGCCGCCCAGGTCCTGGAAGCGGCAGGGGCCGCCGTCACCGTGCTCCGCGTGACCGGGGCGCCGGCCGGCGTCCGGGTGGCGGTGGCGGCCGCGGGCAACGTCGGGACGGTGCCGGGCCTGGCCGTCGTCGCGCTGGAGGGCGGCGCGGCGGCCGCGCCGACGGTGACCGTGCGCCCCGACCCGCGCGCCGGGGGCTGAGGGGCTGAGGGTCAGTCCCAGTCGGGATCGTCGTCGTCGCGGTGACCCGACGGGTCGATCTCGTCGACCGGGATGCCGGTCACGCCCGCCAGCTGCTCGACGAGGGTCCGGTACACCAGGATGCGCAGCCCCTTCCGGGTGGCGGCGCGGTGCTCCAACGGCCGGCGGTACAGCACGATCTGGCCGTTGGCGGCCAGCGTCGGCGACAGCGCCGCGGCCAGCGGGACCCGGCTCGGCGCCCAGGTCGCGTCGACCGTCGGCACGTCCTCGATGCCGATGTCGACCGCGGCCAGGGCCCGGGGACAGGCACGGTTGATGCGGGACACGGCCTCCGACACGCAGCCGGCGAAGAACGCCTCCGGCGTCGGGCGCGTGCGCAGCGGGACCGCCGCCCCCGTGTAGGGGTTCGGCCACGCCAGGCGGCCGCGGAACCCTCGGCCGTGCCGGTCGCGACTCTTCACCACGGAGCCCACCTTAAACCGGGTGGTGCCCGGGCGGCCCGGCCGCCCTCTTCGGCGGACACGCCCGGTCGCCGCCGGGGACGCCGCGGCCGCTGCGGGTAGCCTCGGCTCGTGATCTCCCGGCGCTGCTCGAAGGCGGGGTGCTCGGCACCGGCCGTCGCGACGCTCACCTACGTCTACGCCGACTCGACGGCGGTCGTGGGGCCGCTGGCCCTGCGGGCCGAACCCGGCAACTACGACCTGTGCAAGGCGCACTGCAACCGGCTGAGCACCCCCCGGGGGTGGGAACTGATCCGGCTGCCGCTCGACGCCGAGAACCCGCGGCCGTCCGCCGACGACCTCGTCGCCCTCGCGGACGCCGTGCGGGAGGTCGGCTTCCGCTACGACGCCCCGCAGCCGGTCGCCGCCCCGGTGCTGAGCCACCGCAAGGGACACCTCGGCGTCGTCGCCGACCCGCCGTCGCGCCGACGGTAGGCTGGGCCACCCCGAGGAAGGAACGACAGGTGAGCGACATCGATCCGGACGTCCTGGAGTTGCTGGTCTGCCCGCGCTGTCACCGGCCCCTGGTGTGGGCCTACGAGGCCAGCGAACTGCTGTGCACCAACCCCGAGTGCGGCCTCGCCTACCCGGTGCGGCAGGGCATCCCGATCCTCGTCGAGGACCAGGCTCGGCCGCCGGAGGGGCAGACATGACCGACTTCGACGACTCGCGGCTCGACGATCCCGAGGCGCTGCGCGCCGGCGACGCCGTCCTGCGTCCCCTCGCGGAGGCGGGCGCCCGGCTGCGGCGGGAGGCGGCCAACGCCGAACCCGCCCTCGCCGGCCTCGGCAACGAGGGACGCCCCCGCGCCGTCATCGCGGTGGGGCCGGAGGCGCGCCTGCTGCGGGCGGTCCTCGAACCGAGTTGCCCGGTGCCGTTCGTCGCCTGGTCGAACCTGGGCCTGCCCGGCTGGGTCGGCCCTCTCGACGTGGTGATCGTCCTGGGCGGCTCCGGCATCAAGCCGTTCGACTGCGTGCACGAGGCGTTGCGGCGCGGTTCGCGGGTGATCCTGACGGCGCGCCCGGGCACCGATCTGGCCAATCGCGCGGAGTCCCGGCTCACGACCCTGCTGCCGTCGACGACCACCGACCCGCTCTGCCGGGCGATCGCCGCCTTGATGGCGCTGCACGCGCTCGGGCTGGCGCCCTACGTCGACCCCCAGGCGATCGCCGACCGCATGGACGCCGTGGCCGCCGAGTGCGCCCACTCCCGGGACATCGCCGCCAACCCGGCCAAGATGCTGGCCCTCGAGCTGGCCGACGCGCAGCCGCTCATCTGGGGCGGTTCGGTCCTGGCCGCGCGCGCGTCGCGGCGGATCGCCGAGGCCGTGCGGTCGGCGTCCGGCCGGGTGGCGCTGGCGGCGGACGCCTCCGAGCTGGTCCCGCTGCTGGCCGAGACCCGTCCGCGCGACCTCTTCTCCGATCCGTTCGAGGACCAGGGTTCGGATCGGCGTCCGTCGCTGGTGATCGTCGAGGACGGGCTGGGCGACGCCGCCGCCGACGAGGAACGCGACCTGCTGGAGAAGCGGGCCCGGCTGGCCGACGTGCGGGTGTCGCGGCTGGAGCACGCGGCGGACTCCGAGCTGGTGCGGTACGCGACGGTGCTGCAGAAGGGACGCTTCGCCGCGGCCTACCTCGGCATCGCGATGGGCCGGCCGCCGGGGTCCTGAGCGGTCGCCGATTCGGGGCCCGCGCGACGCGCGGGTAGGCTGCGCGCCGTGGAGTTCAAGGTAGCTGACCTGAATCTGGCCGACTTCGGGCGCCGGCAGATCGACCTGGCCGAGGCGGAGATGCCCGGGCTGATGGCGATGCGGGCCCGGTACGGGCAGACCAAGCCGTTGACGGGCGCCCGGATCGCCGGCTCGCTGCACATGACGGTGCAGACGGCCGTGCTGATCGAGACGCTGGTCGAGTTGGGCGCGGAGGTCCGCTGGGCGTCCTGCAACATCTTCTCGACCCAGGACGCCGCGGCGGCGGCCGTCGTCGTCGGGCGGGGGACGCCGGAGGCGCCGGCGGGCGTCCCCGTCTTCGCCTGGAAGGGGGAGACGGTCGAGGAGTACTGGGAGTGCACCGAGCGCATCTTCGCCTGGCCGGGCGGGGGGTTGCCCAACATGATCCTCGACGACGGCGGGGACGCGACCCTGCTCGTCCACAAGGGCGTCGAGTTCGCCAAGGCCGGCGCGGTGCCCCAGGCGGGGCCGCACGACAGCCACGAGTACGGCGTGGTGCTCGACCGGCTGCGCGCCTCCACGCTGGACTGGGTGGCGATCGCCAACACCATCCGCGGGGTCACGGAGGAGACCACGACCGGGGTGCACCGGCTCTACGAGATGGCCCGCGCCCAGGCGCTGCTGTTCCCGGCGATCAACGTCAACGACTCGGTGACCAAGTCGAAGTTCGACAACACCTACGGCTGCCGCCACTCGCTGCTCGACGGCATCAACCGGGCCACCGACGTGCTGATCGGCGGCAAGGTGGCCGTGGTCTGCGGGTACGGCGACGTCGGCAAGGGCTGCGTCGAGGCGCTCGCCGGGCAGGGCGCCCGGGTCATCGTCACCGAGATCGACCCGATCTGCGCCCTGCAGGCGGCCATGGACGGGTACCAGGTCGCCCGCCTCGAGGATGTGCTCGGCGTCGCCGACATCGTGATCACGGCCACAGGCTGCCGGGACGTGGTGACCGCCGACCACTTGAGCCGGATGAAGAACCTGGCCATCGTCGGCAACATCGGGCACTTCGACCACGAGATCGACATGGCCGGCCTGGAGGCGCGCCCCGACGTGACGCGCACCACGATCAAGCCCCAGGTCGACCGGTGGACGTTCGACGACGGGCATTCGGTGATCATCCTGTCCGAGGGTCGGCTGCTGAACCTCGGCAACGCCACCGGCCACCCCAGCTTCGTGATGAGCAACAGCTTCACCAACCAGGTGCTGGCCCAGATCGAGCTGTTCACCAAGCCCGAGGAGTACCCGGTCGGCGTCTACACGCTGCCGAAGGCCCTGGACGAGGAGGTCGCCCGGCTGCATCTGGACGCCCTCGGCGTCCGGCTCACGACCCTCACCCCCGAGCAGGCCGAGTACCTCGGCGTCCCGGTCGAGGGGCCCTACAAGTCGGACCTCTACCGCTACTGAGGACGGGCCGCCGGCGGGGGCGTCCGGTCAGAGCTCCTTGACGAGGTGGCTGCCCTCGGGGTGGAAGCCGAGGGCCTCCAGGTAGGTGCGATGTTCGTAGGTGCGTGGTGAGGCGACGATCCGCTGGAAACCGGCCTCGGTGAAGGTGCTGCGTCCCTCGCCGAACAGCCACCGCCCGGAGCGGGAGTCGCGGTAGCGGGGCGTCACGTAGTCCAGGACGACGTGCAACTCGGTCGCCTGCGGCCGCCCCAGGAAGACGCCGGCGGGCAGCCCGTGCCGGGTGATCAGCCGGGCGAACTCGGGTTCGTCCGCCAGGTCGAAGTCGGGCTGCGAGCGCTGGATGTCGGGCAGGTTGGCGCGCAGGAAGTCGTCGAGGAAGGGGTGGTGGGGTTCGATCGGGACCGCGGCGATCTCGGCGGGCGCCCCGGTCGGGGTGGAGCGCAACTCCTGGCCGAGCCGCCACACGTTGAGGATGGCGATCGCCCCGTTGGTGAGCACCACCGGCCAGGACCCGATCAGGAGACCGTAGGCCACGAACACGACCCCGCCGATGAACGAGATGGTCCGCAGGCGGACCACCTGGCGCATCCCGAGGGCGACGACGCACAGCACCGACGCGAGGTAACCCAGCCCCTCGACCCAGTTCACCGGGTCACCCGCGGGGGACCCGGAAGGCCGTCAGGGTGGCCGTCCCGGGGGCGAGGTCGGCCCAGTCGCCCGTGAAGCTCAGGGCCGCGAAAGCCCCCGTCGGGAACTTGCGCACGACCTGGGTCAGCAGCGGCGAGGGGACCGCGAGCGCTTCGACGAGTTCGCTCACGCCCGGCTCGTGGGCGATGACCAGCACGGTGGTCGCGTCGGCCGGCGACGACCGCAGCACCTCGAGCAACTCACGGGCGTCGGCACCGTAGAGCGCCTCGGAGACCCGGACGTCGGGGCAGGAGGCGCCCCCGAACGTGGCGCTCTGCCAGGTCTGCTGGGCGCGGGTCGCGACCGAGCACCACACCACGTCGGGCGCGTAGGAGGCGAGCTCCGCGCCGGCGACGACCGCGTCCCGGGTGCCCCGGCCGTTCAGCGGGCGTCGGGCGTCCGGCTCATTGGTTTTCCACGACGACTTGGCGTGTCGCATGACCAGCAGGTTCTTGGTGCCCGGCATGCAGGCATCCTAGAACTATTCACCGGCGTCGTTGCCGCCCCCGGAGCCGGGGTTCAGGCTCTCCCAGATCTCCATGCACTCGGGGCAGACCGGGTACTTGTCGGGGTTGCGGCTCGGCACCCACACCTTGCCGCACAGGGCGACCACCGGGGTGCCCATCACCATGGCCTCGGTGAGCTTGCGCTTGTCCACGTAGTGGCTCAGGCGCTCGTGGTCGCCGTCGTCGAGGCGGGCGTCGGTCCGCTCGTCGAGGACGGTCTGGCTGCCGGGTGCAAGCTGGGTCACGCGACCATCCTAGTTTGCGCACCGGGTGGGACCGCGTGTGTGATGGGCCGGTGGTGGGTGCGCGCCGCCGGTTGCTGATCGGCTTGCTGGTCCTGGTCACGGCCGTGGCGTTCGAGGCGCAGGCCGTGTCCACCGCCATGCCGGCCGTGGCCGCCGACCTCGGCCAGCTCGACCTCTACGCGTGGGCGTTCACGGCGTTCGTGATCCCCCAGATCCTCGCGATCGTGCTGGCCGGACGCCTCTGCGACGACGTGGGGCCGGTGCGGCCCCTGCAGGCCGGGGTGGCGGTGTTCGGGCTCGGCGTGGTTCTGTCGGCGGTGGCCTGGTCCATGCCGGTGTTTCTGGCGGGGCGGTTCGTGCAGGGCTTCGGCGGCGGGCTGCTGAACCTGGCGTTGATGGTGGTGGTCGGGAGGGCGTTCCCACCCGAGGACACCGGGCGGGTCATGACCTACTTCTCGTTCGCCTGGATGATGCCGTCCTTCCTGGGTCCGTCGGCGGCGGCCTGGATCGTCCGGGTGAGCGACTGGCACGCGGTGTTCTGGGGGGTGCTGCCGTTCGTGCTGGCCGGGGTGCTGCTGCTGGGCCCGGCGCTGGCCCGGGTGGACCTGCCGGGGCTGCGTGCGGCCGGCACCGCGCCGGCGACCCTGAGCGGCGCCCTGGCCGCCGCGCTCGGGGTGGGCCTGATCCAGGCGGCCGGTCAGTCGCCGGGCTGGTGGTCGGGGCCGCTGGCCCTGGCGGGCCTGGGGCTCCTGGTCTGGAGCCTGCGCGGGCTGATGCCGGTGGGGTGGGCGCCGCTGGGTGCCGGCCTGCCCGCCGTGATCGCGGTGCGGGCGCTGACCACGGGCGCCTTCTTCGGCGCCTCCGCGTTCCTGCCGCTCATGCTGGTGCGGCTGCGCGGGGAGGAACTGACGACCGCGGGGATCGTCCTCACGGTGGCCTCGCTGGGCTGGACGCTCGGCTCGTGGGTCCAGTCCCGCACCTGGCTGCTGATCTCGCGGGACGCCATCGTCACGGTGGGGGCGGTGTTGGTCGCCGGCGGGCTCGGCCTGGTCGCCGCGTTCACCCTCGCGCCCGCCTGGCCCCTGGCGGGGGTGGTGGCGGGGGTGTCCGTGGCGGGGGCCGGCATGGGGCTGGCGTCGTCCAGCACGTCGATCCTGGTCATGCAACTGTCGGCGGAGCACCAGCTGGGCCGGAACACGGGCGCGCTGCAGGTCGGGGAGGCCATGGGGAACGCTCTCGTCGCCGGCCTGGCCGGCACGCTCTTCGTCTGGTTCAAGCAGGGCGTCCCCGACGAGGCGCTCACGCGATCCGTCCTCGTGCAGGCCTTCGGCGCGCCGAGCCTGCTGGTGGCGGGCTGCGCCCTCGCGGCGGTCGGGTTCACCCGTCGGATGGGGTTCGTGCCCAACCTCTCCGCCCGCCGGCCCTGAGGTCGGGCACGCGGCCCTCGCGGCGTCCGGTCGAGACGGAGATTGTTTACGGCTAGACTCTCGACGCCGAGACACGGAGGGTGCCCGATGGATGAGGTCGAC
Organism: Propionibacterium sp.; assembly: GCA_012517965.1. Classification (GTDB taxonomy): domain Bacteria; phylum Actinomycetota; class Actinomycetes; order Propionibacteriales; family Propionibacteriaceae; genus Propioniciclava. Next base: position 22,175 of record JAAYTZ010000036.1, on the reverse strand, counting down.
CGCATTCTGGCCGCCTGGCAACGCGAGGCGCCGGGCTTGGACGTGGCGCCGCTGAGCGTGTTCTCCCGGGTCACCCGCCTCGCCCGGCACCTCGACCTGGCCCGGAAGGACGCCTTCGCCAGTCAGGGCCTGGAGATCTGGGAGTTCGACGTGCTGGCGGCGCTGCGCCGCAGCGGCCAGCCCTATGAGCTGTCGCCGGGCGCTCTCATCCACGAGACGCTGTCGACGTCCGGCACGATGACGAACCGCATCGACCGGCTCGCCGCCCGCGGCATGGTCGAGCGGCTCCCCGACCCGCGCGATCGGCGCGGCGTCCGGGTGCGACTCACCAAGGCGGGCCGCGCGGCGGTGGAGGGGGCGCTCGCCGATCTGGTGGACTATGAGCACGAGTTGTTGGCCGGTCTCTCGCCGGAGCAGATCGACGCCGTCGCCGGTCTGCTGCGCCTGCTGCTCGTACCGTTCGAAGGGAAGTGACATGGCCCTGGCCGATAGCCGGTTGCAGCAGCTCGCCGACGCCTACGGCATCGCCACCGAGTTCTGGGACTGGAAGGGCCGCCTCACCCAGGTCAGCCAGGACACGGTCGTCGCCGTGCTGCGCGCGCTCGACGTGGACGCCAGCACCCCCGAGGCGCTCACGGCCGCGCTCGCCGAGTTGTCGGTGCGCCACTGGCGGACCGCGTTGCCGCCCTGCGTGGTGACCGTGGCCGGCCGGGACGACACGTACGTGAGCGTGCACGTCGAGCACGGCCGGTTCGCCCGGCTCACGGTGCGCCTGGAGGAGGGGGGCGAGCGGGAGACCCGGCAGGTGGAGGACTGGTCCCAGCCCCGCTGGGTCGGCGACAAGTTCCTCGGCCAGGCCACCTTCCGGCTGCCCGGCGACCTGCCGCTGGGCTACCACCGGCTGCGCCTGGAGTCGGAGGGCTGGACGGCCGAGTCGACCCTGATCGTGGCTCCGGCCTTTCTGGGCCTCCCGGCCGCGCTGGGCGCCAAGCGGGCCTGGGGGTACGCGACCCAGCTCTACAGCGTGCGTTCGGCCGACTCGTGGGGGATGGGGGACCTCACCGACTTGGGCGACCTCGCGATCTGGTCGGCGACCCAGCAGTTCGCCAGCTACATCCTGGTGAACCCCCTGCACGCGGCCGAGCCGATGGCGCCGGTCGAGCCATCACCGTACCTGCCCAGTTCGCGCCGCTACGTCAACCCGCTGTACCTGCGCCCGGAGAGCGTCCCGGAGTACGCGCTGCTCGACGAGCGCGCCCGGCGGCAGATCCAGTCGGTCAAGGCCAAACTGCTGGCGAAGGTCGGCCGGCTCGACCGCATCGAGCGCAACCCGATCTGGGAGGCGAAGCTCACCGCGCTGCGCCTGATCTTCGACGCCGGCCGGACGCCAGCCCGCCAGATGAGCCTCGACGACTTCGTCCGCCGCGAGGGCCGGGGGCTCACCCAGTTCGCCACCTGGTGCGCACTGGTCGGCCACCTGGGCATGAACTGGCGGGAGTGGCCGGCCGAGTACCGGCGGCCCTCATCGCCGGCCGTCGCCGAGTTCGCGGCCACGCACGAGGACGAGGTGGACTTCTTCGTCTGGCTGCAGTGGATCGCCGACAACCAGCTCTCGAGCGCGCAGCTGGCCGCGAAGGACGCCGGCATGCGGGTCGGCATCGTGAACGACCTGGCCGTGGGCGTGTCGAAGGAGTCGGCGGAGGCCTGGGTCCTCGGCGACGCCTTCGCCCAGGGGGTCGAGGTTGGCGCCCCGCCGGACCACTACAACCAGTTGGGCCAGTCCTGGGGGCAGGCGCCGTGGCGCCCGGACCGGCTCGAGGATCTGTCGTTCGCGCCGTTCCGGGCGATGGTCGCGGGGATCCTGCGCCACGCGGGCGGCGTCCGGATCGACCACATCATGGGGCTGTTCCGGCTGTGGTGGATCCCGGAGGGCATGAGCCCCCGCGAGGGCACCTACGTGCGCTACCCGCACGAGGCGCTGGTCGGCATCGTGGTGCTGGAGGCGTTGCGGGCCGGCGCGCTGGTCGTCGGCGAGGATCTCGGCACCGTCGAGCCCTGGGTCCGGGACTACCTGCGGGGTCGCGGCATCCTCGGCACGTCGGTGGCGTGGTTCGAGGCGACCGACGACGGCTGGCCGTTGCCCCCCGAGCGCTATCGCGAGTACTGCATGGCGTCGGTCACCACCCACGACATGCCGCCCACCGCGGGCTACCTGGCCAAGGACCACATCGAGCTTCAGCGCAGGCTGGGGCTGCTCACCGAGGACGTCGAGGTCGAGACCGCCGCCTTCGACGCGGCCATGGACCGCTGGCGGCAGGTGCTGCGCGACCGCGGGCTGTACCACGAGGGGGAGGGCGACGACGACGTCGAGGCGATGGTGTTGGCGCTGCATCGGTACGTGTTGCAGTCGCCCGCCCGCGTGGTGAACGCCGCGCTGGTGGACGCGGTGGGCGACCGGCGCACCCAGAACCAGCCGGGCACGATCGACGAGTACCCGAACTGGCGGGTCCCGCTGTCCGGCCCCGACGGTCGTCCCCTCATGCTCGAGGAGGTCTTCCACAGCCAGCGGGCGCAGCGCCTCGCCTCGGTGATGAACGGGTTCTCGACGCCGCTCGTGGGCAAGCGCTGACGGGGGGCCGGTGGATCGCCGGCCGGCCCCGCCGGCCGGTCAGCCGGCCGTCCGCCTGATCCGGACGCCGGCGCGGGTCAGCTCGTCGGTGACCTCGCGCACCCGCCCGGGGTCGACGGCCGCGGTCAGGTCGAGCAGGACGGTGGTGTCGAACCCGAGCCTCGCGGCGTCCAGGGCGGTGGCCCGGACGCAGTGGTCGGTGGCGATGCCGCACACGTCCACGGCGGACACGCCCCGGCGGTGCAGGAACTCGGCGAGCGGCGTCCCGGACTCGTCGCGGCCCTCGAAGCCGGAGTAGGCGGCCGAGTGGCTGCCCTTGGCGAACACGCCGGCGAACGTGCGGTAGGTCAGGTTCTCGTGCAGCATCGCGCCCAGGGTGTTCTCGACGCAGTGCGGGGGCCAGGTGGCGACGAAATCGGGTTCGTCGCTGAAGTGGTCCCCGGGCGCGACGTGGGCGTCCCTCGTGGCGACGACGAAGTCGTAGGGGTGCCCGGCGAGGTACGACGAGATCCTTGTCGCGGTGGCGGCCCCGCCCTCGACCGCGAGGGTGCCGCCCTCGCAGAAGTCGTTCTGGACGTCGACGATGATGAGCGCTCGGGTCATGCTTCCTCCTCCAGGACGATGGTGGGGATGACGGGGTCGCCGGCCGACATCTTGCGGGCGGCGCGGGGAAGCTCGGCGCGGGCCGCGGCGTGGCGCTCGCGGGCGGCGGACAGCGGCTCCCGGCCCACGATCGCGCCGGCGGCGACCAGGGGCACGAGCAGCGGCCGATCGTTCTGGTCGCCGGCGGGCGGCTCGCCGACGCCGATGACCTCGGCCTCGGCGACGCCGCGCTCGTTGAGGCGGCGCAGGGCGAACTTGCGCCCCCCGACGGTGGCCTTGTTGGCCGACTTCTTCTCGACGGGCACGAGGTCGGCGTCCGGGGCGTCGCTGGAGGCGCGGGCGACGAGCTTGTAGACGAACGAGCACGTCGGGTGGCCCGACCCGGTCACCAGCGACGTGCCCACGCCGTAGCCGTCGACCGGTGCGCCGCGCAGGGCGGCGAGCTGGTACTCGTCGAGGTCGGAGGTGACGATGATGCGCGTCTTCGTCGCGCCCAACTCGTCCAGCAGGTCGCGGATGTCGAACGCCTGCTCGGCGAGGTCGCCGGAGTCGAGCCGGATCGCGCCGAGGCGGCCCCCGGTCAACTCGACGCCCTTGCGGACCGCGGCCTCGACGTCGTAGGTGTCGACGAGCAGGGTGGTCGAGTCGCCGAGGGAGGCGAGCTGGGCGCGGAAGGCGTCCTCCTCGCTGTCGTGCAGCAGCGTGAAGCTGTGGGCGGCGGTGCCGGCGGTCGGGACGCCGTAGCTGCGGCCCGCCTCCAGGTTGGACGAGGAGGTGAACCCGGCGATGTACGCAGCGCGGGCGGCGGCGACGGCCGCCGCCTCCTGGATGCGGCGGCTGCCCATCTCGATGCACGGCCGGTCGCCGGCCATCAGGGTCATCCGGGACGCCGCCGAGGCGACCGCGGAGTCGTAGTTGTAGATGCTCAGCAGGACGGTCTCCAGCAGGCAGGCCTCGGCGAAGCTGCCCTCGACGCGCAGCAGCGGTGACCACGGGAAGTACAGCTCGCCCTCGGGATAGCCCCAGATGTCGCCGGTGAACCGGTAGCCGGCGAGCCAGTGGGCCAACTCGTCGCGGACGATCTTGCGGTCGACGAGCCAGTCGAGCGTCGCCTCGTCGAAGCGGAACTGCTCGACGGCGTCCAGAGCGCGGCCGACCCCGGCGACGACCCCGTAGCGGCGGCCCTCCGGAAGGCGCCTCGGGAACAGCTCGAACACCGACCGGCGGAACGCGGTGCCGGACCCCATCGCGGCCTGCACCATGGTCAGCTCGTAGTGATCGGTGTAGAGGGCCGTCGTCGAATTCATGGCCCCACCCTATTGGGGGCCCGGTGGCAGAATGACCTCCGTGACCAATCCGATCCCGCCCGGCGAGCCCGGGGCCGGCACCGCGATCGCGGAGCGCCCCGCGGAGTCCCCGCCCGACACGCGGGCTTGGGTGTGCCTGGTCTGGGACGACCCGGTGAACCTGATGTCGTACGTCACCCACGTGTTCGCCAGCTACTTCGGCTACCCGCGCGAGAAGGCCGAGCGGTTGATGTTGCAGGTGCACCACGAGGGCCGGTCGGCGGTCGCCAGCGGCACCCGCGAGGAGATGGAGCGGGCCGTCGAGGCGATGCACGGGTTCGGGCTGTGGGCGACCCTGGAGCGCGCTGAATGAGGGCGTTCCGGCGGGCGGGGGGCGGCGTCCTCGAGGCGGAGATCGAGGAATTCGAGGTGGCCCTGCTCACCTCGATGGCCGAGCAGCTGCAGCAACTGCTGGGCGGTGAGGAGGAGCCGGTCGATCACGCACTGGACGCCTTCGGCTGGCTCGCCGCCTCGGCCGCGCGGACGGTCGAGCTCGACCGGTCGGACCCGCTGATCGAGCGGCTGTTCCCCCCCGCCTACCTCGACGACCCGCGGGCCGCCGCGGACTTCCGCCGGTTCACCGAGGACGACGCCCGGCGCGCCCGGGTGGCGCAGGCGCGGGTGGTGCTCGACGACCTGGCGGACACCGGGGACGGGGCCCGGCCGTTGCGCATCCGCCCCGACCGGGTGGAGGCCTGGCTGAAGACCGTCAACGCGCTGCGCCTCAGCCTGTCGGTGCGGCTGAGGATCACCGACGAGGCCAGCCTGGACGCCCTGGAGGCCATCGGCCCCCGGGACCCGCTGGCGCCCCTCGTCGATCTCTACGACTGGCTCGGCTTCGTGCTGGAGTCGCTGCTGGAGGCCCTGGACGCCTGACGTCACCGGACGTCGTCGTCCACCCAACCCAGGCTCTTGGTGACGGCCTTGGCCCAGTTGCGGTACAGGCGGTCACGCTCGCCGGCGTCCGGCCGTGGCGTCCAGCGGCGGTCCTCCGCCCAGTTGGCGACGACGTCGGCCTCCCCGGACCAGTAGCCGACGGCGATGCCCGCCGCGTAGGCGGCGCCGAGCGCGGTCGTCTCCGCCACCACCGGGCGCACCACGGGGACGCCCAACTGGTCGGCCTGGAACTGCATCAGCGTCTCGTTGGCCGTCATGCCGCCGTCGACCTTCAGTTCCGCGAGCCGGACGCCGGAGTCCGCCTCCATCGCCGCCAGGACGTCGCGGGTCTGGTACGCCGTCGACTCGAGCGCCGCCCGGGCCAGGTGGCCCCGGTTCACGAACCGGGTGAGGCCGACGATCGCGCCGCGGGCGTCCGGGCGCCAGTGGGGCGCGAACAGGCCCGAGAACGCGGGCACGAAGTAGGCGCCGCCGTTGTCGGGCACCGTGCGCGCCAGCTCCTCCACCTCGGCGGCGGAGCGCACCAGCCCGAGGTTGTCGCGCAGCCACTGGACCAGCGACCCCGTCACCGCGATGGACCCCTCGAGCGCGTACACGGGGGCGGCGTCTCCGATGCGGTAGCAGACCGTGGTCAGCAGCCCGTGGGTGCTGCGGACGATCTCGCCGCCGGTGTTCATCAGCATGAAGCAGCCGGTGCCGTAGGTGTTCTTGGTCGTGCCGGCCTCGAAGCAGGCCTGGCCGAAGGTCGCGGCGTGCTGGTCGCCGAGGTCGCCCGCGATCGGGGTGCCGTCGAGGAGGCTGTCGGCGGCGCCGTGGCCGTAGATCTCCGCCGACGACCGGATCTCGGGCAGCATCGACAGCGGGATCCGCAGGTCGGCGGCGATGGCGGGGTCCCAGGCCAGCGTCCGGAGATCCATCAGCATCGTGCGGGAGGCGTTGGTGACATCGGTCAGGTGGCGGCCGCCGCGCACCCCGCCGGTGAGGTTCCAGATCAGCCAGGTGTCCATGGTGCCCAGGAGCAGGTCCCCGGCCTCGGCGCGTTGCCGGGCGCCCGGGACGTGGTCGAGGATCCACGTCACTTTCGGCCCGCTGAAGTACGTGGCCAGCGGCAGCCCGACGCGGTCCCGGTAGCGGTCCGGGCCGGTGTCGGCGCCGAGGGCGTCCACGATCGGCTGGGTGCGGGTGTCCTGCCAGACGATCGCGGGATAGACCGGCTCTCCGGTGTTCCGGTCCCAGACGACGGTGGTCTCCCGCTGGTTGGTGATGCCGACCGCCGCCAACGAGTGCCGGTCGATCCCGGCCTGGGCGAGGGCCTCGGCGACGACCCGGCGGGTGTTGGCCCAGATCTCCAGCGGGTCGTGCTCCACCCAGCCGGGCCGGGGCAGGAGTTGCCGGTGCTCCTGCTGGCCGGCGGCGACGATCCGGGCGCTGTGGTCGAAGACGATCGCCCGGGTGCTGGTGGTGCCCTGGTCGATGGCCAGGATGAACCGCGCGTGCGCCATGGAGCCTCCTCGGTCGTGGGCGTGGTCCGATCGTAGGACGCCGCACCGCGCGCCGGGTTCGCCGCGGAGAGCGATCGCGGCGAACCGGTCCCGCGGCGTGGGCGCTTAGGGTAGCCTTACCTCATGACGCTGAACCAGGCGCCGCTCAACGAGCCGCTGGAACTGGTGGACACGGACCTCGAGCCCGTCGCCGCCCGTCGGCTGTTGCGCCTGGGCCTGCGGCCCGGGGCGCGCATCAGGCTCGTGCAGCGACTGTCGGGGGGCGGTCGGGTCGTGTCCGTCGAGGGTGCCCGCGTCGCCCTGGGGCACGCCGTGCTGTCGCGGCTGCGGGTCCGCCCGGCGAAGTGACCCTGCCGGGGTGTCATGCCGAGCAGGCTCGTGACGGGGCCAACCGGGCCCGGCCCGGTCCGACGCAGGCTCGTCCAGGCGTGGGGGAGGGGGCGGTCCGGCCGCTGGTGGCGGTGACCGGCTCACCGAACTCCGGCAAGTCCACCCTGTTCAACGCGCTGACCGGCGAGGCGTCCGCGACCGGGAACTGGCCCGGGACGTCGGTCGATCTGGCCCACGGTGTCTGGCGCGAACTGGACGTCGACCTGGTGGACCTGCCGGGCGCCTACAGCCTCGACCCGATGACCCCCGACGAGCGGTTCAGCCGCGAGGTGCTGGTCGAGGCCGAGCGCCGCCCCGATCTGGTCCTCGTCCTGGCGGACGCCGCGCAGCTGACCCGCTCGCTCTACCTTCCGGTCCAGATCCGGGAGCTGCCCGTGCGGTGCATCCTCGTGCTGACGAAGCGCGACGTCGCGGCGTCCCGGAACGTCACCGTCGACCCGGACGCCCTCGGTGCGGCCCTGGGCTGCCCGGTCGTCGTCGTGGACCCGCGCCGCCGCACCGGCCTGCAGGGGCTGGCGGACGCCGTGCGGGCGGCTCTCGCCGCCGGAGTCCCCGTCCCGCGCGCCCATCTCGGGCCGGACGCCGACGAACTCGATCGCGAGGACGAGCGGTTCGCCGTCGTGGACGCCGCCGTCCGCGCCGGGATGGACCTGTCGCACGAGCACGCGGCCGACCTGTCCGACCGCATCGACCGCGTCGCCACCCACCCCGTCGGGGGGCCGTTGGTGTTTCTGGCGGTCATGTGGCTGGTGTTCCAGGCCACCACGACGATCGCCGCCCCGCTGCAGGAGGCCCTGGACGGGCTGGTGAGCGGGCCGGTGACGGACGGCGTCCGCGGCGCGCTGGCGTCCGTGGGGTGGGGTGGCGGCTGGGTCGAGGGCCTGCTGGTCGACGGCATCATCGCCGGGGTCGGCATGCTGCTCACGTTCGTCCCGCTGATGGCGATCATGTTCACGCTGTTGGCCCTGTTGGAGGACTCGGGCTACATGGCCCGGGCGGCCATCGTCACCGACCGGCTGATGCGGACGATCGGGCTCCCGGGCAAGGCGTTCCTGCCGCTCGTCGTCGGGTTCGGCTGCAACGTGCCGGCCATCAGCGCGACCCGGATGCTGACCGACTTCCGGCAGCGGGTGCTGACGGCCCTGCTGGTGCCGTTCACGTCCTGCAGTGGGCGGCTGACCGTGTACGTCATGGTCGCCACCACCTTCTTCGGGTCGCGGGCCGGCACGGTGGTGTTCGCGATGTACGTCGTCTCGATCGTGTTCGTGGTGGTGGTCGGGCTTCTGCTGCGGAACACTCTGTGGCGCTCGATGGGCAACGAGCCGATGGTCCTCGACCTGCCTTCCTACCAGCGCCCCACCCTCCGCCTGTTGCTGGGGTCGATGTGGGTCCGGCTCAGCGACTTCCTCAAGACGGTCGGCGGCATCATCGTCGTGGCCGTGTCGGTCGTGTGGGTGCTGCAGTCGATCCCGGCGGGGCCCGGCGCGTTCGCCGCGATCGACGTGGCCGACTCGGTGTACGGCGCGGCGGCCCGCGTCGTCGCGCCGCTGTTCGTCCCGGCGGGGTTCGGGGCCTGGCAGGTCGTGGCGGCGCTCGCCGTGGGCTTCGTGGCCAAGGAGACGGTGATCACCTCGTGGGCGCAGACGTACGCCGGCAGCGGGGAGGGTGATCTCGCCCGCAACCTCACGGAGACGTTCGCGCAGGCCTCCGGCGGGCACACCCTGCCCGCCGTGCTGGCCTTCCTCGTGTTCCTGGTGGCCTACACGCCCTGCGTGGCGACGATCGCCGCGCAGCGCCGCGAGATCGGGCTGCGCTGGACGGTGCTGGGGATGCTGCTCAACCTCACGGTCGCGTGGCTGGCCGCGGTGGCCTTCTTCCAGGTCGGACGGCTGCTGTGGTAGACGGTCCGCTGCGGCGGGTGTTGGCCGCGATCGAGGACGGCGCCGGGTCGCTCGCCGAGGTCGAGCGAGCGACGGGCCTCTCCCGGGACGTCGTCGCGGCGTCCGTCGATCACCTGCTGCGCCTGGGCCGGCTGGAGGCGCACCGCATCGCCGCCGGCTGCCCGGCGGGCGGCTGCGCGGCCTGCCTCGCCGGGCCGCCGCGGGACGCGCCCGCGTGCGACGCGGCGTCCACCGGGCCGGGGCTGGTGGCCCTCACGGTGCGGCGCGGGCCGACGCCGTAGAATCGGCCCTCGTGACGGCCAGCATCGATCTCCCCATCGGCATCTTCGACTCCGGCTTCGGCGGCCTGACCGTCGCCCGCGCCGTCTGGGACCAGTTGCCCAACGAGGACATCGTGTATCTCGGCGACACGGCCCGGGCCCCCTACGGGGAGAAGACCATCCCGGAGGTCCGCGAGTACGCGCTCGAGTGCCTCGACTACCTCGACGCGACCGGGGTGAAGGCCCTCGTCATCGCGTGCAACTCGGCGTCGTCGGCGGTGCTGCGCGACGCGCGGGAGCGGTACGACGTGCCGGTGATCGAGGTGATCCTGCCCGCGGCCCGCCGCGCGGTGAAGGTCAGCAAGACCGGGCGCATCGGCGTCATCTGCACCGAGGCCACCGCCACCTCCCGCAGCTACGACGACGCGCTGGCCGCCGTGCCCGGAGTCAAGCTCTTCACCCAGGCCTGCCCGCTGTTCGTGCAGTACGTCGAGCGCGGCGTGACCGGCGGCCCCGAGCTGCTCCGGGTGGCGCAGGGCTACCTGACCTATCTCCAGGACGCCGGCATCGACACCCTCATCCTGGGCTGCACGCACTACCCGCTGCTGTCGGGCGTGATCCAGTACGTGATCGGCGAGGAGGTGACGCTCGTCTCGTCGGCGGAGGAGTGCGCGAAGGAGGTGTACCACACCCTCGCCGACCTGAATCTGGTGCACGACGAGGCGCGGACGGCGTCGCGGAAGTTCCTCACCACCGGCAGCCCGGAGCGGTTCGAGGGCATCGGACGCCGCCTCACCGGCGGCTTCGTGGACTCGGTCGAGCGGGTCGTGGTCGCAGCCCCGCAGCCCGCAGCGGCCGTCGCGGCCGAGGCGCGGTGAATCGGGCCGTCCCGCCCCCCCGCCTCCGGTCCATCTGCTTTGATACCACTACCGTACGAACCGGGGGGTTCCCCACCACGCTAGACCGCCGGGCTCGTCGCGTAGTCAGGAGAAGCAGAGCGCTCGTCGATCACGGTCGGCGGCCGGCAGCGGATCCCGTCGGGGCCTGGGCCCCGGCGCTCGGCCAAGGGTGGCTGCTCGCGCGGCGCAACCCGTTCGGAGTCTGCTCGGATCGCAGTGGGCGGCCCGCCCCTCCGTGTTCGTTCGCGCCTAAGCGCGGGTGCGGCTCCGGACCACTGGAATCCCCAGGGCGCCCCGGTGCCGGCCCGTCCAGGGTGAGGCGGGCCCCCGCGTCCGGCGTGCGTCGCGGGGGCCCGTCCCCCTTAGGGTGGCCCTCATGATTTCTCGACTCGACGGACGCGCCCCCGACCAGCTTCGCCCGATCACCATCACGCGCGACTGGCTCGACCACGCCGAGGGATCGGTGCTCGTGGAGTTCGGCCGCACCCGGGTGCTGGTGGCGGCCTCGGTGACCGAGGGCGTCCCGCGGTGGCGGAAGGGGTCGGGCCTGGGCTGGGTGACGTCGGAGTACGCGATGCTGCCGCGAGCGACCAACACCCGCAGCGACCGCGAGTCGGTCAAGGGCCGCATCGGAGGGCGCACCCATGAGATCTCGCGGCTGATCGGGCGCAGCCTGCGCTCGATCGTCGACTACCGGGCCCTCGGCGAGAACACCATCGTCATCGACTGCGACGTGCTGCAGGCCGACGGCGGCACCCGGACGGCGTCCATCACCGGGGCCTATGTGGCGCTGGCGGACGCCGTGACCTGGCTGCGGCGGCGGAAGCTGCTGGCGGGGGAGCCCCTGATCGGGTCCGTCGCCGCCGTCTCGGTCGGCGTCGTCGACGGGACGCCGCTGCTCGACCTGCCCTACGAGGAGGACAGCCGCGCCGAGGTCGACATGAACATCGTGTGCACCGGCGACGGGCGCTTCGTCGAGGTGCAGGGCACGGCCGAGGGACAGCCGTTCGACCGGGCGCTGCTGGACGGGCTGCTCGACCTGGGGCGGGCCGGCTGCGCCGAGTTGACCCGGCTGCAGGCCGAGGCGCTCGCCCGATGAGCGGGGTGGACACGGTCGTCCTGGCGACCCACAACGCCAAGAAGCTGGCGGAGCTGCGGCGCCTGGTCGCCGAGGCCCACGCGGGGCTGCGGGTGCTGGGGCTCGACGACGTGGCGTCCTATCCGGAGCCGGCCGAGACCGAGCCGACCTTCGAGGGGAACGCGCTCCTCAAGGCGCGGGCGTGCGTGGCGGCGACGGGGTTGCCGGCGCTGGCCGACGACTCCGGCCTGGCAGTGGACGCCCTCAACGGCATGCCGGGGGTGCGGTCGGCGCGCTGGGCCGGGCCGGGGGCGTCCGATGCCGAGAACCTGGCGCTGCTGCTGCGGCAGACCGAGGACCTGCCCGACGACCGCCGCCGCGCGCGTTTCGTGTGCGCCATGGCGCTGGTGCTGCCCGGCGGCGCCGAGCACGTGATCGTGCGTGACATGCCCGGACGCCTCGTGCGCGAGCCGCGCGGCGCGAACGGCTTCGGCTACGACCCGGCGTTCGTCGCCGACGGCCGATCGGTGACGAACGCCGAGCTGAGCCCCGCCGAGAAGGACGCGATCAGCCACCGCGGGAAGGCCGTGCGGGCGATGGTCGCGCACCTGCGGGGCCTGACAGGGGGGGCCGCGTGAAGCAGTATCTGGACCTGCTGAGCCGCATCCTGGACGAGGGCGTGGTGAAGGCCGACCGAACGGGCACCGGCACCCGTTCGGTGTTCGGCCACCAGATGCGCTTCGACCTCGGGGCGGGCTTCCCGCTGCTGACGACGAAACGGCTGCACACCCGCTCGATCTTCGGGGAGTTGCTCTGGTTCCTGCGCGGCGACACCAACGTCGCCTGGCTGCACGAACACGGCATCACGATCTGGGACGAGTGGGCGGACGCCGACGGCGACCTGGGCCCCATCTACGGCCACCAGTGGCGGTCGTGGCCGACACCGGATGGCCGCCACATCGACCAGATCGCGGGCGTGATCGAGCAGATTCGCGTGAACCCCGACAGTCGCCGCCTGATCGTGTCGGCCTGGAACGTCGGCGAGCTCGACAAGATGGCGCTGCCGCCCTGTCACGCCTTCTTCCAGTTCTACGTGGCCGACGGGGCGCTGTCGTGCCAGCTCTACCAGCGCAGCGCCGACGTGTTCCTCGGCGTGCCGTTCAACATCGCCTCCTACGCGCTGCTGACCCACCTGGTCGCCCAGGTGACGGGGCTGCGGGCCGGCGAGTTCGTGCACACCCTGGGCGACGCCCACCTGTACGCCAACCACGTCGACCAGGCCCGCCTGCAGCTCACCCGGGCGCCGCGGCCGCTGCCCCGGCTGCGGCTGAACCCCGACGTGCGCGCGATCGACGGGTTCACTCTGGCCGACATCGCCGTCGAGGACTACGACCCGCATCCGGGCATCAAGGCCCCGATCGCCGTCTGATGGCCCGCAACCCGCTCCGCCGCCTCCAGCGGCGCACCTTCGGCACCGGCGGCGTCCGCACCCGGGTGCACGTGCTGACGTCGGTCGGCGCCGACGTCGGCAATCGGGCGCCAACGTTCGTGCTGCTGCACGGGCTCGGCGTGTCGTCGCGCTACTTCGTGCCGCTGGCCGAGCGGCTCGCCCGGCACGGGTCGGTGGTGATCTTCGACCTGCCGGGGTTCGGGGGGTTGCCCCGGCCACGGCGGGCGCTGACGATCCGGCAGTTCGCGGGCATCGTCGCCGTCGTCCTCGGCCAACTGGAGGTGCGGCGTCCGGTGCTCGTCGGACACTCGATGGGCACCCAGATCGTGGTCGAGGCCCTGGCCGCGGAGCCCGGGTTGAGCGCGGCCGCGGTGCTCGTCGGGCCGGTGGTCAACGCCGAGGAGCGGCGCCTCACCCGGCTCGCCCTGCGGTTCGCCCAGTCGTCGGTGCACGAGCGGCCCCGGGACGCCGCGGTGTCGGTGCGCGAGTACCTCGTGTCGGGGCTGACCTGGCCGAACCTGTTGCTGCCCACGATGCTCGAGTACCCCATCGAGGAGCGGATCGGCGAGGTGACGGCGGCCCTGTGCCTGATGGCGGGGGAGCACGACGCCACCGCGCCGGAGGCCTGGCTGCGCCGGCTCGCCGAGGCCGCCGGACGCGCGCCGTCGGTCGAGGTGGTCCTGGTGCCGGGGGCGGCCCACCAGGTGGTCGTGGGGCACGCCGACGCCGTCGCCGCGGCCGCAGTGGCGATCGTCGGCCGCGAGGCCACCCGATGAGGACGCCGCCGGCGCGGCTCCCCGCGCTCGCCGCCGACTGGCTGCACGGGGGCGTCCGGCTGGCGGCGGCGGTGCTGGGCCGGCGCGCGCCGGGGGACTGGGCGGAGCCGCCGGCGGGGGCGTCCCCGGGGTGCGCGGCCCTCCCGCTGGTGCTGCTGCCCGGCATCTGGGAGCCGTGGCGGTTCCTGGGGCCGCTGGCGCGGGCGCTGCGGGCGGCCGGGCATCCGGTCCACGCGGTCGCCGGGTTGGGCTGGAACGGGGCCGACCTGGCGGAGTCCGCCGAGCGGGTCGTCGCCCACCTGCGGGACGCCGACGTGCGCGGCGGCGTCCTGGTGGCGCACAGCAAGGGTGGGCTGATCGGCAAGCAGGTGCTGCTGCACCCCGGTTCGGCGGGCCGGGTCGCCGGGTTGGTGGCGGTGGCGACGCCGTTCGGGGGCAGTTCGTTGTCGTTCGGCGCGCTGTCCCGGACGCCGCTGGGCCTGTTCGCCCCGCGGGGGGCGGCGATCGCCACGCTGACGGAGGAACGGGCCGTCAACCGGCGCATCGTGTCGTTGGCTCCCGCCTGGGACCAGGTCGTGCCGGAGGGCTCGGTCCTCCCCGGGGCCCGCAACGTGGCGTTGGAGGCCGCGGGTCACTTCCGGCCGCTGGCCGACCCGGGCGTCCACGCGCTGATCCACACCGAGGCGCACGCCCTGGCCGCGGGCGCCGCGTCGTCGAAGGAGCACTGATGGAGGTCATCGCGATCGCCCTGGTCGCCCGCAACGGCGTCATCGGGGACGGCGCCGGGCAGCCGTTCTCGTTCGTCGAGGACTGGCGGCGGTTCAAGGCTGTGACGCTCGGCCACCCGCTCGTCATGGGGCGGCGCACCGTGGACGCGATCGGGCGCTACCTGCCCGGCCGCACGACGATCGTCGTGACCCGGCACCCCGGGCGGGTGGTCGTCCCCGAGGGCGCGGACGCCCGCGTCGTCGGCTCGGTGGCCGAGGCCCTGAGCGTCGCCGCCGCCCTCGACGACATCGTCTACGTCGCCGGCGGGGGCACGATCTACCAGCAGGCCTGGCCGTACCTGACCGCGCTCGACCTCACCGAGGTGCACGCGGACGCCGCCGGCGACGTCCGCTTCCCCGTCGTCGACCCCGCCGAGTGGGCCGAGGTGCGGCGGCAGCCGGGCCCGGAGTTCGACTTCGTCGGCTACCGCCGCCGCTCGGTGGCCCGGCCGCTGCCGGAGCGTCAGTAGCCGATCCGCCACCCGGCGAGCAGGCCGCGGGCGTAGGCCGCCTGGCCGACGTGGACGGCGGCGTCGTCGATCGTGCTGACGAGCCGGACGCCGCGGGTCACCGGCGGGTCCCAGGAGGTGTCGATCACCTCGCCGAGTTCGTCCTCGGTCAGCCCGCCGATGTAGCCGACCACGGACTCCACCACGGCGGCCAGGTAGTCGTGCAGGAGCCGCGGCTCCGCCACCCGCAGGGCCGCCACCTCCTCCAGGCTGTCGCCGAACCCGATCGCGCGGGGACCGCGGTCGACGCCGAGCCGCTCGGCCCAGCCGCCGGTCACCCAGACCTGCTCGGTGCCGCCGAGGTGGGCGACCTGGGCGTCCTGCTGGCGGGCGGCATGCCACAGCAACCAGGCGATCGAGTTGCCACGGCCGTCCGGGAGCGCGTGCAGGGTGTCGGGGTCGATGCCGGCCAGCACCTGCTCGGCGGCGTGCACCGGGCGCCGGGCGGCGTCGATGAGGATCTCGTTGGCGTTCATGGGGCGATCCTGGCACGGCGTCCCGCGTCGGGGCTCCTCTACGCTCGTGGGGTGCGCTCGACGGCCAGCATCCTGCACCTCGACCTGGATGCGTTCTTCGCGTCGGTCGAGCAGCGCGACAAGCCGTCGCTGCGCGGAAAGCCCGTCATCGTAGGCGGGCTCGGGCCGCGCGGGGTGGTGTCGACGGCGTCCTACGAGGCACGCAGGTTCGGGGTCGGGTCGGCGATGCCGATGCACGAGGCGCGGCGCCGTTGCCCTCAGGCGGCGTTCCTGGCGGGGCGGTTCGAGGCGTACCGGGAGGCGTCCGGGATCGTGCTGGGGCTGCTGGGCCGGCTGTCGCCGCTCGTCGAACCGCTCAGCCTCGACGAGGCGTTCGTCGACCTGGCCGCCGTCGACCGCAGCCTCGCACCGCAGGAGCTGCTGGCCCTGGCCCAACGGCTCCGGGCCGACGTCGTCGAGGCGACCGGCGGGCTGACGGCGTCCGTCGGCCTGGGGTCCAGCAAGTTCATCGCGAAGGTGGCCTCCGAGCTGGCCAAGCCGGACGGCGTCCGACTCGTCGAACCCGGCACCGAGGTGGCGACGATCCGGCCGTTGCCGGCGCGGGCGATCCCGGGGGTGGGGCCGGCCACGATGGAGAAGCTGGCCCGCCTCGGCGTCCGGACGGTCGCCGACGTGCAGGCGCTCAGCGAGCGCGAACTGGTCCGCGAGCTGGGTCGGGCCGCCGGCGAGGGGCTGGCGCGGCTGGCGTTCGCCCGCGACGACCGGCCGGTCGTCGCGGAGCGGGAGACCAAGTCCATCTCGGTGGAGGACACCTTCGAGCGGGACCTCACCGAGGCGGCCGAGATCGCGGTCCTGATCGAGCGGGACGCCGCGGTCGTGGCGGCCCGCCTGAGCCGCGCGGGCCTCTTCGCCAAAACCATCAGCGTCAAGGTGCGTCACCCGGACTTCACCACCTTCACCCGCAGCCAGACCCTCCACGGGGCGACCGACCGGCCCGACGTCATCGCCCGCATCGCCCGCGAACTCGTGTTCGGGCTGGACCTGACCGCGGGCGTCCGGCTCTTGGGCGTCGGCGTCGCGTCGTTCACGGAGGTGGCGCAGGAGGAGTTGTTCGACCTGCCGGCCGCCGGACCGGTGGTGGAGGAGCGCCAGGCCGCACCGGCGGCGTCCGGGGGGCGGCTGCGGGAGCGGCAGCGGTTCGTGTCCGGCGCTGACGTCGTCCACGCCGACCTCGGGCCCGGCTGGGTGTGGGGGTCGGGCCTGGGGCGGGTGACGGTCCGGTTCGAGACGCGCGACACGCCGCCGGGGCCGGTGCGGACGTTCGCCGTCGATGATCCGGCCCTGACGACGCGCTGCGGTGAGACGGAATCGGCTCTCTAGACTGGGCGGAAGGCCGGAGTGGTGGAATGGCAGACACGCGGGTTTTAGGTACCCGTACCGCGAGGTGTGAGGGTTCGAATCCCTTCTCCGGCACCCCGTGATTGCCGTGCTGACTAGGCTCAATGTCCTGCAGCGAACAGCTTCTCGGCGATTCGTGCATCGTACGTGCATTGGTGAGTCTCGCCGGCTCTGCCGCCGAGGGCGTCCGTGTCTTAGCAACTGCCCGGTGGGAGGCCCGGGGAGTCAACCGGGTTCGGCGAGGCATCCCCGCGACGCAGGCCCGGCGTACCAGCCTCCCCGGGGGACGCGAGAGGGCCCCGGCCAGGCGGCCGGGGCCCTTCGGTCTGCGTCGAGTGTTCAGCCGGGGTGGTGTGAGCGGGGGCTGCCGAGCGTGATCCGATCGACGTCGCGTCCGTCGACGAGGAGGATGCGACGTCCGACGCGATACGCCGTGATCTCGCCGGTGCTGATGAGGTTCTTGAGAGTCACGCACGCGCCGACGGTTGTGACCGTTCGCACTTGCCCCATGAGGTGGACGTTGGGTCCTGGGGCGTGTTCTCGCGTCGATCTCGTCGAGCTCGTCTCGGATGGCTCGGCGTTCGGCGGCCGCCAGCCGGTCGAGGGCGTGGCGCGGGCCGGTGATTACCGTCGCTGCCGGGAGGCCTCCTGACGTAGCGAGGTCATTGCTGAAAGGTCAGTGCTCGGTTGTGACGTGGGAGCGGAGCTTCAGGTTGGTGGCGGGGTAGCGAGTCTGGGTGGCGCAACACCCGCAGGCACCCGGTCGACCCGGCCGAGCAAGATCAAGAGTTGTATGCCGTTCGAAGGGGGACATCCTCAAATGCTGCGGTGAGGTCTATGCGACAGATTCGAAGTGGACGCGTAGACCGAGGGTGCGCGCGACCTTCACCACGGGTCCGCATCTCCAGTCGCTGGCCGACGTCTGCCATCAAGCTGGCTCCTCCAAGGGTTGAACATCACGGCGAGCGTAGAACGCAACATCGACCCGCGAACTCCACGACGCCCACGACCCCCACGCGAACGTCCGGAAATGCGCTCCCGGGAACTCACACGGCTTGGAGGGGCTCGATCCGGTCGAGCGTGCTACCGAGGTGGTCCTTCTCGACCTCAAGGTCGAAGCGGGTCTGCAGGTTGAGCCAGAACCGGTCGGTGGTGCCGAAGTAGCGAGCCAACCGGAGCGCGGTGTCGGCGGTGATGCGCCGCTTGCCGTGGACGATCTCGTTGATCCGCCGCGGGGGCACGCCGATCGCGACGGCGAGCCGGTTCTGGCTGACCTGGAGCGGTTCCAGGAACTCCTCCATCAGGACCTCGCCCGGATGGATCGGGGGAATGGTGGTCATGGGTGGCACCTCCTCAGTGGTAGTCGACGATCTCGACGTCGGCCGGTCCGGCGTCGGTCCAGGTGAAGCAGATCCGCCATTGCTGGTTGATCCGGATGCTGTGCTGCCCGGCGCGGTCCCCGTGGAGTGCCTCAAGGCGGTTCCCGGGAGGAACTCGCAGATCCTCCAGGATCTCGGCGGCGTCCAGCATGACCAGCTTCCGCAGGGCGACCCGTTCGATCCGTGGGTCGATGGTCTTGACTCGTTGTCGTGACCAGAGCCGTTCGGTTGCCGGGTCCCGGAAGGATCTGATCACTCACCCACTATAACGCAACGCGTCATATTCGCTCATGCCGCAGGGTGCGCGAGGGTGGCCTGGCGGCTGGGTGGGACCCGAGCGCACGCCCTGTTCTGCCGCGCACGGTGTGATCGGTGCGACTTGTCGGGTGCGTCAATCGAGCAGCGGGATGTCGAGCTCGTCGGCCAGGACGACCGCCCGGGCGAGTTCGGTCTGTTGGGCGTTGGTCAGGAAACCGACAGTCCGGCCGGGCAGCTTGGTTGGAGCGGTGACGACCTCGTCGAGGGAGATCACGCCGTCGTGGTCGAGGCCGTTGGCAGGTCCGACAGGAACCTCGCTGGAGGGGCCCTTGATGGTGGAGGTGATCGGCGCGATCGTGACTCAATCGAAGGTGTGCACGACGCGCTGGTGCAGGCTGAACCAGTGGAACAGCCGGAGCGCCCCCATCGCGCGGACGGCCGCCCCGAGGACGGTGTTGGCAGCGACCCGGGGCTGGCTCTTGGCCACCCGTGTGCGCGCCACCACGGTGCGGAACCTTGCCTGCGGCGTCCCCGTGGCGGGCACCGCGATGGCGATCAACCCGGCCCCGTTGCCGGCGGAGGCGGCGGCGTCCGGGGTGCGGGTCGAGAACACCACCGAGAACACGAACTCGTCGACGTGCTCCCCCCGCGCCGCCAGCAGGCCGCCGAGGGTCGCGCCGAGCGCGGTGAGCGCCACGTCGTGGACCGTGCCGCCGGCGGCGTGGGCGGCCGCCCGCAGTGGGGGCAGATCGCGGGTGAGGACCACCGTTCGGCGGGTCGCGCCGGTCGGTCGGTTGAGTGAGGAGGGAGCGATCGGCGGCTGCCGGGTGGCGCGCACGATCGCCAGCCCCTCCAAGGCGTGGCCAGCGACGACCGGCAGCAGCCGCACCGCCCTCGCCCAGCCCCGCAACGCGTCGGCCAACAGTCGGTGCCGGGTCGGCGCCGGGCGCGGGAAGTCGGGGTCGGGCGGCAGCGGTGGGCCGTCCGCCAGACGGCGCAGCAGTTCCAGGCCGGCCACGCCGTCAGCCATGACGTGGTGTGCGGCGAACGTCACCGCGGCCGTGCCCCCGTCCAACCCCACGATCACTCGCGCCGCCCACAGGGGGCGATCCCAGGGCAGGCGGGTGGCGACCAGGTCATCGGCGACCGCCAACACGGCGTCCAGGCCCCCGGCGCGCTCGACGACCTCGACGTGCCGGGCGATGTCGAAGCGGGCATCGTCTACCCAATACGACGCCCCAAGTACACGGGCGGCCGAACCAGCCGCTGCCGCATGCGCCTGATGCCGGCGAGTCGGGCCTCGAGTGCCCGCACGATCAGTCCCCCGGCGTCGAGGGGGTCTTCGGGGGTGCCGGGGGGGTGGCGGCGTCCAGCATCACCACAAGCCCAACCTGCAGCGGGACCGCACCACAGTCCTCGGCGAACGACACCAGGTCGTCCGCGCTAAGCCGTTCGATCGCTAGGTTGCGCACCGCACCCCCCGGCCCAGCATCCCACTCTCCGCCCCGGGCCATCTGTCGCTTGCCAGCGTGATGGGACCACCGTGTTGCCACGAGCATGGGACCACTTGGAAGTGTTATCGAGCATGGCGGACCTCGTTTCTGGGGTCAACGGTGACGCGCCCGCGTTGGCGGTAGGAGGGGCCTTCGACGACGAGGGTGTGCGCGCCTGAGGTGAGTCGGTCGATGGCGGATTGGGCGAGGAGGGCGTCGGTGGTCAGCCCGAGCCATTCGGCGGGTTCCCGGTTCGACACCCAGATGGTGCTGGCGCGGCGGTGGCGTTCGACGACGATCTCGTAGAAGTCGTTGGTTTGGGTGGCGTCGAGGGCCCGCAGCGCGAAGTCGTCGATGATGAGCAGGTCGATGCTGGTCAGGCGTCGGAGCTCGGCCTCGAGGGTGTTGTCGAGCCGGGCCGCCCGGAGCCGGGTGAACAGTTTGTCGGCGCGGTGGAACCCGACGGTCAGCCGGCGCCGGATCGCGATGTGCCCGAGCGCGGTGGCGAGGTGGGTCTTGCCGACGCCGACGGGGCCCAGGATGAGGACGCCGGTGCCGGCTTCGGCGAACCGCAGGGTGGTCAGGTCGGACCACAGGGTGCGGTCGTAGGTGAGGTCGGGTTGGTCGTCGAAGGTGTCCAGCCGCATCGTGGGGTCCAGGCCGGCCTTGGCGGCGCGGAGGGCCGCGGAGCGGCCCTCGCGGCGGGTGACCTCGTCGGACAGGACGAGTTCGAGGAACGCGGCGTGGCCGAGTTGTTGCTGCCGGGCCAGGTGGAGCCGTTCGGGCAGGGTGTCGGCCATGCCGCCCAGCTTCAGGGCGCGCAGGGTGCGGGTCAGGTCGACGCCGACCGGGTCGACCGGCGCCGGGGTCTGGTCATGGTGGTCATCGGTGCTCCTGTTCGAAGAGGGTGTCGGGTCCGTCGTCGCGGACCAGGGTCAACGTGGCGACCGGACCGCCGGCGGCGGTGGTCCGGTGACTGGCAGGGGTGGTCGCCTGGATGGCAGCGGGGCCGGTCCGGTCACGGGCGGAGGCCGTCGGCCGGGTGGCGAACTCGGCGGGTTGGCGGGCGAACCGGCCGCCGGGGGTGGTGCCGGTCGGTAGCAGCGGCAGGGTGTCCTCGGTGGCCCGCTCCAGCATGGAGGCGATCTTGGTGACCGACACCACGTCGAGGTCCAGGGCGCGGGAGCAGGCGGCTTCGACCGGCCCGTTGCCGTAGCGGCGGACCAGCCCAAGCAGCCGGTACACCGCGCGCATCCGCGTCCACGGCAGCGGGTCGTCCAGGAGCCGTTCAGCGTAGATGCCCACGTTTTCGCCGTGGACGGCGCACGTGCCGATCAGGCGGTTCAGGTCACGTAACGCGTAGCCGGACCTCTCTGCGGGCAGATCCGCTCGGTCGGTGGACCGGCCCCCCGGCGCTTGGCGGGGGTGGGTCTTGACCAGCCGGCCCCGGTGGTACAGCTTGACCAGTTCGCGGTCGGCGCGGACGTCCAGTTGGTGGCCGAGGTAGGCGCCGGGCACCGAGTAGAGGGCGCGGGCGACCTCGACGTGGAAGTCGCGGTGGACCTTCACGGTCTTGAACACGGGCACGTCGTACGCGGGCGGGATGGGCAACAGGCAGGCGGCCTCGTGGGCGTCGAACACCTCCGCCGGGCGGGCCTGCAGGGTGCCGTGGATCCGCATCCCGGCCCGCTCGGCGCACCACACCGTGGCGCGTTGTTGGGCTTCCTCAAGGCTGGTGAACACCTCCCCGGCCCAGAAGTTGCCGCGGACGTACTGCACGGCCCGCTCGACCTTCGGCTTGTCCTTCTTATCCCGAATTCGGGATAAGAAGGATTATCTGGAGGGTTCCGTTATCCCGAGTCTTGGGTGTCGCGCCTAGCCAACACGGGTGGCGTACGGCGGTTCCTCGGGATAACGGCATGTCGGCTTACGTTGCTCATCTCTGGTGGTTCCTGTACGGAGGTGAGGGGAATGGGTGTTCCTGTCAGCGAGTTGGTCACTCGGGCGGATGCGGTCGTCAGCGCACTAGCCTCGATGTTTCGCGCTTGGTCCACGTGGTTGTTGGGGCGGGCTGAAACCGTCGTGCAGGTCTGATTCTGCCGGGTGGGTGTGACAGTTTCCCGGGTTGGCGCTCCGGTTGAGCGGGATTTCCACGATCCTTGGG
>JAAYTZ010000001.1 GCA_012517965.1 Propionibacterium sp. | reverse complement strand
GGGCGGCTACACCGTGATCGATGTGGAGACGACGGGTTTGGTGCCGGAGAAGCACGACCGGGTGGTGGAGCTGGCCGTCACCTATGTGTCCCACGACGGCGACATCCAGGACCACTGGTCGACGCTGGTGAACCCGCAGCGCGACGTGGGCCCGACGAGCATCCACGGCGTGACGGCTACCGACGTCATCGGGGCTCCGACGTTCGCCGAGTTGGCGCCGTACGTGATGCGTGCGATCGTGGGCCGGATCCTGGTGGCCCACAACGCGTCGTTCGATCTGCGCTTCCTGGCCGCCGAACTGCAGCGGTGCGGGGTGTCGCTGGCTCAGCTGCCGCTGGAGGGCCTGTGCACGATGCGGTGGGCGCCCACGTTCGTGCGTTCGCCTGGCCGCCGCTTGTCGGACTGTTGCAGCGCCTGCGGGATCCCACTCGAACATGCTCACTCGGCCAGCGGCGACGCGATGGCCACCGCCCTGCTGCTGAGCCACTATCTGAAGACCGTCGACTTCGCTCCACCGTGGAGCCGACGCTCACGGCAGCCCGTGCCTATCCGTGGCCCGAGTATCGAGGCCACTTCCCGGAGTTGCGTTTGCAGCCCCGCGGCTGCACGACCGGACGCCGCCAAGACGAATGGCTGGACAACATCGTCTCGCGGATGCCTCGTTCCGCCCTGCCGCAGGTCGACGACTACTTGGCCGTACTTGAGATGGCGATGTTGGACGGCTTCCTCGCCGAGCACGAGAAGGACGCCCTGGTGCACACGGCGCGTGTCGCCGGCCTGACCCGCGGCCAGGTCCTCGACATCCACGGCAGTTACCTGGTCAACCTCGCCATGGTCGCCTTGGCCGATGGTGTGGTGACCGCTTCGGAGCGGGCCGAACTGGACCGGGCGGCGGCACTGCTCGGGCTGCACCGCCACGACGTAGACGCGGCTCTCGCCGAGGCTGAGGCAACCTTGGGGGACCAGGCACTCGACGGTGCCTTGCTGCAGATGTGCGGCCTGTCGCTGAAGGGCGGTGACCGGGTGGTGTTCACCGGCGAGATGAGCCGTCCACGCAGTCAGTGGGAAGCCGCCGCACGCGAGGTTGGTCTGGTCCCCGGGACCGTCACCAAGGCCACCACGCTTGTGGTGGCCGCCGACCCCAACAGCGGCAGCGGGAAGGCTGCCAAGGCCCGCAACTACGGCATCCCAATCATCACCGAGGACCTGTTCGCCCAACTCCTGGACACGATGTCGAGCTAGCACCGACACGCCCCACGGGAACGCCCTGTGGGGCCTTCACTGCGACCGGCTCTGGAGGCCGGACTTCCGGCGTCGCCTTGCCGAGCGCCTTTGCCGGTGAGCTACCAGCCGCGGCATTGGTCGGCGGGCACGATCAGTGCCTCCACGTCGGACGCCTTGAGCCGCAGCACCTTCCCGCCGACCACGTAGCAGGGCAGCTTGCCGGCCTGGGTGAGCCGCTTCAGCGACCGCACCGACAGCGTGCACATCTCGGACGCCTCCGGGTACGACAGCCAGCGGGGCCGGTCGGTGTCCTTGGTGGTGGTCGTCTTGCGGGTGCGGGTGATCGTCTGAGCCGTCATCTGTCTTCTCCCATCGAGAGGGCGCCAGCGGGGGTGGACGCCTGATCGCGCCCTCACCTACCAGAAGTGACGGAAAGGGCCCTCCACGGACAGCGGGCCCAGGAGTTGTTGTGCCGTCGGCTCATGGTCAACGGCACCCTGACAGCCCTACGTGCGCAACAGCCGGCACGGGGCGCGCAAGGCATCCCGGTCGAGTTCGGCCCACTCGTCCTCGTCCGCATCGGCGACCTCGCTCGGTGCTTCCCCATGATCTCAACCGACTGGCCCGAGAGTCGCTGCCGCTCATCACCGGGAGTCACGGCCTCCAACTGCACCCCGCGCAGCGCACCGCGGATGCTCGCCCTGAGGACGACACCGGTGACACAATCAACCCATGGACGCCTTCGCGATGCTTGATCTGGACGCGATCGCGCGCGCCTGCAAGCGTTACGGTGTCGAACGTTTGCGGATCTTCGGTTCCGCCCTCACCGATCGCTTCGACCCCGAAGGCAGCGACATCGACTTCTTGGTCGACTTCGCGCCAGGGAACACGAACCTCTTTCATGCCTACTTCGATCTGAAGTTCGAGCTCGAGCGCATCACCGGACGCCCCGTTGACCTGGTCGACGCCAGCGCTGTGATCAACCCCTACTTCAAGGCATCAGCCTTCGGAAGTGCCCAGGAACTCTATGCGGCCTGAACCCCGGGCTGCCGCGTTCCTGTGGGACGCCGTCAAGTTCGCCCGCAACGTCGGTATTGCGGTCGGCACGACCTCCTTGGAGACCTACCTGGAGGGCGGCCCCGTCGCCTGGGCCACGGAACGCCAGGTCGAACTGGTCGGTGAGGCCCTCAACAACCTCCGCAAGGCTGACCCCGAGCTTGCCGAGCGCATTCCCGATGCCCACAAGATCATCGCCACCCGGAATGTGCTCGTCCACGGGTACACCGAGGTGAACAGCACCATCGTTTGGCAGGCGGCGACCCAAGCCGTTCCGGGGTTGATCCCGATCCTGGAGGCACTACTGGCCGAGGTCGCGCCCCCTGACTGACATCGACCCGCCGTCGCCAGGTCGAGCGGCGCGTGGACAGCCCTGTTCGTCACGGCTGGACTCGACTGGTCCCTGAGGCCCTCCACGGACACCGGGACCAGGAGGTGTTCTGCCGTCACTCAGGTCTTGGTCGAGCGCCGCTTCTGGAACGTCAGCTTCGGCTTGCTCGCCGGGACCGCCTCGTCGGGGGAACGGCCCAGTTCGGAGTCGTAGCGGGCACGCTCCAGCGACGGGCTGGTGACCCGGCCGCCGGAGGCGTACGGCTTCAGGCTCTCGACCCGGGCCAGCCGGGGCGGCACGGCGTTCGGGGACAACCCCGCACTCAGCGCCACCTGACGCAACGAGACCCCCTCCAGCGCCGCCTCGGCCATCTTCTCGTTCAGGACGTCGTCGAGCAGGTCCCTGGCCTGACGCAGTTGCTCGATGGCCTGGAGTTGGTCCGCCGGCAACCCCGCCAGCAGCACCGCCAACCGCTCCACGAGCGGCCCCTCCGGCGTCACGACGAACCCGCCTGATCACGCTCGTCGTCGGTGAACGCGGCCTGCGACCGGGCGGCGGCCACATCGTGGCCCGCCATCCGGGCCTGCTTGAGCCGGGTGGCCGAACGGCCCGCGGTGCGCAGCGCGTCGGCGGCCTTGCCCCGGTCGAACGTGAGCGCCTGCGAGGCGTCGATGCCGATCGAGGCGCCCACCTCGATGGCGTCCTGGTCGGCGCCCATGTACTGGAACGTCCACCCGTCGACCTGCTCCTGCGTCTCGATCAGTCGCTTGATCGCGGCGTGGGTGAACTCCTGCGACGCGTTCTCCATCCCGTCGGTCATGATGCAGAACACCACCGTCCCGGGACGCTCCCCCTCCGGCAGCGCCGCCAACCGTGTCCGGGTGCTCACGATGGTGCGACCGATGGC
Organism: Propionibacterium sp.; assembly: GCA_012517965.1. Taxonomy (GTDB): domain Bacteria; phylum Actinomycetota; class Actinomycetes; order Propionibacteriales; family Propionibacteriaceae; genus Propioniciclava. Next base: position 28,078 of record JAAYTZ010000001.1, on the reverse strand, counting down.
GTCCAGCAGCGCCGTCGTCCCGCGCGGCTCCAGCACCAACGCCGGCACCTCGGCGACCGGACGCCCCACGTACACCTCGTCGTACCGGTCGTCGAACTGGTACAGCGACACCGTGCACCGGCCCGGGTCGGCCCGCTGGGTGTCCACGTAGGCGGCGAAGCCGCCCACGACGTCGCCCCGGATCGACTGCATCGACCCCGAACGGTCCAACAGCATCGTGATGTCGGTGTAACTGGTGTCTGGCATGGCGTCCCCCTAAGTGTGAAGTCCTCTTGCATGAGCACTTTATGCACATATAGAGTGACTGTCAACAGCAGGTCTTCAGGTGACGCCGTCGGCTCACCAGGACCGGTGTCACTGCGAGTCCGGCCAAGGCCGGGCCACCGACAACAAGGGGGAACGCCATGGCCATCTCACACAACTCCATCAAACCGACAGAGCCCGGCCTGCCGGACGCGGTGTACGCGATCCGCGGCGAGAACGACTCGCTCTATCTGCTGGACTACTTCTGCCTCAGCGACACCGTCCGGGTCATGCGCTTGGCCGGCTCCCAGGGCAAGCGGTTCCCCAAGACCGACGGGCAGTGGTGGCACCCCGATGCGGTCGAGATGTACGACGACAACGCGCACTTCCTCCTGGAGGACACCATCCGCGTCGGCTACCGCACCAACTGGGTCCTCAAAGACGTGAAGGAGCCGGGCTGGTTCCAGACCACCTGCACCTCGATCCAGCAACTGACTGCCGCCGAGGCCAAGGCTCTGCTGGCGAACGCCGGCAAGAGGCCGTGACGAGACGATCCGCACCTTCGCCCCGATTCCTCTGATCTCGGCTGCCGGGCGTCTGAGCGGGAGTTCTCAGCCATCTCGTGGTTGAGTGGGACCGTTCGCCCACCTGCAAGGAGTGCCCATGACGGCCACTGCGTCCGCCGCCCCATTGGTTGAGATCCCCCAGCCCGGACGGGTGGTCGAGGTGCGCGGGTCCACCTGGGCCGTGACCGACGTTCAGGAGCAGGGCATCACGCGGTCTCCTGCGGACGAAACGATCGCCGGCCTCCAGCACGTGGTCACCCTTCAGGCGCTCGGTGAGGACAATCTGGGCGACGAGTTGCGGGTGATCTGGGAGCTGGAGGTGGGCCACACCCTTGCCCCGGACCAGGGCCTGCCCTCCCGCATCAACCCGGACGCCTTCGACGACCCCGACCGCTTGGGGGCGTTCGTGGACGCCGTGCGCTGGGGGGCGGTCACGTCGGCGGACGACAAGGCGTACCAGTCGCCGTTCCGGTCCGGCGCCACGGTCGAGGCCTACCAGTTGGAGCCGCTTCGGCGCGCCCTGCAGGCCCCGCGGGCGAACTTGCTGCTGGCCGACGATGTGGGTCTGGGCAAGACGATCGAGGCCGGTTTGGTGGTCCAGGAACTCCTGCTGCGCCATCGTGCCCGCAGCGTGGTGGTGCTATGCCCGCCGAGCCTGTCGTTGAAGTGGCAGGACGAGATGCGCGACAAGTTCGGCCTCGACTTCGTAATCGTGAACAGCGAGCGGATGGCCGAGTTGCGTCGCAGCCACGGCCTGAACGCCAACCCGTTCCGGCTCTTCCCGCGGGTGATCGTGTCGATGGCGTGGCTTCGCTCGGCCCGGGCGCAGCGGTTGTTGCGCGACCTGTACGCCGACGTCGACGACTCCAAGTCCGGACGCCGCTACGCCTTCGACGTGCTGGTGGTCGACGAGGCGCACCACGTGGCGCCGGCGTCCCCGACGGTCGTGGGCCGCAACCGCGGCTACGCGGTCGACTCCCAACGCACGATCCACACCCGCGAGCTGGCCGAGCGGTGCGAGCACCGCCTGTTCCTGTCCGCCACCCCCCACAACGGGCACACCGAGTCGTTCACGGCCTTGTTGGAGATGATCGACAATCGCCGGTTCTCCCGGGGCGCCGACCTCGACGAGGACGCCCTCCGCGACGTCACCGTCCGGCGGCTCAAGGCCGAGATCACCTCGAAGAACTTCAAGACGCGCCAGGTCAAGCCGATCCCGTTCACCCCTGCACCGGACGAGCAGCAGAACTTCGAGACGCTCGTCGACTTACTGCGCCGCAGCAAGAAGCTCAACGGACGCGAGCAGGGCGGCGACCTGGTCGGCATGTTGTTGAAGAAGAGGTTCCTGTCGAGTCCGGTGGCGTTCGGGCGCACCCTGGCCGCTTTCGCGGACGTCCTCGCCACCCCGGGCCGTGCGCTGGACGCCTCGCTGTTCGACGACGATGACGAAGTCCTTCGTGAGGTGGTCGGCAGCGAGCAGAACGACGAGGAGGAGGGCGCCCGCCACCACCCGGAGTTCCAGGCCCTCCAGCGCCGCAAGGGCACCAACCCGCTGTCGGCGGCCACGTCGACCGACATCGCCGCCCTGATCGACTGGGGCCTGGCGTACGAGGCGAAGCCCGACTCCCGGCTACACGCGCTCCTCCGCTTCCTGGACGCCGTCTGCCGGCCTGGCGGCACCTGGTCCAACGAGCGGGTGGTCGTGTTCACCGAGTACGCCGACACCCTGAACTGGATCGTGACCGTTCTGCAGGCCAAGGGCTACAAGGACCGCCTCGAGGTGATCCAGGGCGCCACCGACACCGAGGAGCGCGAAGTGATCCGGCAACGGTTCTCCGCGAACCCGGCCGACGAGCCGGTGCGGGTCCTGGTCGCGACCGACTCCGCGGGGGAGGGCATCGACCTGCAGGCCCACTGTCACCGGCTGGTGAACTTCGACATCCCGTTCAACCCGTCCCGGCTCGAGCAGCGCATCGGCCGCATCGACCGCTACGGCCAGACCCACACCCCCGAGGTGTTCCACTTCGTCCCCGACAAGACCTCGACGACCTTCGCCGTGGACATGGACTTCATGGCCCGGATCGCGAAGAAGGTGGGTCAGGTCGCCACCGACCTGGGCTCGGTCAACCAAGTGATCGACCTCGACATCCAGCAGCACTTCTCCCCGAACAAGCGCCGCAGCACCGTCGTGGACGACAAGGCGGCCACGATCATCAACAAGACGCTGGCCGGCGGCCTGGAACTCAACCGGCAACTCGACGAACTCAGCCGCTCGTTCCGGGCCAAGCAGGCCGATCTGCACCTCACCCCGGCCGCCACGGAGCGGGTGGTCGTGACGGCGCTGGACCTCGCCCGCCAGAACCCGCTCAAGGCAATCGGCGACGACCGCACGGACGCCCGCGTGTTCGAGGTGCCCCCGTTGAGCGCCCGCTGGCAGAAGGCTCTCGAAGGGCTGGCCACCAAGCTGAACCCGGACCGGCCGCGTCCGATCACCTTCGACCCGGACGCGCTGATCGACCCCGAGGACGGCAGCACCCGCGCCGACCTGGTCGCCATCCACCTCGGTCACCCGCTGCTGCAGCGGTCGGCGCGCCTGCTGCGCAACGCCCTCATGACCGCCGGCGGCGACGTGAATCGGGTCACCGCGGTCGTCCTGGACGATCTGGACGCCTCCTGTGTCGCCGCCGTGTCCCGGCTGGTGCTCGTCGGACGCGGCGGACTGCGGCTCCACGAGGAGGTGTTCGTCACCGGCCTGCGGATGCGCGCCCAGGACCTCGCGGAGGAGAAGGTGCTCGGCCTGCTCGACCGCGCGTTGGACGCCGGCCAGCACACCACCGCGAGTGGGGCGGTGCGACGCCACCTGGCCGAGGCGTGGAACGCCGACGGCTCCCGGCTGCACGAGCGGCTGACCAACGCGATGCAGCGCCGCGCCGAAGCCCGGCAGCAACGCGTCGAGACCTTGCTGGCCACCCGGCAGCAGGCCGACCTCGACCGTGCCCGGCGCATCTTCGCTGCGTTCCGCCGCAATCTCATCGACTCGATCGCGCGGCTGCACGCCGAGGAGGAGGAGCGGCTCGACATGCTGCCCCTGGCCGACGACCAACGCCAGCAGCGCACCAAGGACCTGCGCGCCATGGAAGCGCGGCTGGATTCCCTCGCCGAGGACGAACGCCGCGAGCTGGAGGCGATTCGCGACCGCTACACCGACGTCAAGCCCTACGTGGCGGCCGCCGCCTTGGTGTTCGCGGTCACCCCGGCCGACGCCGCAGCCTGGGAGGTGGCCCGATGAAGAAGCCCTACCAGCGCCGCACGCCGACCACCCAGGAGTTGCACCGCCGGTGGCTGCAACTGGTCGACACCGATGGCCCTTTCCTGTCCATCCCGGTCCTCAAGCGCGTCTATCCCCAGGGCATCCCCACCCTGGACGCCGCCGTGCTGAGCGACCTCAAGGTCGGCAAGGAACCGTTCGAGCAGGCGTGGGACGCCCGGTCGTCCGGCGGCCCGCTGGAGGACTACCGCGCCGCCCGGGACACCTGGGTCGACCTCGTGGTGCGCCGCGTCTTCGGCTGGGGAGCGCTCTACGCCACCGACGCCACCCCTGTCGCCGTGGCGTCCCCCAACGGCAAGGTGCGGATCGCCAGCACCGGCGCGTTCGTCCGCAACGGCGAGACCCTCGCGCTCACCTGGGTGATCGACCCGGTCCGCAGCCTGCGTGACCTCGGCGAGGACGGCTGGGCCACCGACGCCATCGACCGCATGGAACTCATGCTCCGCAAGGCCCAGGTGCCGATCGGGGTGGTGACCGACGGCCGCTGGTGGGCGATCGTCAGCGCCCCACCCAAGACCAGCGTCGCCTCGGGCATCGTCGACTCCCAGACCTGGGTCGAGGAGCCCGCCACCCGGGACGCGTTCGCCGAACTGCTGTCCCCACTCCGGCTCGGGGGGAAGAACACCGCGGAACGCCTGTCGGCGATGTTCGTCGATTCGGTGACCGCCGCCGAGGACATCACCGAGGCTCTGGGCAGCCAGGTCCGCCGGGCTGTCGAGCTACTGGTGCAGTCGTTCTCGGAGGCGGCCGCCGAGGCGGTCCGTCGCGGCGAGCCCGACCCGCTGCCGGTCGATGGCGACGAGATCTACTCCGCCGCCGTGACGGTGATGATGCGGGTGGTGTTCCTGCTGTTCGCCGAGGAACGCGACCTGCTCCCGCAAGGGGAGTTGTTCGACCAGGGCTACGGGCTCACCGGCCAACTGGACGCCCTGCGCCAGCGCGCCGAACAGGAGACCCACGAGGCACTCGATTCCACCACCTCGGTGTGGCACCGGTTGCTGGCCACCTCGCGGGCACTGTTCCACGGGGCCTCGTTCGAGGACCTTCGGATCCCCGCCTACGGCGGCAGCCTGTTCGACCCCGGCCGGTTCCCGTTCCTCAGCGCCCTCACCGACCGTGGCACCCTCGCCCTGCCCGTCAACGACCGCGTCATGATGCACGTCCTGGACGCCGTCCAGATGGCCGACGTCAAGGGCGAGGGACGCCGCCCCATCTCGTTCCGCGACATCGACGTCGAACAGATCGGCTACATCTACGAGGGCCTGCTCGGCTACACCTGCCGGCGCGCCGACGAAACCATCGTCGGGCTGCTGGGCCGCACCGGCGCCGAACCCGAGATCCCCCTCGCCGTCCTCAAGGACATCGCCGACGACCACCACGACGACAAGGACATGGCCGCCGCCATCATCGCCTGGGTCAAGGCCCACCAACCCTCGGCCGTCCCACCCAGCGTCGCCGCGCTCGCCAAGGCGCTCGCCACCGGCGACACCCTGGACGACGCCGACCTCGCCATCCGCGCCGTCACCCACGACCCCGCCCTGGCTGCCGAACTCAAGCGCTGGATCGGCATCATCCGCCGCGACCTGCGTGACCGGCCCACCGTCGTCCTCGACGGTGGCCTGCTCGTGGTGGAAACCCCCTCCCGCCGGAACGCCGGCGCCCACTACACCCCGCGAGCCCTCGCCGAGGAAGTCGTCCTCCACGCCCTGGAGCCGCTGGTGTACGCCCCCGGTCCGTACCAGACCCCGGACCGCGACCAGTGGCGGCTGAAGTCGCCCGAGGAGATCCTCGACCTGAAGGTCGCCGACATCGCCTGCGGCTCGGGCGCCTTCCTCGTCGCGGCCGCCCGCTACCTTGGCGCCCGGCTCGTCGAGGCCTGGGCCGAGGCCGGCACCGCCCTCGGAACCACACACCAGCAGGAGGTCGAGGCCATCCGGGAGGTCGTCGCCCACTGCCTCTACGGCGCCGACATCAACCCGATGGCCATCGAGATGTGCAAGCTGTCGCTGTGGCTGGTGTCCCTCGACCCCAAGCTGCCGTTCAGCTTCGTCGACGACAAGATGCTCGTCGGCAATTCCCTCCTGGGGATCACCGACCTCGCCCAACTCGAGGCACTGCACATCGACCCCAGCCGGGTACCGCAGCGTCAGGCCCTGTTCGACGTCACCAGCGCCGGCTACGCCAGCACCGTCGACGTGCGCGGCACGATCGCCAAGGCCATCCGACTACGAGAGGCCCTCGCCACGGCTGTCGACGAGACCAGCCCCCAGCAGTCCACCCGCGCGAAGGAGCGCCAACTCCGCCGCCTCCATGAGACCACCGCCCAACTGCGCGACATCGCCGACGGCATCATCGCCGCCGGCCTCCGCCTCGGCGGCAAACCCGGCAAGGCCCTCGACCAGGCCTACGAGAACCTCCGCGTCGCCGTGAACGACGCCTACCCCAGCCACGGCGAACCAAACCGCGCCTTCCTCGACGCCATCCTCAAGGCCGGGCTCACCCCTACCGTCGACACCGACTACGAGCGCTGGCAGCCCCTCCACTGGGCCATCGAACTCCCGGATGTCTTTGAACGAGGCGGCTTCGACGCCATCATCGGCAACCCGCCCTTTCTGGGTGGACAGAAACTCACCGGCGCGATGGGTACCAACGTCCGCGACTGGTTCGTCAACGTGCTCGCGGGAGGTAGCCGGGGCAGCGCTGACCTGGTCGCCTACTTCCTGCTCCGTGCCACCTCGTTCTTGCAGAGGAAGGGCACGCTCGGTCTGATCGCCACGAACACCGTGGCCCAAGGGGACACCAGGGAGGTCGGCCTGGACGCGATGGCCGCCGACGGGTTCACCATCACCCGCGCCATCCAGAGCCGCTCATGGCCGTCCACCAGCGCCAACCTGGAATACGCCGCGGTCTGGGGCACCTTCGCACACATCGCCGACGACGTGCCGCGGGTGGCCGATGACATCCAAGTGCGACGCATCAGCACACTGCTCGAACCCCAAGGCCGGGCGGAAGGCACCCCCATCCGTCTGACCGAAAACTCCGGCATCGCGTACATCGGGTGCTACGTGCTCGGGATGGGTTTCGTCCTCGACGCCCTTGAAGCGCAAGAGTGGATTGCCGCCGATCCACGCAACGCCGAGGTGCTCTTCCCCTACCTCAACGGAGAGGATCTGAACCAGCGTCCAGACGCGTCCGCATCGCGTTGGGTCATCGACTTCAACGACTGGCCAGAAGAACGAGCCAGTGGATTCCCACTGCCTTACGCACGGGTCTCTGAGCGGGTGCGGCCAGAGCGGCAGCGCAAGAAGCCGGGCGGGGACTATGTACTGCGCAAGCCGCTGCCCGAGCGTTGGTGGCAGTACGGCGAGAAGCGTCCTGCGCTGCGAAGGGCGATCGCAGGCATGTCGGAGGTTCTGGTCATCGCGCTTGTCAGCAAGACCGTCATGCCGATGCGGGTTTCGTCGGCGCAGGTCTTCAGCCACATGCTCGGGGTCTTCGCCACCGATGACTACGGCGTCCAGGCGGTCTTGTCGTCGAGTCTCCACCAACTGTGGGCGATCACTTACGGCTCCGGCATGCGCAATGATCCGCGCTACACGCCTTCCGACGTGTTCGAGACGTTCCCCCGTCCCGAATCCACGGACCCGTTGAAGCAGCTAGGCCGCACCCTCGACGAGGAACGTCGAGAGATCATGCTCCGCCGCAACCTCGGCCTCACCAAGCTCTACAACCTGGTCAACGACCCCGACGTGGGTGACCGGACTGACCAGGACGTAGCGACCATGCGTGCCCTACACGAAGAACTCGACAGGCTCGTCCTCGACGCGCATGGCTGGTCGGACATCGATCGAGGCAATGGATTCCACACGGTCAGGAAGATGCGACGATGGACGGTGAGCCCGACAGCACGTGTCGAGATCCTCAATAGGCTCCTGGAGGAGAACCAACGACGCGCCACATTACAGACGGGTGCGGGAGCGCGGACTACCCCAGACACCGCTGGCCTCGGTTTTCACTAGCCGCTCGCCCTGCAGCAGAACTGGACCCTACTTCGAGCCACGTCGATTCTCCAGCAGCAGCCGATCAAGGCCCTCGACGCGGGCAGATGGGTAGATCGTCCACCGCGTCATCTGCCGGTAGGAGTGGAACCCGTGGTTCAGCGGCACATCGTCCCAGCCATAGGCCGCCATCACCGCGTGGTCGAGCTGCTCGTGAATCTCCCGCAGGCGCGCCACGTCCGGGTCGGACGCCGACAGCACTTCGGGATCGTTGACCAGGTTGTAGAGCTTGGTGAGGCCGAGGTTGCGGCGGAGCATGATCTCTCGACGTTCCTCGTCGAGGGTGCGGCCCAGCTGCTTCAACGGGTCCGTGGATTCGGGACGGGGGAACGTCTCGAACACATCGGAAGGCGTGTATCGAACCCTCGTCTCGAGGGTTGAACCGTAGGTGATCGCCCAGAGCTGGTGCAGGCTTGATGACAACACTGCTTGGACGCCGTAGTCATCGGTGGCAAACACCACGCACGCTTCGCTGGGGACCTGACCGGTTGGGACGCGAAGCGGCATGACGGTCTTGCTGACACGAGCGATGACCAAGACCTCAGACAAGTCGGCGATTGCCTCTCGCATCGCAGGCCGTGGCCTTAGGAATTGCCACCACGGTGAGTCGCGGACTGCCTTCGGCTTTCGCAGCCTCTCCGGCTTCACCTGGGTCAGCACCCGAGCGAAAGGCAGTGAGAATGAAGCTGCTTCGGCTTCGGCCATGGTGTTGAAGTCGATGACCCAACGCGATGCTGAGGCGTCGGGACGGCTGTTGAGGTCTTCGCCGTTGAGGTAGGGGAAGAGCACCTCGACGTTGCGTGGATCGGCGGCAATCCACTCTTGCGCCTCATCGGGGTTGCGTCCTGTACGCCCGCCTCAGCGTCACCAAGGACGAGTCGGTGTCTATCGCGCGTCAACTCCAGTCCTGCCGCAAGTACGCGGATGCCCGCGGGTGGGAGATCATAGGCGAGTTCGTGGACGACGGGGTCTCGGCGACTGCCAATCGGGCTGTCATATCAGCCACAACTGGAGCCTAACGCCTCGCGTTGACAGTAATCGCCGGCGGCAGTCCAAGGCTCAGACCTCCGGAAGTAGCTGACTGATTGGCCCTGTGAGCAGGGCCTTTTCTTTGTCGATTTGCGTCGGAAATCAGATAAGATCTGTTAGGCTTCGGGTTGTGGTTCAAGACATGTTTGAGGGGATGCCGGAACCGGCCGTACTTCACCTGCACGCCAGCGACGGGCAGGTGGTGGTGACGTGGGGACGGTCGGTGTTGTACCGCTACGACGCCGACGACACGGGGATGCGGAACCTGGCGATCGTCGCGTTGACCGACGCTGGCCGGGGCGTGGGTGAGGTGGCCGCCGTGTTCGGGTTGACCGCCACGTACGTGTCGATCCTGCGGGGTCGGGCCCGCACGGACGGGTCGGCTGGTCTGGTGCGTCGTCGGGGCCGTCCGCCCAAGCTGTCGGATCGGCAACTGCGGCAGGCGCGGGAATGGTCGGCGGCGGGCTGGACCCAACAGGCGATCGCCAACCGGCTGGGGGTGGCCCGTTCGGTGATCAGCGAACTGCTCGCACGGCTGGGGCCGGCGTCGGTGGCCGAGGTGCTGCCCGAGCCCGACGACGGCGGTGCAGCGCCGGCCGCGGCCGAGCCGGTCGAGGCGGTTGCTGGTTCGTCACGGATCGATACCGGCACCCTGAGGTGTCGGTATGCGGGGGCGATGCTGCTGCACGCCTACCTGGACCGGGTCGGGGCGGAGGCGATCTTCGCCACGGTGACCGGTGGCCCCGCCCGCCGGTATGACGACCTGGCCGTCCTGTGCACCGCAACACTCGGGTTCGCGTGGGGAATCGACACCGTCGAAGGCATCAAGCACCTGCGCCGGGCCGACGCCGGCGCCACCCTCGGGCTGACGACGGTCCCGGAGTTGAAGACGTTGCGGACCCGGCTCGCCGCACTGGCTGATGGCACCGACCCGCTCGAACTGCAGCGGGCGTTCGCCGCCGGGATGCTGGCCATCGACCCGGCCGGTGATCCTGTGTACTTCGTCGATGACCACTTCGTGCCTTACGCGGGCGCCCGACCGGTCGGCAAGGGCTGGAACACGAAACGCCGCCACGCCCAACCCGGCCGCGACGACACCCTCCTGGTCGATGCCCGCGGCCGCGCGGTCGTGTTCGGGACGGGTGAGCCGTCCGGGCTCAGCATGTCCCTGCCCGGGGTCCTGACCCAACTCCGGACGGTGATCGGCCCCGACGCGCCGGTCTTGTTGGGCTTCGACCGGGGCGGTGCCTACCCGGTCACGTTCACCGCCTGCCGGGACGCCGGCGCCGACTGGGTCACCTACCGACGCGGCCCCCTGGCACAAACGACCGCCACCCCCGTGCTGTGGTCGACGCTGCGCGACGGCACACCGATCACCATGCTGCTGGCCGACGAAACCGTCCACGTCAACGGGTACGGGCCCGCCCGACAACTGACCCTGTACGAGCACGACACCCCGATCCTGCAAGTCCTCACCTCCGAGGCGAGGGCCTCCGGCGTGGACCTGGTGTGCTGGCTCAGAGCCCGGTGGCGGATCGAGAACATGTTCAAATATGCCGCCGCCCACAACGGCATCGACGCCCTGGCCTGCTACGGCATGGACATCACACCCGACACCCGGATGGTGACCAACCCGGCCCGAATCACCGCCCGCAAGAAGGTGGCCGCCGCCGAGGCCGACCTCGCCGCAGCCGAACGAGCCCTCCCGCAACTCCTGAACAGCGGCCAGACCCCCCAACAGCTGAACGCCGCACTGCCCGGCGCGCACGCCCGTATCCGGCACGCCCACACCGCGCTGGCCGACGCCCACGCCGCACTCAAACCGATCCCGGCCAAGATTCCCGCCCTCGAGCTCGACCCGGATGCGAAACGAGCCCGCCCCCAGCTGGCCCGCCGCGGCCTGCAAATGGTGCTCCGGCTCCTCGCGTTCAACGCCGAAGCCTGGCTGGCCGAACACCTCAACGCCTACCTCGCAGACTCCGACGAATACCGCGCCATCACCCGCAACCTGCTCCACCAAGACGGACAGATCGACTACACCAACAACGGCATCACCGTCACCCTCGACCGGCCCGACAGCCCCCGCATCGCCCGCGCCCTGCACCTACTCACCCAAGAACTCAACGCGACACCAGCACGAATGCCCGGCGACCGACGACCCATCACCTACCACGTCACACCCGCGTGAACCTCAACACTCAACCCAGCCCTACTTCCGGAGGTCTGAGGCTCCTGGGGCACGCATCATCGGCCTCCGATTAGAAGGAGGAGCGAAGAGCCAGATTCTTCCCAGATTCACGCTCCTCTCGGGCTGCCGGTCATGGACCATGTGGCGCGTCGCGCGTGCATGGGGGTGCAGGGTTGGTCGCGGAAACTTCCCTACCGTTGGTCAGCGTTGGTGAATCCACCTCTACCAGATCAAGGCGCCGGCTGCGCCGGCGCAGCCGCTGCGGTCCGCTCCTCGCTCCGCTGCGGTGCGGTCCTCGCGGCTTGAGCAAGGAGCCTCGGAACAGAGCGCCGCAGGTCACAGTCCATGATGAAGTTGAGGGTCGCTGGCAAGCGAGGCCTCGATGAGGGAGCGCACCAGGAGATCGACGCAGGTCGAGGGGTTGTCCTCGGGGGGCCTCCTGCCGAGTTCCACATGGTTTTCGCGCATCTTCTTGGCGCGCGCTTCAGCTTGTGTGAAGCGGTTACGCAAACGCTGAATAGTAGGAACTTTGTTCCTCTTTCCACCGACAAGCGAGTCGCGTGCTGCGCGAAGCTGAGCTTGCTTCGTCGTTACATGGTTGTCACAACCTCCAACATGCAAGCTTAGCCACAGCTCAAAGCACGGGTTCGAGATCGCAACCCCAATTGACTTCCGCATTGCTTCAGATAAGACTCCGGATATCTGCATGGCGAATTCGTCCACGTCGATGACGATCCAAACTGCATCGAATGTGTTTGTCTCATCCCCTCGGCTTCTTGCCTGGCGGGCCTCTTGATCCCGCAGCCTGACCGCCTCGGTCAAGACTTGAGACGGCGACTGGCCGAGGGTCGCGATCTTAACGGAGATACCGCTGCCGGACAGTTGCTCCTTGACGTACTCGAAGTATATTGATTCTGTTTCCTCACCCCCGCACAGCACAAGAACGCGGGCGCGAGCCTTACGAGATCCGGCTCTGCTGCGCCGCGTGCGATGGCCGAAGTCCGGCATCAGTCCGACTCCTCGCGCATGCTGTTCGCGAGCAGTTCATTTGTGATCGCGACCGCCGGGATTCCCCCGTACCTCCCAGTTAGGTATGCACGGGCGAGGTTCGAACCAGTCCGAGGAAGTCCGAATTCGCTGATGGCAAAAAGATGTGAGGCCCCATCAGAATCCTTCTCCACAACCCAGACCTGGTCCCTTTCTACTTTCGGGGTCAGTCCATCACTTTCAAGCAACGTCGCATCATGGGTCGTGAAGATTAGTTGGGCTTGCTTCGGGTTGATACGAGGATCTTGGAAGACTTCGACCAGCTGCCCCACTAGGGTGGGGTGCAGGCTCGAGTCGATCTCATCAACGACACACGTGCTGCCCGTCTCCAAAGCGTCCACAGCGATGGATGCAAATGAGATAAGCGCATGAGTGCCGTCTGATTCGTCATCGAAAGGCAACGGAATCGAGCGTGATGCGCTCTTGTGCGTGAGCTGTAGCGCCCGTTCGCGCTCATCAGTCATCTGCTTCAGAAGGCGGGTGGCGTGGTCCGGAGCCACCACGGCTCGCACTCGGCGCTCCAGGTCTTCGAGTTCCTCCTGTGTCATGGCGTTTTCTACGATCTCGATGTTGGAGACGCCAAGGTCGGCCCGACGCACAAAGGTAAGTAGTCGCTTGGCGTAATCCTCATCCGCTTGCATCCTTCGGATTATGCGTGCGTGCTCCAGTCGATAGCCGGCGGCATGATAGATGCTCAGTCTGGTGGAAATCCACCGAAATGCGGCTTGAATTGACCGATTATGACTCGCCGCGGCTGCTGAAAGAAATAGGGCATTAGTCCTTGTTGTTTCCCTGATCTGTTGCGCCGGTCCGCGAAAGCTGGGCCCGAAGTACCAGTCCTTTGGCTCGTCCATAGGGTCGCGCGTGTACAGGACCGTTCGCTTGGTTGTCTTGTATGCGTACAGGTGCTCCGAGAGGATGCGCTCGTCATCCAGCTCGAAGCCGTATTGATACGTGACTCCATCGTCCGCAATGAATTCAATCTCGAACTGACTGGCTCGTGCCGAGTCTGCCGGGTCTAGCGCGAAGGCGCGGCGGGGTGTCCCGCCACCCAGCGGCCACGATCGGTAGCTGTCGGCTACTGCCGACTTGAGGAAGGCAAGGCCGTCGACGACGGTGGACTTCCCCGACGCGTTGGCGCCGTAGATGGCAGCGACAGTGGATACGTCCCGGCGCGTCCAGCGGTCGTCTTGATCCGAAGGGCGGATCGCCCGGTACAGGCTCAACTCCTGAAGTGTGCGCAGAGACCGATGATTGGCGGCTTTGAACCCTAGAAGCACTCGACCTCACCCCCTCGTGTGATGTCAAGTACGATAGCGACTTGCAGACTCAAGTGGCTAGTTTGCGCAGAAGTTGTTGAAAAAGCCCGCGTAGGTGGGGACGGGGCTCGCAAGGCTCGTCCGTGCCCCGCATGCCTCGTCAACCGGGGTCGGCCGAGGAACAAGTACGGACGCAGCGTGCGCCTCGGTGGTATGAACACCTCGCTCCAGGCGATGGCCTTAGTTCGCGTAGTGATGCTGTCGATCTCGCAGGCTGCAGTTCGGAGCATCAAGGAGCGCTGCACCCCGCTGGCGTATGGGGAGTGTCTGGATCTCAGGGACCCAGGCCGCGCTGAACCATTACCCCGGCGGTTGCCCTTGTGGTGCACCGCATGCACGGTGAGAACGCCGGGCGCCGCTCAAGTTGACCCTGAAGTCGCGGTTCACAAGGCCAGATGCGATTCGCAATGAGAGGCTCAGGCGCCACGCGCTCCTGAGGGTGACCCGGAGGCCCCAGCGGTCTCAGTTCTGGTCTCAGTTGTCCCCGGACGCTGGCGTCTGTCAGCGTTCAAACCACGCCCGGCTCCGCCTGATGCTCCTTACGGCCGTCCCCTCGGACCCCCTCGTGACGAACTGCTAAGCGGGCACCTACGCCGACGGAATCCCTCGGTGACCTACGGCTGTCCGACCCCGGGTTCCTGGCGTCCTTCGCGCCGGCGTCGGGCCCGGTGCCTTCCCCGTGGAGGACGCATCGGCAGTAATCGAACACGGCGCGTACCGCCTGCCTGGTCGGTGCTTGGTCGGTGGAACGGTCCCGGTGAGTCCCAGGCCATCGGCCCTGAACCTCGGCCTGGCAGGGCGCGTCGCCCCTGCCTGATGGGCGCCGGGGGTGCCTCGAATGATTTCCTAAACCTTGTGTCGCAAGTTCGAATCTTGCTGGGGTCGCCACTCATCACAAGCCATTTCAGCGTTGTGACTAGGTTCTTCGATGCGCACCCCGCCACTCCTCCTCGGCCCATGGGTGCCCGGAAGTGGACAGAAACCGACTCCGCTATCGCACGTTTATCGCACGCTCTAGGCTTGGCACCGGAGGTGAAGCCATGGCTGAGCGACGGCGCGGGTTCGGCCACATCCGCAAGCTCCCGTCCGGGCGGTACCAGGCCTCCTACATCGTCCCGAAGAACGCCGTGGCTGGACATCGCTCCTCGTGTCAGGCGATTTCGATGCTGTGGTGATCTGGAAGGTAGACCGGCTTGCCAGGCGCGTCTTGGACTTCCTCCACGCCGACGAGACTCTCCGAAGGCGCGGCGCCGGTCTCGTCGCCGTCGAGGATCCGATCGACATGACGAGCCCGCAGGGCCGTGCCTTCGCAGTCATGCTGGCCGTGTTCGGAGAGATGGAGGCGGAGGGCATCCGAGCGCGCGTCCGCGCTGCACGCGCGCACTTGCTCAAGGACGGCCGCTGGCCCGGTGGCGGCGTCCCCTACGGCTACCGATCGACTGCCAATCCCGATGGACCAGGCAGGGTACTGGTCAAGGACCCAGTGCGTTCGCCGTGGCTTGCTGAGGCCGTGGAGATCGCCCTGGAAGGCGGGACTGTCAACGCCATTGCGACCTGGCTCACCAACAACGGGGCGCCGCTTCCTTGTCGGCAAACAACTCCGCAAGCGGTGGGGCGCCCAGCGTGGAACCGGCAGACGGTCGACGGATTACTGCGGAACCCCGTGCTGGCGGGGATGACGCCGTACAACCCGGGCAGAGCCAAGAGCGCCAAGCGTGTGAATCCGTTCGCGGTCGTGCGCGGCGAGAACGGGCAACCCGTCGTCAATGAGTCCTTGGCCGTCATCTCGACCGAGGAATTTGCGGCACTTCAGCGCCTGCTGGATTCGCGTTCCAGTCCGCAGGCCCGGAAGCGCAGTGAACGCCAATCGACCAGCCCGTTCTTGTCGCGGGTCGCGCACTGTGACGAGTGCGACGTGTACATGTGCCGTGGAACGAACCAAGGACGCGCGGTCCTCTACTGCCCGCGATGCCGACAGACGATGAGCAGGAGCACTCTCGACCCCTACCTCGTCCAACGGTTACTCAAGGAGCGCGGGCGCGAGCCGCATGCACAAGCGACGGTACTTGGCTGCTGGGCCGCGACCGGTGACGAGTTGGCGAAGCGAAAGATCCTCTTGGCGCAGCTCGAGAGTCTGCGCATTCGCCGGGGCGTTGTCGGTCGCCTGTTCGATGAGGAGCGAGTGCTTCTCCGGTGGCGCAACTCGACCGCAGCAGGAGGAAGGAGCCAAGAGGAGCCTGCTCCCCACAGTCCGTTCTGACAATGGGGGCCGGGCTCCCCACTTGCGGATCGCTTCGGCCCAGGCCCATGCGCTCAAGCGGCTGATCGTCCAATTTCAGCGCCCGCCGTGACTTCGCTCCGGAATGGATGGCCGTAGAGGCGTGCCTCGGGGGACTCGTGGTTCACGAGATCAACGCGACATGTGAAACGCCGACTCGGCTCTAGGGTGGCGGTCATGAGCAGTTCGCCCATCCCTCCGTTGCCGTATGACCTGGTCGCTGAGCCCGACGGGAGCGCGTGGACGGCCCGGGAGAACCTGACCGACGTGCTGCGTCGCGAGTTGGTGGGTCCGCTGTACGGCGATAACGAGGTCTTGCCGGTGTCGCCGGACACGGCCTACATCGTGGGGCGGATCGCGCCGCAGCGGTTGGCGACGGAGGCGGGGGCGTCCGCGGATGAGGATGAGTCGTCCGCCGACCCGGGGGCGGATGAGGCGGAGGCCCCTGATCCGGACGGTGACGAGGACGTCGCCCCGAAGCGGGGGCTGATGATCCCGGCGTCCATGGGGTTGCGGTTCCAGGTGCCGAAGGACCTGGCGTCGTTCACGGTCCGGGCCTCGTGGGGTGAGTACCACGCGCGCAATGCCGAGGCGGAGGCGTCCGAGGGTGGACGGCCGAAGCGCGAGTTCGTCCGGACGCCGGTGGAGGTGCCGGTGGTGGTGCAGGTCGCCGACCTGGCACCGGGGGAGACCAGGACTTTCGCGTTGCAGGGCGACGCGGTGTTGCGGGTGGATGCCTTCCCCGACACCGACAGGGTGTTGGTGGAGGTGGCGTTGTGCAACGACGCGGACGTGGTGGGCCGGATCGGTGTGCATCAGTGGTTGTTCCAGGCCACCTTGTACGTGGAGGCCGAAGGCGGGGCCGTGTTCATGCCGGTCCGCGACGCCCTCGACCCGCATCCCAACGGCGACGACGGCGAGTTGGATCGGCTGCGGTTGCAGTACCGGAACCGGTTGGAGTTCGCGATCGGGCGGACGTGTTCGGTGGGGTGGCAGGTGGCCGCGGGTGAGCGGCGGGCGTCGAAGGTGTGGACGACGTGGCTGCCGGTGAC
Source organism: Propionibacterium sp. (assembly GCA_012517965.1). Lineage (GTDB taxonomy): Bacteria > Actinomycetota > Actinomycetes > Propionibacteriales > Propionibacteriaceae > Propioniciclava. Next base: position 10,970 of record JAAYTZ010000001.1, on the reverse strand, counting down.
CGAGACCCCGCAGACGCAGGCGCGGTCCAACGACGAGGTGATCACGGATATGCGGCGGCTGGCGGCGGCGCCGGTGGAGGAGTTGCGGGCCGGGTTGGAGCCGATCGTGACGGGCTATCGGGCGTGGCTGGACGCGCAGGAGTTGGTCGCGGCGGGGCTGCCGCAGCATCTGCGCACCCAGGCTGACGAGGCGTTGGTGGAGGCGCGGCGGGTGGCGGACCGGTTGGCCGACGGCATCGAGTTCCTGCTTGGGGACGCGGAGGCGTTGCGGTGTTTCCGGTTCATGAACCGGGTGATGGCCGATCAGCGCGTCCACTCCGAGATCGTGTTGCGGCGCAGCCAGGACGCCGCGCTGAGCGTCGAGGACGCCACGGCGGCGGTGGACGCCGTCGGTGCGCGGGCGCACTCGTGGCGCATGTTCCAGTTGGCGTTCGTGCTGATGCAGCTGCCGGCGTTGTGTGACCCGACGCACAAGTACCGCTCCGATCCGGCGCTGGCGCGGGTGGAGTTGTTGTTCTTCCCCACCGGTGGCGGCAAGACCGAGGCCTATCTGGGGTTGGCGGCGTTCGCGTTCGCGATCCGGCGCCGTCAGGGCGTGGTCGACTCCGCCGACGGACCGCTGGACGGGCGGGCCGGCTTGACGGTGCTGATGCGGTACACGCTGCGGCTGTTGACGGCCCAGCAGTTCCAGCGGGCGTCCACGATGGTGTGCGCGGCCGAACTGGCCCGCCTGGAGCAGCCGCAGGTCTGGGGCGACGAGCCGTTCCGGATCGGGTTGTGGGTGGGCACCAACGTGTCCCCGAAGCGCGTGAAGGAAGCCGACGAGCAGCTGCGGGCGTCGATGGACAGCCACTACGACCACGGCCTGACCGTGCTGCAGGTGAAGCGGTGCCCGTGGTGTGGCACGCCGATCACGAAGCATCAGGTGCGGGTCGACCCGGTGGTGGGCCGGGTGTACGTGCGGTGTGGGGATCCGTTCGGTGACTGCCCGTTCGCCGCGGGCGGGCTGGTGGGCGAGGGGCTACCGATCCTGACCGTCGATGAGGAGATCTACCGGCTGGCGCCCGCGTTCGTGATCGCCACGGTCGACAAGTTCGCCCGGTTGGCGCGGGAGGGCGAGGCGGCGTCCCTGTTCGGCTACGTGTCGAAACGCTGCGACCGCCACGGCTACGTCCACCCCGACTACCCCGGGTGCGATATCAAGGACGGCTCGAAGCACCCGGCCAAGGAAGGCCATCCCGCCGCGGGCGCGCGGCCCACCGGGCGGCTGCGGCCGTTGGACCTGGTGATCCAGGACGAGCTACACCTGATCACGGGGGCGTTGGGCACCACGGTGGGGCTGTTCGAGGCGGCGATCGACACGTTGACGTCGTGGACGACCGCCGATGGTAAGCCGGTGTCGCCGCTGGTGGTGGCGTCGTCGGCGACGGTGCGGAACGCGGCCGAGCAGGTGCGCAGCCTGTACGGACGCCGCACCGAGATCTTCCCGCCACAGGTCTTGGACGCTGCCGACACGTGGTTCTCGACCGAGTTGCAGATCTCGCGGGCGCATCCCGGACGCCGTTACGTCGGGGTGTGCGCGTCGGGCGTGCGGTTGACCGCCGCCGAGATTCGGATCGCCGAGGTGTTGATGGCGGCTGGGCAGTTGCTGCTGGACCGCGATCCGGCGTCGGCTGATCCGTACCTGACGTTGGTGGCGTACTTCAACGCCACCCGGGAGTTGGCGGGCATGGCCCGCTTCATGCAGGACGACGTGCAGACCGCGCTCGGCCGTGGCCGGGTGTGGTCCAAGCTGCCGCGCCGGTTCGGCACGATCGGAACCCTGAACACCGCCGAGTTGACGTCGCGGGTGTCGAGTTCGGCGATCACCACGACCCTGGACCAGATGGCGGTGCCGTTCGACGCCGACTTCGACACCAGCACGGCCCGAGTGGCGCGGTCCAAGGCCCGGGCGGCCGGCGAGTCGGTGACGGAGCGCTCGCAGGCGCCGTTCGACGCGGTGTTGGCCACCTCGATGCTGCAGGTGGGCGTGGACGTGCCCCGGCTGGGTCTGATGCTGATGGTGGGGCAGCCGAAGAACACCGCCGAGTACATCCAGGCGTCCTCACGGGTGGGGCGGTCGGCCGACGGGCCGGGTCTGGTGGTGACGTTGGGGAACTGGGCGCGGCCGCGTGACCTGGCGCACTTTGAGCAGTTCCGGCACTACCACGAGACGTTCTACGCCCAGGTGGAGGCGCTGTCGGTGACCCCGTACTCGGTGACGTCCATCGAACGTGGCCTGGACGGGGTGTTGGTGAGCGCCGCCCGGGTGGTGGCGGCCGCCAAGCCGGACGGGCTGTCCCCCGAGAAGGGCGCGGCGAAGGTCGAGACCGAGGCGGCGCTGTTGGCCGACCTGGTCGAGCGGCTGACGAGGCGGGGGCGGGCGGCGTCCGACGATGAGGCGGCGCAGCGCGTTCATGCCCGGCTGGAGAGTCGGGTTGCCCAGTGGCGGAAGCGGCGCACGGACCTGCTGGCCGAGTCGAAGGCGCTGGTGTACGAGAAGGTGCGGAAGGGGGCCGGGGAGGGTCCGTTGATGATCGGCGCCGAGGCGTCCACGCGTCGCGACCTGCTCGCTGGCGCACCGTTCGTGGTGCCGAACTCGATGCGTGAAGTGCAGCCGGAGATCAACCTGCTGGTGTCTCCGGACCCGCAACGGCTGTTCGTGAGAGCTCCGGACAACCAGCCGGCTTGGGTGTTCTCGGCCGAGGAGGACGACTGACATGACGACCTGGCTTGCCGGACCCAACCAGCTCGACCCGCTCGGCGACGCCGAGCAGCTCAAGAACGCGGGTGGGGTCAAGAAGAACTACGCCAAGGTCGGCAGCGGACGCCCCTCGTCGCTGCTGTTCACCTACGGGCCGGGCGCCATCATGGACCTGCCCCACTTCACCGTGATGCCGAGCGGCCTGGACGCCTGGGAGAAGATCTGGGCTCGCCGCGACGGCACGCCGCACGTGCACGCCCCGAAGCTGTTGGACGCCGTCCGCAAGCAACTGGGCCCACAGGTCACCGAATTGCGTCCCTTCCCGCACCAACCGGAGACCAGCTCGTTCGGCGATGAGGGCCGCGACCTCGGCGTCCCGTCGATCGTGTTCCCGCAGTGGTTGCGGTGCACGGGCTGCAACCGGCTCGCGCCGCTGACGACGTTCGAGTACCGGAACAGCCACCCGTACCGTCCCGACGAGGCCCGGTTCGAGCACGTCGGCTGCCCGGGGTTCAGCAAGACCGCCAAGGGTGGGGGCAAGAAGCGGTCGTTGGCGTTGCCGGCCCGCTACCTGCTGGCGTGCACCAACGGGCACCTCGACGAGTTCCCCTACGCGTTGTGGGTGCATCACGGCAAGGCGTGCCCCCAGGCGGAGGTGCCGCACCTGAGGATGCTGGAGAGCACCATCAGCCGCGGCGCGTCCGCGACGATCGAGTGCGCCTCCTGCGGTGCGAAGCGCGGCATGAACGAGGCACAAGGGGCTGCCGGGAAGGCCAAGCTGCCCGCCTGTCGCGGACGCCACCCGCACCTGGACGCCTACGCCACCGGTGGCTGCGACGCCGGGACCCACTTGATGCTGATCGGCGCGTCGAACCTGTGGTTCCCGATCCTGCAACGGGTGATCGTCATGCCGATGGACGCCGGCGAACGCAAGCAGAACCTCGCCGACCGGCTCAAGGCGGCCTTGGGGGACAAGGTGGCCAAGTACGGCGACGACCTCGACACCCTCCGCGACGTCGCCGAGGGCCGGATCGACCTCACCGAGGTGTCGGACGCGGCCCTCGCGGATGCTGTCGCCGCGGCCCTGGCACCGCCCCCGCCGGTCGCGGCCGAACCCGCCGACTGGTCGCCGATCGACTTGATGGTGCCGGAGTGGAACTACCTCAAGCTCGACGCCGCGGGCGACCACCACGAGGACCCCGTCAGCGGCCTCACCGTGCGCAACCGGGCCCTGGACCCGCAGCTGCCACCCGGGATCAGCCGGGTGCTGGCCGTTGAGAAGCTGCGCGAGGCCACCGCGCTGCTCGGCTTCACCCGCATCGACGAGATGGACCGCATCGACGACCTGCCGGCCCGGCAGGCCCCGCTGTCCTTGGCGGCACCCACCTGGGTGGTCGCCACCGAGAACCGTGGCGAGGGCATCTTCCTCGAACTCGCCGAGGATGCCGTGGCCACCTGGGAGGCCAAGGTCGAGGCGTCCGGGCTGTGGCAAGCCCATAAGGAGGCGCACCGCCGCAACTTCTACAACCGCATGTCGCAGACGGCGACCGTGGTCGACCCCGACAGCCGGCTGCGGCCGCCGCGGTACTGGCTGCTGCACACGTTCGCCCACGTGCTGTTCCGCGAGATGGCGATGTCGTCGGGTTACGGCGCGGCCAGCATCTCGGAGCGCATCTACGCCTGGCAGGCCACCGACCAGCACCCGCCCGCCGCCGGCGTCCTGCTGCTCACCACGTCCTCCGACAGCGACGGCACGCTGGGCGGGCTGGTCCAACTCAGTGAACCCGAGCGGCTGCGGCGGCTGATCAACGCCGCGCTCAAGCGGGCGTTCCGCTGCTCGTCCGACCCGGTGTGCGCCCACCGGACGCCCCACGCCCCGGAGGACTTCCTCCACGGCGCCGCCTGCCACTGCTGCACCATGGCCTCCGAAACCTCGTGCGAGCGCGCCAACCGGTTCCTCGACCGCCGCTTCCTGCTCGAGTTGCCTGGCCCCTACGCCGACCTCGGCTTCTTCCCGGTGCCGCCGTGACCGATCCACTGGTCCAACTCGGACGCCTCCTCACCGGCAGCGAGGCAGCGACCCTGGCCGCCCGCCTCGCTGACGGGGACACCCTCACCCAAGCGCTACAGGGCGTCGCGGCCGGCAGGCGTCCCGAGGTGCGGGCCGCCTTGGAGGCCGCCGAGGTAGTACCCGGCAACATCGGCGTCGCCCTTCCCGTGCTCCGCGCCATTCAAGGCGCCGCCACTGCCCGGACCACCGCCATCTCACCCGTCTGGACCTTGCCCGGGCACCTCGCCGACTACGGCGCGCTCACGGCCTACACCAAGGACCTCGTGCTGGCGGCCCGTCACACCGTGACCTGCTCGACGTTCAACTTCCAGAAGTCGTCGTCGCTGTGGGGAGCCCTCCGCGAGGTCGCCGCCCGCGGCACGGTCGAGGTCCGCGTTTACCTCGACACTGACGCAGCGGACGGTCACCCCTGGCCCGGGTCACCTTCGAGTGCGGAAGTCGCCGGGCAACTCGCCGGGGGTCTCGTGTTCAAGACCCGGCAACTCGACGGGAAGCCCGTCCGCAACCATGCCAAGTTCGTGGCCGTCGATCACCAGTTCCTCATCGTCACGAGCGCGAACTTCAGCCTGAGCGCCGAGGAACGGAACATCGAGCTCGGCCTGCGGGTCGACTCCCGCCCACTGACCGAACTCGTCGAGCAGCAACTGCTGGACGCCGAGGCGACCCTCTATGAGCGGGTCGCCACGGCCGGCCAGGGAGGCTGAGGTGGCCGCGCGTTCCTTCCCCGAGCAGCCCACGTTCACGACGGTGTCCGAGCGTGAGGTGTGGCAGCGGCTGGTGCGGCAACTGGGGCCGGAGTGTGTGGTGGTGGCCAATCTGCGGGTGACCGATCGGCACAAGGACCATGAGGCGGACCTGGTGGTGTTGATGCCCGATTCGGGTGTCGTGGTCGTGGAGGTCAAGGGCAGCCACGTGTGGGTGGAGGACGGTGGGTGGTTCATCCAGCGTGGTGAGTCGGCGGTGCCGATCCAGCCCGTCGACCAGGCGCGGGATGCCCAGTACGCGCTGCGCCACTATGTCGAGAGCGACCCGCGGTGGAACCGGCCCAGGGTGCGGTGGAGCCATCATGTGGTGCTGGCCCGCACCAGCGTCGCCGCCGACTTCGCCTTGCCCGACCTGCCGCGCTGGCAGGTCAGTGGCAAGACCGATCTGCCCGAGTTGGGGACGCGGCTGTTCGACTCGACGTCGCTGTGGCAGAAGGACGCCCGCCCCCCGACCGCCGACGATGTGGAGTTGATCCTGCAGATCCTGGCTGGCCGGTTCGCGCCCACCCGGGATGTGGTGCAGTTGGCGGCCGACCGCGACGAGCACGCCCAGCGGCTCACCGCTGAGCAGGCGCAGTTGCTGAAGGTGACCCGGCTGTTGAACCGGCTCGAGATCCGGGGTGGGGCGGGCAGCGGCAAGACCGTGCTGGCGATGCAGCAGGCGCGGGAGTTGGCGTCCGGGCAGTTGCTGGGGCAGAAGAAGCGGGTGGCGGTCGTGTGTTACTCGTACGGGTTGGCGACCTATCTGCGCCGGTCGCTGCTGGTGGGGTCGGCGTCCAAGCGGCCGGCGTTCGTGGGCACGTTCGAGGATCTTGGACGCCGCTGGGGCATTCCCGAGTTCGGCACCCGTGACGACTCGGCGTTCTGGGAGGTGGAGTTGCCCCGCCTGATGGCAGAGCGGGCCGCCGGCCTGCCGCAGGGGGAGCGGTTCGACGCGATCATCGTCGATGAGGCCCAGGACTTCGCCGACGACTGGTGGTTGCCGCTGCTGGGTGCCCTGCGTGACGAGGAGACGGGCGGGTTGTTCGCCTACTCCGACGAGCGGCAACGGGTGTTCGCCCGGTTCGGACGCCCCCCGGTGCAGTTGGTGCCGCTCGTGTTGGACCACAACCTGCGCAACACCCGGCAGATCGCGGCCACGTTCGTGCCTTTGGCCCCGACGGGGATGGAGTTGCGTGGCGGTGACGGGCCCCAGGTGTCGTTCGTCGCCGCCGACGCGGCGTCTGCCCTGGAGGTCGCCGACGAGCAGGTCGAGGTGTTGTTCGAGGAGGGGTGGAGCGCCGGTGACATCGCCTTGATCACGCTGGGCCAGCGTCATCCGGTGCAGACCGAACGGCAGGCCGAGTTGGGTCAGCAGGGCTACTGGGATCTGTTCTGGGACACCGAGGACATCTTCTACGGCCACGTCCTGGGGTTCAAAGGCATGGAACGCCGCGCCGTGGTGTTGTGCGTCAACGAGGACGGCAGCCGCGACCGGGCGTCCGAGCGGCTGTACGTCGGCCTGTCCCGCGCCACCGACCGGCTGATCGTGGTCGGTGACCCGGACGCCCTCCGCCGCATGGGCGGCCCCGACGTCTGCCGACGTCTCGGCCTGTGAACGGCGAACGTCTGCGGGCGTCCGGGTCTGCGAGGGCGAGGGTCGTGGTCAGGTAGTTCAGCAGCGCCGGCTCGCCTCGCGGATCCCGCCACCTTCGTCCTCGATGACGCGGCTGCCTTCCGGCAGGCGCACGCACTCGCCGGCACACACCTATTGCCGAGTTTTGATCAGGGATGACGCAACGATCGCGGACGGACGTACGCGCAGTACGTGCGCCGCGCCCCCACCCACGGGCCGGGCGCCCAGCTCCCACCCGCCGAAACCAGGAGGGCAGTCCGGGGAGATCATCACCCAGCCCAGTCCGCACTCGATCTCGGATCTCCCGAGAAGCCAGGTGGAACTACCCCCTGAACCCGACGGTGACGGTGTCACGGCAGAGCGGCCACCGACCTGACACGCTGCTCCCAGGCTCGCGTGACGCGTGGCCTCAAGTAGCTCAGGGTGATGAAGACGGCGATGACGATCGGGGACGGCCAGCGTCCGGCCTGGGCCTCCAGGATGACGGCGATGGTGCCGACGACGAGCCGGGCCCGCCAGGCGAACTGGACCAGCGGGATGCAGGCGAGGCGGCGTCCGATCGCGTAGGCGACGCCGCGGATGATGTCCCAGGGGATGGTCCAGATGGAGAAGAGCAGGTCGAAGCGGGGGTGGCCGCGGTGGAGGCGTCCGAGGCCGTCGGCGATCAGGGCGGCGACCTGGCGGGCGGTGATCTGGTTGGTGCGGTAGGCGTCCACGACGTCGCGGCGCAGCAGGACGTGGCGGCGTCCGGCGGTGCCGACGGGTGGACCGGAGGTGACGATCCGGAGACGGACGCCGTCGGCGTCCAGACCGTGGGTGGCGAGCCGCCAGGCGACCGTCAGGCGGGGGGCTTCGGTGGGGGTGGCTCGGCGGGCGCGGTAGAGGAGTTGGACGGTGAGGTCTTCGCCGTGGCCGGCGGCGAGCGCCGCGGCCACGGCCAGCCCGGCGACGGTGACGCCGAACCCGACCACCGGCGGCAGGGCGGCGATGATGACCAGCCACAGCAGGGTGGCGATGGCGACATCGGGGAGGACGACGGCGGCCTTGAGCAGGAGGCTGTTCGGGGCGGGTCGGGGTCGGCGGGCCGCGATGGGGTCGGTCATCGCGGGTCGTTCGGGTCGTCGAACAGCGAGGGGTGGTGGTCGTCGGTGCGGTAGCCCTGCTCGGCGATCGCCGCTTGGGCGTCCTCGAGGAGTTGGCCGAGGTCGGCGGCCTTGCGGGCCGCCCGGGTGAGCAGCGCGATGGCGTCCGAGACGGATTCGGCGGGGCCGCGGCGGTGGTCGTAGACGTCGTACGCCGTCAGCGAGGCTTGGAGGCCGCGGCACAGTTGCTCGAGCGACTGGGGGAGGAGGTGGCCGACGCCCTTGAGATCGCCGAGGATCCGGTAGGCGGTCGGGGCCGGGATCGGGCCGTGGCCGGTGAGGTGGTTCATCGCCCGGACTGCCTCGTGGGCGACCTCGGGCCAGCCGGCGACCTGTTCTCCCTGGTCGGTGTGGCCGACCAGCGCGCGTCCGCTGTAGAGCAGGTTCTCGACGTGGACGGTGGTGGTCATGGCCGGTCCTGCCGAGGGGCGAGGTCGGCGAGGCGGGTGGCTTCTTTGAGGGTGGTTTCGCCGGCGGTCCAGGCCACGACGTCGGGCAGGGTGAGTCCTTCGGTGAGCATTGCCTGGATGGCGGTGCCGGCGCGGTGTTCGAGTGCATCGCGTTCGCGGAGGGCGACGATGAGGGTGATGGCGGCGGCGTCCACGCGCTTGTCTCGTTCGGCGGTCTGGGCGCGGCGTTTGGCCTGGGCGGCGATCGCGGCCTGCCGGGCGGCGCGCCGGATCGACTGCTCCCCAGTCTTCGTGTCGGTCATCGTGTGGCTCCCTTGGTGAGTCCTCTCACTACCCAGAAGTGAGCCGGAGGGCCCTCCACGGACACGAGACGGGCACGAACTTCCCCGACGGCTCGAGAACCGGGTCGTCGCCCACCTGCACCCGCTCACCCGCGACACCAAGATGGCCGACGGAATCGACGCGCTGGTCGCCGACCTGCGGGAGGCCCACCGCCGGCGTCCGCGGTTGCAGCAGGAGTTCACCCGGGCTGGTTTCCCTTCACGCCTGGTTCCCCGGCCTCCTGCTGGGCGGGGCTGAGGAGCCGGCCGGCCAGGAGTTGGAGGCTGGCCTCGCCGGGGGCGTCCGAGACGGCGACCCGGCCCCACCAGGTGCCGTCGGCGCCGGGGACCCAGGCGACCAGCAGGCCGGCTTGGCGTCCCGACGGGGTCTGCACCCACACGTGGCGGGCAGGATTCGCTGGACGCTCCGGAGGCTTGGGCTTCATGGCCGCCAGGCGGTCGCCGAGCGTCCCGAACTCGGAACCGATCCTGGTCGACACATGGCTCAAGGTAACCAGGGGCTCTGACGTTCCTCCGCTGGCCGTGAGGGTCCTCAGGGACGTCATCGTGGCGCCGATCCGGCGCGCTTCGGCGAGGCGGACGCGGAACCCTCCGTCAGCGACGGATGGCTAGGTTGTCCCTCATGGTCGAAGAGGTGGCGTCCGTCGCGGACGTGAAGCGGATGCGGCTGCGCTACGCCGGCACCTGCGCGCGCTGCGGCACAGCCTTGGCTGCCGGCACGACCGCCGACTACGACCGGGCTAGCAAGACGGTCGCGTGCGTGGAGTGCCCGCCAAGCCAGGTCCAGCCGGACGTCGAGGCCGATCTGACGGACGTCGAGGCCGATCCGACGCCCGCCCAGGGAGCGGAGGACACGCCACCCACCCTGGACGTGCCAGCTGCCAATCCGGCTCCGGCGGAATTGGCGACGGAGCCGTCACCCACCTTGGAGGCGGCCGACGGACAGGGTGGCGCCTCAGCTGCGGCGGAGTTCCAACGCCGCCATGACGCCCGGCAGGAGCGCGTGCTGACGAACCATCCCCGCCTCGGCCGGTTCCTGCTCGCGGTGTTCGACGATCCCCAGTCCACGCGGGCATGGTCGGTCGGCGCAGAGGGTGAGCGGATGCTGAGCGAGATGCTGGCGTCCATGGCAGGCGAGTCGCTGCGTGTGCTGAACGACCGGCGCATCCCGCGCAGTCGGGCCAACATCGATCATCTGGTGGTCTGCCCGTCGGGGGTGTTTGTTGTGGACGCCAAGCGGTACCGCAACGCCCGCCCCGAACTCCGCGTCGAGGGTGGCCTGCTCCGGCCCCGCACCGAGTTGCTGTACGTCGGGGGACGCGACCGCACGTCCCTGGTGGCAGGGATGCACAAGCAGGTCTCCCTCGTCCGGGATGCCTTGGCCGATCAGCCCGAGGTGCGGGTGCAGGGCGTGTTGTGCTTCATCGATGCCGACTGGCCGGTCTTCGGCGGGTCCTTCACCATGAACGACGTGGCCGTGGTGTGGCCCAAGAAGCTCAAGGCGACCCTGACCGCGCCCGGCGTGATGGGTCCGGATCAGATTGCCGACCTGCAGTGGCGGCTGCACGAGGCGTTTCCCCGCCAGAAGCAGGCCCCAGCCTGACCGCTCGTCGGCGTTCAGGCGACTGACACCGTCGTACGCCTCGGCGTCGATCTGCGGCGGACGGACTCGTCCTCCACCGGCGGTGCTGGTGCACCAGAGGGCGACTCCGACCCAGCGCGGGCCTGCGGGACCCGAAGCCGTGCCCGGCGCGATAAGATCGCCTTATGAGTCTGGTGGTCGAGTACCAGCAAGCGCGCCGACAAGAAGACCTGGCGCGTTTGCGCCGCGCGCTGGCGTTGCGTGCCCTGACCGTCACGGGAGCCAGCCAACGCGAAGTCGCG
>JAAYTZ010000035.1 GCA_012517965.1 Propionibacterium sp. | reverse complement strand
GCGAGCATGCCCACCAGGCCCAGCGCGGCGAGCAGCGGCAGCGGGCCGCCGGGCGTCGCCTCGTCGGGGGCGGCCGGCGTCACGGACGGCGAAGCCGGGGCCGCGGCGGTCTCGGGCGCCGACGGCTCGGCGCTCGGGCTGGGGCTGGGGGACGGCGAGGGGGTGGCGGTGGTCTCGTCGGACCCGGTCCCGATCCCGGGGGTGGGTTCGAACGCGACCCAGCCGTGCCCGGCCAGGTACAGCTCGGGCCACGCGTGCATGTCGTGCATCGTCACGACCCAGCCGTCGCCGTCGCGGGTGCCGGGGGTGAACCCGATCGCCACGCGCGACGGCACTCCGGCGACGCGGGCCAGGATCGCCATCGAGGCGGCGTACTGGACACAGAAGCCGCGGCGGTCCCGCAGCAGGAAGTCCTCCAGCGAGTCGTAGCCGGAGCCGGGCTGGGCGTCGAGGCTGTAGGTGAAGCCGGGGCTCCTCAGGTAGGCGAGGATCGCCTGCGCCTTCGCGCCCGCGGTGGGCGCGTTCCGGGTGATCTCCCGGCCGAGGCGGACCAGTTCGGGGCTGATGTCGCTGGGCACGGAGGCCGTGAGGGCGGCGTCCGGCGGGGGAGCGGCGCCCGCCGCGGCGATCTCGGCGGCCGTGGGCCGGACGTCGAGGCTGTCGACGGTGTAGGTCAGCCCGGCCGTGGCCTCCTGCCGGTTCGGGACGCCGAGGGCGAGGATGGCCAGCGAGTCGGGCAGGTACCCCCAGGCGTCGCCGGCACTCGTCGCGATCGGGGCGTAGGGGGCGGGCAGCCACTCCGAGCGGAAACCGGTGATCGTCACGTCGGTCCGCCGCCGGGTGGCGTCGCCGGGCACTCCGGGTGGACGTGCCAGCCCGCCCACCTGCACGGTCGAGTTCGTCAGGTGCCACCCGTCGGCGTTGAAGGTGGGCAGGCTGTACAGCCGCAGGTAGACGCCGGCGTCCCCGGTGGTGCGGTACTCCAACGCGGGTCGGTCGACCCCCTGGCTGATCTCGCGCCGCAGCTGCAGGCTCACGTCGGTCATCTGGATGGGTTCACCGTCGGCGCCGCGCGCCGAGGGCGGCACCCGGACGAGCGGCGCGAGGGCGAGGGCCGCGACGAGGGCCAACGTCGTCGCGGCTCCGGCCGCCGCCACGGCGGCCGCGACGACACCGGCCGGGGCGGGCCGTCCGGAGACGGGCCGCTCCTGGCCGGCCAGCAGGATCAGCGCGAACCCGAACGCCAGGATCACCAGGCCCGGTACGGGCGGGACGTGCACCCGGGGGGCGAGGGCCGGCACGAGCAGCAGCGTCAACAGCGGCACCAGCGCGCCCACGGGGCGGTCCAGCGCGCCGGCCAGGGTGTCGGCCAGCAGCGCCAGCACGCCCACGATGAGGCAGAGCAGTACGGTCGCGCCCGGGTGGGCGGGCACCGGCGCGACGCTCTGTTCCAGGTGCCGGGCGCCGTCCACCAGCAACGTCGGCAGCCGCGGGATCCCCCCGCGCTGGTGGCCGAGCCAGCCGAGGATCGCCAGCAGAGCGATGCCCCGGGCGAACGTCGCGACGGACTCGCGCAGGCGCAGCGCCCGCGCGCCCAGGCCGGTGGCGAGCACGGCCACGGCCGTTCCGCCGGCCAGCAGCAGCGCGGTCCGGTCGGCCACGATCGCCGTCCAGGTGCCGAGCAGCCCCAGGATCGTGACGGCGAGCGCCGACCCGAGGAGGAGCCGCCGCAGCGGGAGGCGGGGCTCGACCCGCGTCGCGGTCATCCGGGCCACCGCCGCGCGGGAGCGGCCAGGGAGCGCCAGGCCGCCTCCGGATCGATCCCCACGGGCATCGGGGCCAGCCGCCAGCCGTGTTCGGCGAGCAGGTCCCCGGCGACCTCCTCGCCGGCGGTCGCCGGCTCGCCGGCCGGCACGTGGAACGCCCAGCACCGGTCGCCGGCGCGCAGGCGCGTCAGGTCGCGGGCCTCGTCCGGGGTCAGCCTCCCCAGCAGCGCCACGACCAGGTGGTCGGCCGGCCCTTGGCCGATCACCCGGACGGCCCCGGCCAGCGAGCGCTCACCGTTGCGGTGGACGTCGACGAGGTGGCGCTGCCACGCGCGGACCGGGGCGCCGCGCTCTTGGGAGTGAAACGCGAACGTCGCGCCGTGGGCCTCGCAGAGGCTGACCTGGTACCCGGCGTCCAGCAGGGTGGCGCCGACCGACGCCGCCAGCGTGACGAGCCACTCGAAGCGGTCGTCGCCGCCGTCGTCGGCGAACGGTGTCGCCCGCGTGTCCAGGAGGACCCAGGCGATCGGGTCCCAGGCCTGTTCCTCCCGGCGCACCATGAGGGTTCCCGTCCGGGCCGTCGAGGGCCAGTGGATCCGCCGGACGTCGTCGCGGGGCCGGTACTCCCGGACGAGCACGTCGTCGGGGCCGCTCAGCGCCAGGTGCGGGATCGGTGTCTCCCCCGTGCGCCCGGACGCCGCGGGCTCGGCCCCCCTCAACGCCAGGATGCGCGGCAGCACGACGAGGTCGGTGGCGGCCCGCGGCCGGGAGGCGAGGACGGCGAGCCCCAGCGGGTCGGTGTAGCGGTAGGTCAGCCCGTCGAGCCGGTAGCGTCCGCGTCGCGCGGGGCACAGCGCGTAGGTCTGGGCCGTCGCCCGACCCAGGCCGGGCGGGGCCAGGGCGAAGAACCGGCCGCCGCCGAGCGGGCGGGGCGGCCGCTCCTCGACCAGCAGCGCGGTGGCGATCGTGGGCCGCCGCTGCCGCAGCGAGACCTCGACCTCGACCGGCTCGCCCGCCTCGATCTCGGGCGGACGCAGGGTCCGCGTCACCGCGAGGCCGGGGTGGCCGAGCAGCACGGCGATCAGGCTCGCTGCCGGCAGCAGCACCAGGAAGAAACCGGGCCACAGCAAGACCGGCTCCCGCAGGAACCAGCCCCCTGCGCCCAGGGTGATCCCGACCGCGAGCACCGCCCAGCCGCGGCCGGTGAGACCGGGGCCCGTCCGCGGCACTAGGCCCGCCGGGGGGTGGGGACGCCCGCCACGATGTCGGACACGACGTCCGCGGTGGACACCCGGTCGTTGCGCTGGTTGGCCAGGATCAGCCGGTGCGTCAGCACGGGGACGGCGAGGGCCGAGATGTCCTCCGGGATGACGTAGCCTCGCCCGGCCATCGCGGCGCGGGCCTTGGCGGCGCGGGCCCACTGGAGCCCGGCGCGCGGCGAGGCGCCCAGGACGAGCCGGGCGTCGCTGCGGGTGCGTTCGACGAGATCCACCAGATAGGCCTTGAGGGAGGGGTGGAGGTAGACCTCCCGCACCTGTGCCATCGCCCGCAGCACGTCGGCCCCCGTCGCCAGCGGTTGCAGCGCCGCGAGGGGGTCGGCCGCGACGTGATGGTCCAGCATCGTCAGTTCGGCGGCGCGGGCCGGGTAGCCCATCGAGATGCAGGCCGTGAACCGGTCGAGCTGCGCCTCCGGCAGCGGGAAGGTGCCCTGCATCTCGAAGGGGTTCTGGGTCGCCACCACCATGAACGGGCGGGGCAGTTCGTGGGTCACCCCGTCGACGCTGACCCGGCGCTCCTCCATCGCCTCCAGCATCGCCGACTGGGTCTTCGGGGAGGCGCGGTTGATCTCGTCGGCGATGACGATGTTGGCGAACACGCCGCCGGGCTTGAACTCGAAGGCGTGCTCCTGGGGGTTGAAGATCGACACCCCGGTCAGGTCGCTGGGCAGCAGGTCGGCGGTGAACTGGACGCGCCGCACGGTGCAGTCCAGGGCGCGCGCCAGCGAGCGGGCGAGCATCGTCTTGCCGACGCCGGGGGCGTCCTCGATCAGCAGGTGGCCGCCGGCGAACAGCACGGTGAGCGCCATGTCGACGGCCTCGGTCTTGCCCTCGATCACGGTCTCGATGGCCGCCCTCAACTCGGCCGCCAGGGCCGAGACGGGGGCGGCGGACGGGGAGCTTTCCACGCGTTGCACCTTACCCGCCGGACCCGACGCGCCCGTCGAGGGTCGGCGGGGGGCGATTCGTTGCGCTGGGTGGAGCGATGTGGGTTAGAGTGGTGGGTAGTGGAGCACGCGGGTCGGAGAGGGGAGTGCCGATGTTCCTGGGCACCTACACCCCCCGCCTCGACGAGAAGGGACGGTTCTTTCTTCCGGCCAAGTTCCGCGACGAACTCGGTGCCGGGCTCGTGATCGCGCGCGGGCAGGAGCGCTGCCTGCAGATCTTCACGCCCGACGAGTTCCAGCGGGAGGCGGCGCGGGCGCTCAGCGGCTCGCCGACGAGCCGGGCCGCCCGGGATTTCCAGCGCATGTACGCCTCGGGGGCCAGCCAGGAGGTCCCCGACAAGCAGGGGCGGGTGACCGTCCCTCCGACGCTCCGGACGTACGCGGGGCTCGACAAGGACATCGCTGTCATCGGCGCCTTCAACCGGCTCGAGGTCTGGGACCTGGCCGCCTGGCAGGCGTACGAGGCCAGCAACGAGGAGATCTTCGCCCAGTTGGACGAGGACGACTCGAACGGGCGGGACGCGGTGGTGTGACGCGGCTTCGACCCCGACGGGTTCCTGGCGCACCTTCCCCGGTGCCAGGCCCCCGGCCGGAGTCGAGACCACGGCACACCCCGCGCCCCGCCCCTCCACCGGCGAGCAGTCGAGGCGAAGGACGCAGGCATGAGTGATTGGGCGGGAATCCACGTCCCCGTGCTGCGCGATCGCGTCGTCGCGCTGCTCACCCCCGCCCTGGACGCCCCCGGTGCGGTCTACGTCGACTGCACGCTCGGCCTGGGCGGCCACGCCGAGGCGATCCTGGACGCCGCACCGTGGGCGCGCCTGATCGGGATCGACCGGGACGCCGACGCGCTCGCGCTCGCCGCGGACCGGCTCGCCCGGTTCGGCGACCGCGTCACGCTCGTCCGCGCCGTCTACGACGAACTGCCCGAGGTGCTGGCCGACGAGGGAGTGCCCTCGGTGTCCGCGATCCTCGCCGACCTCGGGCTGTCGTCGCTGCAGATCGACCGCCGCGAACGCGGCTTCGCCTACGCGGTGGACGCCCCGCTCGACATGCGGATGGACGCCTCCGGCGGGCCCACCGCCGCGGACGTCCTCAACACCTACTCGGTGGGGGAACTGACCCGGATCCTCCGCGCGCACGGCGAGGAGCGGTTCGCCGAGCGCATCGCCCGCCGCATCGTCGCGACCCGGGCCACGACGCCCTTCGTGACCTCGGCGCAACTCGTGGCGGTCCTCACGGCCGCCATCCCCGCGGCCGCCCAACAGACCGGCGGCCACCCGGCGAAGCGCACCTTCCAGGCGCTGCGCATCGAGGTCAACCGCGAACTGGACGCCCTGGCCGGGTTCCTCCCCGCAGCCCTGGACGCCCTGGTGCCCGGCGGCCGGATCGCCGTGCTGGCCTACCACTCCCTCGAGGATCGGTTGGTGAAGAACGCCTTCCGGGACGCGGCCACCGACCGGGCCCCTCGGGGCCTGCCGGTGGTGCCGGAGGAGTACCGGGCCCGGTTCCGGCTGCTGACCCGCGGCGCGGAGCGTCCCGCGCCGGAGGAAGCCGCAGCCAACCCGCGCGCCGCCTCGGCCCGACTGCGGGCCGCTGAGAGACTGACGAGGACATGATGAGCACCTGGGAACTGACCGACCTGCCGGCGACGCGGCCCGCGGCCGCACCGGCTCAGCGGCCCCGGTTGCGGGGGCTCACCGGCGGTAGGAGCACACCGATCCGGACCGTCCCGTTCGCGGGCGTCGTCGCGGCCCTCCTGGTCGCCGGCATGGTGGGCCTGCTGGCCCTCAACGTCCATCTCGAGACCCAGGCCTTCGCGCTGAGCAAGGCGCAGCGCCAAGCCGCCACGCTGACGCTCGAGGTGTCCGACAAGCAGGCGCAGGTCTACGCGAAGTCCGGGCCGGAGCAACTGGCGGCGGCGGCGTCCGCCCTGGGGATGGTGCCGAACACCTACCCGGCGTTCGTCGACCTGCGCACCGGCCGGATCGTCGGCACGCCCAAGGCGGTGACCGGCGACGAGATGCCGGGCCTGCGGCTCCCGGGGGCGCCGGTGCCCGTGCCGGACGCCACGACCCCGGTCCAGAGCAACGTCCAGTCCTGGTTCCCCCTGGACACGAGCGCACCGATCGCCCCCGCCGGCGCGAGCGCGGCCGCCTCCCCGGCGGCGTCCCCCCAGGCGTCGGCGAAGCAGGCGACCGCCGCCCCCACGAAGGCCACCACCTCGGCGAAGGCGGCGGCCACGGCCAAGCCGACGACGAAGGCCACCACGACCAAGCCCGTCCAGCCGTAGGAGGAGAGCGGTGAGTTCCGTCCCGACCCGCAAGAAGGTCACCTACGTGCGCAGCAGGTGGCCACTCGCGTCGACGGCCGGCCGCCTCCGCATCCTGCTGATCGTGTTCGCGGTCCTGTTCTCGGTGGCCGGGGCGCGGGCCGTCCAGTTCCAGGTCATCGAGGCCGCCGACAAGCGGAAGGAGGCGGCGGCCCGGCTCTCGGTGACGCAGAAGCTCCCGGCCCTGCGGGGCCGGATCCTCGACCGGGACGGCGGCGTCCTCGCCTTCACGAACGCGACGGTGACCCTCACCGCCAGCCCGAACGTCATCGCCGGGAAGGGGACCGACGTCGCCTCGGCCACCCAGGCCGACCGGGACGCCGGCGCGAAGATCCCCGCCCTGGTGGCTCCCGTCGTGGCGCGGTGCACCGGCGTCCCCGAGGCGGAGGTGCGCGCGAAGCTCGCCGACTCCTCGAAGAAGTACGTCCGGCTCGTCCAGAAGGTGGGGGTCGAGCGCTACAACTGCATCCAGAACGACCCGGTGATCACCGAGAACCGGTTGTCGTGGGTGGTCGGCCGCGAGTCGGACCCGACGCGGGTCTATCCCAAGAACACCGTCGCCTCGAACGTCATCGGCTACCTGTCCGGCTCCGTGGGCGGCGCGGGGCTGGAGCAGGCCTACGAGTCGGTCCTGGCCGGCACGGACGGCGAGGAGATCTTCGAGACCAAGCGGAACGCCCGCCTGCCGCTCGGGGAGTCGACGATCGCCCCCGCCGTGGACGGCACCTCGATCACCACCACCCTCGACTCGGCCCTGTGCTGGCAGACGCAGCAGCTGCTCGACGCGCAGCGCGAGAAGATGAAGCAGACCTGGGGCTTCACCGTGATCCTGGAGGTCAAGACCGGCAAGGTGCTGTGCCTGGCGAACTCCCCGACGTTCAACGGCAACGAGACCGGCAGCGCCGACCCCGAGCACCTGGGCAATCCCGCGATGCACGCGCCCTTCCAGCCGGGTTCCACCCTCAAGCTGCTCACGCTGGCCGCCGTGCTGGACGCCGGAGGCGCCACCCCCGACTCCGTCACGCACGTGGCCGCTCAGAGCGAGGGCATCAGGGTCGGCACACACACGGTGAAGGACTCCGAGAAGCACGGCGCCCTCGACTACACGACGCGGGGCATCCTGGTGGACTCCTCGAACCAGGGCACGATCCAGTTGATGCGCGACACCTTCTCGAGCAAGGGCGTCGCGGGGAAGCAGCAGTACCTCGACTACCTGACCTCGTTCGGGCTGGGCCAGAAGACGAACGTGGGCATCCCGGGCGAGAACCCGGGGGTCCTGCCGGGCGAGCTGATGGTCAAGGACTCCTACACGATCGACGCGGTGGCCTTCGGCACCAGCGTGACCGTCAACGCCATCCAGATGGCGGCGGCGGTCAACGGCATCGTGAACGACGGCCTGTACGTGGCCCCCAGCCTCGTGGCGTCCACCACGGCGCCGGACGGCCGCGTCACGCCCGCCGCCGCGCCCGAGACGAGGCGCGTCGTCAAGTCGTCGACGTCGGCCGACATCCTCGGCATGATGGAGGACCGTGTCCTCGACAGCTACCCGACCATCGGCATCCCCGGCATCCGGACCGGCGCCAAGACCGGCACGGCCCTGATGAACGGCGACATGATCTCGTCGATCATCGGCGTCGCCCCCGTCGAGGACCCGCAGCTCCTCGTCTACACCGTGTACTTCCAGGAGGACAGCCACAGCGGCGCCGGCATCTCGACGGCGGGGCCCGTGTACCAGGACGTCATGACCCTCGCTCTCCAGCGCTACGGCATCCTGCCCTCGGCGGACGCCGCCGCCCACTGCCTGCAGGGGCCCCTCGTCGCCGGCGCGCAGCCGACCAAGAAGTGCTGACGCGATGACCGAGACCCCGCTGCGGCCCCACCACCACCCCGGGCTGGCCCTGGCCGAGGTGGTGCCGGGGGCGTCCGGCCGGCTGACCGGCATCTGCCTCGACTCCCGCCAGGTGCTGCCCGGCGACCTGTACGTCGCGCTGCCGGGCCTGCGGGCCCACGGCGCGGACTTCGTCGCCGCCGCGGTGGCCCGCGGCGCGCTCGCCGTCTACACGGACGCCGCCGGTGCGGCCCGCGCCGGGGACCCCGGCGTCCCGGTCGTGGTGGTCCCCGACCCGCGCGCGGGCATGGGGGAGTTGGCGGCGCGGATCTACGGCCGGCCCGCGCGGCGGCTCACGATGTTCGGCGTCACCGGCACCAACGGCAAGACCTCGACGGTGTTCCTGCTCGAGGCCGCGCTGGCGGCGCTGGGCCGGCGGGTCGCCACCATCGGCACCATCGGCTTCCGGCTGGGTGGGGAGCTGGTCGAGTCGCCCCGCGGCACGGTCACCACCCCGGACGCCCCCGACCTGCAGGCCATGCTGGCCCGGATGGCCGAGCGCGGGGCGGACAGCGTGGCCATGGAGGTCTCCAGCCATGCGCTGGCCCTGCACCGCGTCGACGGCCTCACCTTCGACGTGGCCGGCTTCACGATGTTCGGCCAGGACCACCTCGACTACCACGCCACGCTGGAGGACTA
Source organism: Propionibacterium sp. (assembly GCA_012517965.1). GTDB lineage: Bacteria > Actinomycetota > Actinomycetes > Propionibacteriales > Propionibacteriaceae > Propioniciclava. The sequence continues at coordinate 26,843 of JAAYTZ010000035.1, read as the reverse complement.
CTTCGCGGCCAAGGCACGCCTGTTCACCGACGAGCTGGCCCGCGCGGCGGTGATCAACGCCGACGACCCGTGGGGTCGGCGGCTGATCGACCGGATCCGGAGCGACGGCGGCCCGCGCCTGGTGACGGTGGGCGTCGACGCCGACGACGTCGACTACCGGGTGACGGCGTGGGCCTCCCGGGCGGACGGGTCGTCCGACGTGACCGTCCGCACCCCGGTCGGCGTCCTCGAGTTCCCGGTGTCGATGCTGGGCGACTTCAACGTCCGCAACGCGCTGACCGCGCTGGCGATGGTGGGGGCCGCCGGGCTCGATGTCGCGCGGGCGGCGTCCGGCCTGGTCGACGCCCAGGTCCCGGGCCGGATGCAGCGCGTCCACCTGGGCGCGGGCCGGCCGCACGTCGTCGTCGACTTCGCGCACACCCCGCAGGCCGTCGAGGCCGCGCTGCGCGCCCTGCCGGCGGGCCGGCACGTGGTCGTGCTGGGGGCCGGCGGCGACCGCGACCCGCTGAAGCGGGGTCCGATGGGCGCCGCCGCCGCCCGCAACGCCGACGTCGTGGTGGTGACCGACGACAACCCGCGCAGCGAGGATCCGGCGGCGATCCGAGCGGCCGTGCTCGAGGGGGCGCGGTCGGCGGCGGGCGCCGGCGTCCGGGTGCTCGACGGCGGCGACCGGCGCGCGGCGATCCATGCCGCCCTGGACCTGGCCGGCCCCGGCGAGTGGGTCGCGATCCTCGGCAAGGGACACGAGACAGGCCAGACGATCGGCGACGAGGTGATCCCGTTCGACGACGTGCAGGTCGTGCGGGATTGGGCAGGGAGGCACTGATGGACCGGATCGATGCGCAGCGGCTGGCCGAGTGGGCGGGCGGCCGCCTGGTGGGCGGCGCCCCGGCGGCGCCCGTGGGGCCCGACGTGGTGCGCGACTCGCGCGAGGTGACGCCCGGTGCGGTCTTCGTCGCCCTCCGCGGGGAGCGCGTCGACGGGCACGACTTCGTGGCCGTGGCTGCGGCCGCCGGGGCCGGCGCGGCCCTGGTCGACCACGAGGTGGCCGTCGACGTGCCGCAGGTGCTGGTCGACGACACGGTCGGCGGCCTGTCCGCGCTGGCCCGCTCGGTGGTGGCGGACGCCAAGACCCGCGGCCTGCTCGTCGTCGGCGTCACCGGAAGCTCCGGCAAGACCAGCACGAAGGACCTGATCGCCCAGGTGCTCGAGACCGCGGGGCCCACGGTGGCCCCGGCGGGCTCCTTCAACAACGAGATCGGCGCCCCGCTGACCGCCTGCCAGGTGGACGCCACGACCCGCTTCCTGGTCGCCGAGATGGGGGCGCGCGGGATCGGGCACGTCGCGTGGCTGTGCGGGATCACCCCGCCCGACATCGGCGTCGTCATCAACGTGGGCACCGCCCACCTCGGCGAGTTCGGCAGCCGCGAGGGCATCGCCCAGGCCAAGGGCGAGCTCGTCGAGGCGGTGCCCGCGCAGGGCTGGGCGGTGCTGAACGCCGACGACCGCCGGGTCGCCGGCATGGCGTCCCGCACCCGTGGCCGGGTCGCGCTGTTCTCGCTGGCCGGCGACCCCGCCGCCCTGCCGGACGCCCCGGGCTCGGCCCTGCGGGTCTGGGCCTCGGACCTCCGGCCCGACGAACTCCAGCGCTACTCCTTCACCCTGCACGCCGCGGGAGCCGTGGCGGCCGCGGAGCCGGTGCGGCTGCGGCTCCTGGGCGAGCACGCCGTCGCCAACGCGCTGGCCGCGGCGGCCGTCGGGCTGTGCGCCGGGCTCGCGCCGGACCGGATCGCGGCGGCCCTCGGCGGGGCCACGACCCGGTCGAAGTGGCGCATGCAGCTCGACCAGCGCGGCGACGGGCTGGCCGTCCTCAACGACGCCTACAACGCCAACCCCGACTCGATGGCGAAGGCCCTCCAGACCGTGGTGGAGCTGCGGCGTCCGGGGGGGCGGGTCATCGCGGTGCTCGGCGACATGCTCGAACTGGGGGAGGGGGCCGCCGAGGCCCACCGCGCGATCGGACGCCTCGCCGCCGACCTCGGCGTGGACGAACTCGTCGCCGTCGGCGGACACGGGGCCGATCTTGTCGCCGGATTCTCCGCGTGCGGGCGGCCGGCGCGATACTGGCCGACGAAGGACGACGCCGTCCAGCAGCTGGTTCCCGTAGCCGGCCCGTCCGACGTGGTCCTGGTCAAGGCGTCCCGGGGGATCGGCCTGGAGACCGTGGCCGAGGCTCTGATGAAGGAAGGAACCGACCGGTGATCAGCATCCTCCTGGGCGGCCTGTTCGGCCTGTTGGGCACCCTGCTGGGCACCCGCGTCGCCATCGGCCTCCTGGTCAAGAAGGGGTACGGACAGTACGTCCGCGACGACGGCCCCAAGGAGCACCTCAAGAAGGCGGGCACGCCCACGATGGGCGGCACGGTGATCATCGTGGCGACGGTGCTGGCGTACCTGCTGAGCCACCTGTTCACGCTCCGGCCGCCGACGGCGTCGGGGCTGCTGTTGCTGTTCCTGTTCGTGGGGCTGGGCTTCGTGGGCTTCCTCGACGACTGGCTCAAGATCTCCCGGGCGCGCAGCCTGGGCCTCAACAGCATCTCGAAGCTGATCGGCCAGGGCGTCGTCGCCGTCGTGTTCGCGGTGCTCGCTCTCCAGTTCCCGGACGCCCGCGGCGTCACCCCCGCCTCCGCGGCGGTGTCGTTCCTGCGCGACCTGCCGTGGCTGGTGCTTCCGGGGATCGTCGCGGTCGTCTGGATGGTGTTCATCGCCGCCGCGATGAGCAACGGGGCCAACCTGACCGACGGCCTGGACGGGCTCGCGACCGGCGTGTCGGGCCTGATCTTCGCCGCCTACACGGTGATCAACATCTGGCAGTACAACCAGTCGTGCGCCTTCGGGAACGTGGCTCGCGCGACCTGCTACGAGGTGCGCGACCCGCACGACCTGGCGATCGTCGCGATGGCGCTCACCGGGGCCTGTTTCGGGTTCCTGTGGTGGAACGCCTCCCCGGCCAAGATTTTCATGGGCGACTCCGGCTCCCTCGCGATCGGCGGCGCCGTGGCCGGCCTGGCCATCATGACCCGCACCGAGCTGCTGAGCGTCCTGCTGGCGGGGATCTTCGTCATCGAGACCCTCTCGGTCATGCTGCAGGTCGGCTACTTCAAGGCGACCAAGGGGAAGCGCATCTTCAAGATGGCGCCGCTGCACCACCACTTCGAGATGAAGGGCTGGGCCGAACAGACCGTCGTGGTGCGGTTCTGGATCCTGGCCGGCATCTGCGTGGCGGCGGCGCTCGGCCTGTTCTACACCGAGTGGGTGGTCGGGCGATGACGCGGCTGGCGTGGCTGGAGACGGCCGATCGGCTGTCGCCGTGGGGCGAGGCGCACGTCGTCGTCGCCGGGCTTGGCACGTCGGGCTTCGCGGCCGCGGACGGCCTGTTCGAGCTGGGCGCCCACGTCCTGGTGCTGGACGACGCCGACACCGAGGCCAACCGCGAGAAGGCGGCCCTGCTCGCGCGGCTGGACGTGGAGGTGCGCTTGGGCCCCGGGGTCACGGCGGCGCTGCCGGAGGGCACCGATCTGGTGGTCACCTCGCCCGGCTGGCGACCGACCTACCCGCTGCTGGCGCAGGCCGCCGCCCGCGGCGTCCCGATCTGGGGCGACGTCGAGTTGGCCTGGCGGATGATGCACCCCGACCGGGTGGTGCCCTGGCTCGGCGTCACCGGCACCAACGGCAAGACGACGACCACGAACATGCTCGAGTCGATGCTGGCCGCCGCAGGCCTGACGACGGCCGCCGTCGGCAACATCGGACGCCCCATCATCGAGGCGGTCCTGGTCGAGGTCAACTACGACGTGCTGGCCGTCGAACTGTCGAGCTTCCAGTTGCACTGGATGCACACGGTCGCGCTGCACTCCGCCGCGGTCCTCAACATCCATCCCGACCATCTCGAGTGGTACGCCCACGAGCCCGACCCGATGGCCGCCTACGTCGCGGACAAGGCGCGCATCTACGAGCGGGTCACCCACGCCTGCGTCTACAACGTCGCCGAGCCGCTCACCGAGAAGATGGTCGAGGACGCCGACGTGACGGAGGGCGCCAGGGCGATCGGCTTCACCCTCGGCGTCCCGGCGCCGTCGATGCTCGGGGTGGTCGACGACCTGCTCGTCGACCGGGCGTTCATCGAGCAGCGCCGCGACTCGGCGATGCCGCTCGCCAGCCTGTCCGACGTGCGGCCCTACGCGCCCCACAACGTCGAGAACGCCCTGGCCGCCGCCGCGCTGGCGCGGAGCTTCGGTGTGCCCCCGCAGGCGGTCAAGCGCGGGCTGACCGACCTCGTGATCGGCGACCACCGCATCCAGACCGTGGGCGAGGTCGGCGGCGTCCGGTACGTCAACGACTCCAAGGCCACGAACCCGCACGCCGCGGCTTCCTCGATGCGCGCCTTCGACTCGATCGTGTGGATCGCCGGCGGGCAGGCCAAGGGCACGACGTTCGAGGATCTCGTCCGGACCTACCGGGCCAAGCTGCGCGGGGTCGTGCTGCTCGGCGTCGACCGGGACGTCATCGCGCAGGCGTTGGCGCAACACGCGCCCGAGGTCCCCGTGGTCGTGCTCGATCGGACCGACACTGGGGCGATGGCGGAGGCGGTGAACCGGGCGGCCGCGATGGCACGGCCGGGCGACACCGTCCTCATGGCGCCGGGCTGCGCCAGCCTGGACATGTTCGCCAACTACGGCGAGCGGGGCCGGGCCTTCGCCGACGCCGTGGCGGGCCTGCCCGCCGACTGAGCAACACCGACAGGAGGAACGTGGCGACGATCACCCCGACGAAGCCGCGTGGCGGCCGAGCGCGGCCCCCACAACAGGACGCCGAGCGGCTGCTCAGCACGGCCACGGCGTGGTTGCAGCACCCGCTGGCCAGCATGTACCTCGTGATCGTCCCGTCGGCGCTGCTGCTGGGCCTGGGCACGGTGATGGTGTGGTCGGCGTCCAGCGTCTTCTCGTACACCCAGTTCGGCGACGCCTACTACTACATCGAGCGGCAGGTGGCCTGGGTGCTGGTGGGCCTGGTCGTCGTGTTCATCACCCAGAAGGTGCGGATCGACGCCCTGAAGCGGCTCAGCTGGGCCGCGTTCCTCGTGACCGGCCTGCTGATGGTGCTGACGTTCGTGGAGCCGTTCCGGTACTGCGTCAAGGGCAACTGCAACTGGATCAACCTGAGCAGCAACAGCATGCTCCGGCTCCAGCCGTCGGAGTTCGCGAAGATCGCCCTGATCCTGTGGGCGGCCGGCCTGTTCACGGCCAAGCGCAAGGTCCTCGCCGAGCCGCGGCATCTGCTGTTCCCGTTCCTGCCGGGCGCGGCGTTGCTCATCGGGCTCACGATGCTGCAGCACGACCTGGGCACCGCGATCATCATCGGGGCGATCGTCGTCGCCCTGCTGTGGTGCGTGGGCGCGTCCTGGCGGATCCTGGGCGCCATCGCCGGCCTGGCTGCGTTCGGAGCCACCGCGCTCGCCATCCTCGAGCCGGCGCGCATGCGGCGGATCACCGGTTTCCTGAACCCCGCCTTCGACCCCCAGGGCGCCAACTTCCAGCCGAACCAGGCACAACTCGGAATGGCGAGTGGCGGCTGGTGGGGCGTCGGCATCGGCGGCAGCCGCCAGAAGTGGGGCAGCCTCTCCGAGGCGCACACCGACTACGTGCTGGCCATCATCGGCGAGGAGCTGGGCGTCATCGGCACGCTCGGGGTCATCGCCCTCCTGATGGTGCTGGGCTACGCGGGGCTGCGGATCGCGCTGCGTTCGGGCACGTTCTACGCCCGGATCGTGGCGGCCGGCATCACCTGCTGGCTCATGGCCCAGGCGATGGTCAACGTCTTCGTCGTGCTGCGGCTGCTGCCCGTGCTGGGCGTCACCTTGCCGCTGGTCAGCTACGGTGGTTCCTCGCTGGTCGTGAACCTGATCGCCCTCGGGATCCTGCTGGCCTGCGCCCGCGAGGAGCCGGCGGCCCGGGCGCTGCTCGATCGGCAGCGGGCCGCGAGACAGCCGCGGGCGCGGCTCTCGGCCGTGCTGCCGGTGATCCGTCGTCGTTGATCCAACCCAGGAACCACAGGAGATCGTCATGGTCGCAGTCGTCATGGCCGGCGGGGGCACCGCCGGCCACACGTCGCCGCTGATCGCCACGGCCGAACGGCTGCGCGACCTGGCGCCCGACGTGGCCATCACCTGCATCGGCACGGCCCGGGGGCTCGAGACGCGCGTCATCCCGGCCGCCGGGCTCGCCCTCGAGCTGGTGCCCCCCGTCCCGCTGCCGCGCCGGCTCACCCCCGAACTGCTCAAGGTGCCCGGGCGACTGGCGGGGGCGGTCCGCGAGGCCCGCAGGATCATCCGGGCGGCCCAGGCGGACGTGGTCGTGGGCTTCGGCGGCTACGTGTCGATGCCCGCCTACCTGGCGGCGCGGACCCTGCGCCTGCCGGTGGTCATCCACGAGCAGAACGCCGTCCCGGGCCTCGCTAACAAGGTCGCCGCCCGCTTCGCGACGGTCGTGGGCGTCACCTTCCCCGGCACCCCGCTGCCCCGAGCCCGGTTCCTCGGCATGCCGCTGCGTCGGGGCATCGCCCGGCTGGACCGGGACGCGGTCCGCGCCGAGGCCCGTGCCGAACTGGGCCTGCGGGCCGACGGGCCGGTGTTGCTGGTCTCCGGCGGCTCCCAGGGAGCCCGGGCCATCAACGAGGCCACACAGGGAGCGCGGTCCGCGTTGCTGGCCGTCGGCACCGACGTCCTGCACGTCCTCGGCCCGAAGAACTTCGACCCGGCCAGTCACGTCGTCGAGACGGACGCCACCACCGGCGCACGGTATGTACCCGTGGCCTTCGTCGACCGCATGGAGCGGGCCTACGCCGCCGCCGACCTCATGGTCGGGCGCTCCGGGGCGGGCACGGTCATGGAGACCGCGGTCGTGGGCCTGCCGTGCATCTTCGTGCCGCTGCCGCACGGCAACGGCGAGCAGGCGCGCAACGCCGACTTCATCCTCGCGGCCGGCGCCGGCCGGCTGGTCCCCAACGCCGAGTTCACCGCGGAGCGGCTGCTCGCGGAGGCCGGCCCCCTCCTGGCCGATCCCGAGGCGCGCGCCGCCATGAGTGCGAAGCTCACCGGGCTGGTGCCGGCGGACGCCGCGGGCGATCTCGCGCGGCTCATCCTCGAGTGTGCCCGGAAGGAGTCCTGATGCCGCTGCTGGCCCCGGTCCCCGTGGAACGCGCGGACGCCGTCGGCGCCGTCCACTTCATCGCCGCCGGCGGGTCGGGCATGAGCGGCATCGCCGCCGCCTACCGGGCGTTGGGCGTCCCCACCTCGGGCAGCGACCAGGTGGACTCGCCGACCCTGCGGCACCTGGCGGAGCTGGGGGTCGTCACCTACGTCGGGCACGACCCGGCCCAGCTGGGGGACGCCGAGACCGTGGTGGTCTCCTCGGCGATCAAGGAGAGCAACGTCGAACTGGCCGAGGCGCGGCGGCGCGGCCTGCGGGTCTGGCACCGCTCCGCGGCCCTGGCGGGCCTGATGGTGGGCCGGCGCGGCGTGGCGGTCACCGGCACGCACGGGAAGACCACCACGACCGGGATGACCGCCACGATGCTGGTGGCCGCCGGGGCCGATCCGTCCTACGTGATCGGCTCGCCGCTCACCACGACGGGGGAGAGCGCCCACCTGGGCTCCGGGGAGGCCTTCGTCATCGAGGCCGACGAGTCGGACGGATCCTTCCTGCAGTACCCGGCCGAGATCGTGGTCGTCACCAACGTCGAGGCCGATCACCTCGACAACTGGGGGACCCCGGAGCGCTACGCCGAGGGCTTCCACGACGTGTGCACCGGGGAGCACGTGCGGCTCGTCGTGGCCTGCGCCGACGATCCGGGCAGCCGCTCGCTGGTGGCGCGCCTGCGCGCCGAAGGCCGTCGCGTCGTGGCCTACGGCGAGTCCCCGGACGCGGACGTCCGGCTCTCCGACGTGACCGAGACCCCCGACGACTCGACCGCGACGCTGACCGCCGCCGGAGATGCCGGCCCCCTGCGGCTGGTCGTGCCGGGCCGGTTCAACCTGCTGAATGCCGCCGCCGCCTACGCCGTCGGCCGCGAGTTGGGACTCCCTGGCCCCGCGCTGCGGGCCGCCGCCGCGGCCTTCGAGGGCACCCACCGCCGGTTCCAGCCGATCGGGGCCGTGGGCGGCGTCCGGGTCTTCGACGACTACGCGCACCACCCGACCGAACTGGCGGCCACCCTGACGGCCGCGCGCGGGCGCACCGGCGCCGGGCGGTTGGTCGCCTGCTTCCAGCCGCACCTGTTCTCGCGGACGGTCGAGTTCGCCGAGGAGTTGGGCGAGGCGCTGACCCTGGCCGACGTGATCGTCTGCTGCGGGGTCTACCCGGCGCGGGAGGACGCGGCGGACTTCCCCGGGGTCACCGGGGAGCGGGTCGCGGACGCCGTCCGGCGGCGGGGCCGCGAGGCGATCTACGTGGAGAACATCCGTGACGCCGCCGGGGTTCTGGCCGGGCTCGTCCGCCCCGGCGACCTGGTTCTGACGCTGGGGGCGGGCGACGTGACCCTGGTCGGTCCGGCGCTGGTCGCGGCCCTGGCCGACGCCGGGAGGGCGGCCACGCGGTGACCGGGCCTCTCGTCGATCTCAACGGGCGAGTCCGGGACCGTGCCCGCGAAGCGCGCCGGCGGCGACGGACGCTCCTGGTGCGGGTGGCCGCGGTGGCGGCCGTCCTGGCCACCCTCGGGTGGGTGCTCACCGGCTCGGCCCTGGTGAGCGTCCGCACCATCGAGGTGACCGGCAACCAGTCGGTCGCCGCGGACACCATCACCCAGGCGGCCGGCATCGCGCTCGGCACTCCGCTGGCCCGCGTCGACACCGCGGCGGCCTCCCGGCGGCTGGCCGGCGTCCCGGGGATCGCGCGCGGCGACGTGACGGTGGTGCTGCCGGACAAGGTGAGCATCCGCGTCACCGAGCGGGCCGTGGCGTTCGTCGTCGCCGTGGAGGGCGGCGCCTTCGCCTGGATCGATCCCACCGGGTTGAGCTTCGGTCAGTCACGCGAGCGGCCCGCGGGTGTTCCGCTCGCGGTCGTCGCCAACCCGAACGACCAGCAGCTGATGGCGGACGTGGCCACCGTCGCCGGGGCGCTGCCCGCACGGCTGACGGAGCGGGTCCAGCAGATCACGGCTCAGACCCGCGATTCGATCGTGGTCGAGACCACCGCGGGCACCTCGATCGTGTGGGGCAGCACCGAGTCGTCGAGCCTCAAGGGGCAGGTGGCCGACGCGCTGGAGAGCGCGCAGCCGCGCTGCCGCCGGATCGACGTCTCGTCCCCCACGCACCCCACGACCCGGTGCTGAAGCGGACCGCGCGAGACCCTCAAGTAGTGGTTGAGACGAGGCGGGCCGTCTTGGACTGTGTCTGCGGGCCCGCATAACCTTGGGGCGGCAATGCGGAATCGGTGATCGCGGGGGGCTCGATCCCACCTTGAGAGTTGATTCCGACAAGGGAACTTACCAACAGATTGGCTGACCGCGGTGGGCAACGCATCCCAGAACTACCTGGCCGTCATCAAGGTCGTCGGAGTCGGCGGCGGCGGGGTCAACGCGGTGAACCGCATGATCGAGGCCGGGCTCCGCGGCGTCGAGTTCATCGCGATCAACACCGACGCCCAGGCGTTGCTGATGAGCGACGCCGATGTGAAGCTCGACATCGGCCGGGACCTCACGCGCGGACTGGGGGCGGGCGCCGACCCGGACAAGGGCCGGCAGGCTGCCGAGGACCACGCGGACGAGATCGAGGAGGTTCTCAAGGGCGCCGACATGGTCTTCGTCACCGCCGGCGAGGGCGGTGGCACCGGAACGGGTGGCGCGCCGGTCGTGGCGCGGATCGCCCGCTCGCTCGGGGCCCTCACCATCGGCGTGGTGACGCGGCCATTCTCGTTCGAGGGCCGGCGGCGCTCCGTCCAGGCGGAGAACGGCATCACGACCCTGCGGGAGGAGGTCGACACCCTCATCACCATCCCCAACGACAAGCTGTTGGAGATGACCGACCACCACATCGCGATCCTGGACGCCTTCAAGCAGGCCGACCAGGTGCTGCTCCAGGGCGTCTCGGGGATCACCGACCTCATCACCACCCCGGGCCTCATCAACCTCGACTTCGCCGACGTCAAGGCGGTCATGGCCAACGCGGGCTCCGCGCTCATGGGCATCGGGTCGGCCCGCGGCGAGGACCGCGCCCGCGCGGCCGCCGAGATGGCCGTGTCGAGCCCGTTGCTCGAGGCGTCCATCGAGGGGGCGCACGGCGTGCTGCTGTCGATCGCGGGCGGGTCCGACCTGGGCCTGTTCGAGGTGTCGGCGGCGGCGAACCTCATCGAGCAGGCCGCGCACGAGGACGCCAACATCATCTTCGGCACCGTGATCGACGACGCCCTCGGCGACGAGGTGCGCGTGACGGTCATCGCGGCCGGCTTCGACGGGGGCGTGCCGCCCCGGCGTCAACCCGGGGTGACCCGGCAGCCCGACCTGCGCCAGCCCTCGGCCCGGCAGCCGCAGGCCCCGGTCCCCCAGTATCAGCCGGTGCAACCGCAACCCGTGCCGGTCCAGCCGCCGCAGCCGCAGCCGGTCCAGCAGCAGCCCCCGCAGCCTCCGCAGCAGCCTGCGTTCCGGCCTCCGGTCATTCGGCCGACCAACGTGCCCGACGACGACCTGGACGTCCCCGATTTCCTGAAGTAGGCCCGCGCGGGGGTCGACTACAGTGCCCCCGTGTTCAGCTACCTCCGCGACCCCGGCGCCGATGGCGTCGGGGTCGCGTTCACGTCGGCGGAGGAGGACCTCTCCGACGCCGCGCCGCCTGCCGCTCGCGCGGCGGCCTTCGGCCGGCTGGCCGTGGCCCTGGGCGTCCCGGTGGCGGTGGTCCGCCAGGTCCACGGCGACCGCGTCCTCGACGTGGACGCCGTGCCGGCCGCGCCGTCCGGGGGGCTGCTCGACCTGACGGCCGTCGAGGCGGACGCCCTCGTGACCGGCGTCCGGGGCCTCGGGCTGGCGGTCCGGGTCGCGGACTGCGTGCCGGTGCTGTTCGCGGACGCCGCCGCGGGCCTGGTCGGCGCCGCGCACGCCGGGCGGGCCGGTCTGCTGCGCGGCGTCCTGGCCGCCACCGTGGCGGTGCTGCGCGCCCGGGGGGCGTCGCGGCTCACGGCCTGGGTCGGTCCGCACATCTGCGCGGCGTGTTACGAGGTTCCCGCGGACATGGCGGCGGACTTCGCCGCCGCGACGGGGGTCGCGGCGGCGGTCACCCGGTGGGGGACGCCCGGGATCGACCTCGGGGCGGCGGCTCGCCGCCAACTGGCGGCGTTGGGGGTGCCCCACGCGTCCCACGAGGCGTGCACCTTCCACGACGCGGGGCTGCACTCCCACCGGCGGGACGCCGCCTGTGCGGGCCGGCTCGCCGGCGTCGTGTGGCTGTCCGGCTCGGTTCCCACCCGCCCGGGCGCGCCGCGCGCTGCAACCGGGGGTGGCGGGTAACCTTGCCCCTGATCTCGCGAGTGGAGGAACGCCATGGCTGATGGGTTGAAGAAGGCTGCCGTGTGGCTGGGCCTCATGTCCGACAACCGGTACGCCGGTGACGAGGTCTCCCAGGAGATCACGCAGGTCGTCGATCCGTCCGGCCCTCCGGAGCGGGGCGTCGTAGTACGCGAGCGCACGCCGCGGGTCGAGGCGTCCGTGACCGAACTGGAGACGCGGCGTCCGGGGACGGCGCTCGCGGCGGTCCCCGTGCCGGAGCGCGAGACCCCGAACGCCATGGACATCAACCGCATCGTGACCGTGCAGCCGCGCACCTACAACGAGGCCCGCACGATCGGGGAACACTTCCGCGACGGCGTCCCGGTCATCATGAATCTCTCGGGCATGGAGGACGCGGACGCCAAGCGGCTCGTGGACTTCGCGGCGGGCCTGATCTTCGGGCTGCGCGGCTCGATCGAGCGCGTGACCAGCAAGGTCTTCCTGCTCTCGCCCCACAACGTCAGCGTGACGGCCGAGGACAAGCAGCGCCTGGCGGGCGGGTTCTTCAACCAGAGCTGACGCGCGTCCCCCGCAGGCGGTCGCCGCGAAGTGCCGCTCGTCTTGGCGACACGGACGACGGACGGCTAGCCTGGCTTCCCGGAGCGGGCTCGTCCCGCCGTCCGGCTGACCGACCCCGCCGCCCGACAGCGGCCCCCTTTCGTGAGGTGAACGAATGACCCTGACCATCGAACAGGTGCGCGACTGCAAGTTCCACCTGGCGCGTCGGAACGGCTACGAGCCGGTCGACGTCGACAACTTCGTCGACAAGGTCGAGGAGACCCTGGTCGCTCTCACCGAGGAGATCTCCACCCTCAAGCAGCAGACGCAGCACGCCGGCGTCGCCGGCGATCCCGAGGCCGAGCAGGCGCTGCGGCGGACGTTGGCCGAGCGGGAGGCCGAACTGGAGCAGCACCGGGCCGAGACCGAGCGCCTCCGCGGCGAGCTCGACGCCGCCCAGCAGGGGGAGTCCGAGCACGTCGGCCAGCTGCGGGCGGATCTCGAGGCCCAGCAGGCCCAGCTGGCGCAGTTGCGTGAGGTGCTCGCCGCCAAGGACGAGGAGATCGCCGCCCTCCGCGAGCAGGTTCAGGCGCGGGAGAGCGAGTTGGACGGTCTGCGTGAGCAGCTGGCGGCCAAGGACGGGGAACTGGAGGGCAGCCGCGAGCAGGTCGCGCTGCTGGAGGCGTCCGGCGGGCAGGCCAAGGTGGAGCGGCTCGTGCTGGCGGCGGCGCCCGAGGCGTCCCTGGCCGTCACCCGGCTGCTGGAGATGGCGACGCGTCAGGCGGACGACCTCGTGTCCGGCGCCGAGGCGGAGGCCAGCCGACGGGTCGAGGGGGCCCAGGCGGAGGCCGATCGGATCCGCGGCGAGGCCGACAGCCACGCGGAGCGGGTGCGGAACGAGGCGGACGGCTACTCGCTGCGCGTCCGCGGCGAGGCCGACGAGTACGCCGGCCGCGTGCGCGGCGAGGCCGACGAGTACGCCGGCCGCGTCCGCAGCGAGGCCGACGTGGAGGCCCAGCGCGTCAAGGACGAGGCCCTCGCCGAGGCGACCCGGACCCGCAACGACGCCGCCGCGGAGGCGCACCGCGTGGTGACCGAGGCCACCCAGCGGCGCGAGCGGCTCGACGCCGAGCACGCCGAGCGGCGCGCTGCGCTCGATCAGGAGATCGTCGATCGGCGCAACCAGCTCGTCGGAGCCCTGGACCAGGAGCACGGCGCCCTGGCCGCCCGAGTGGCCCAGTTGCGCGACTTCGAGAAGACGTTCCGCGACAACTTCGCCAACCAGCTGTCCGCCCAGATCGAGAACCTCCGGAACGCGGTCCTGGAGCCCCAGGAGAAGCCGGCCATCCTGGACGAGGAGCCGCAGGCCTCGCGCACGCCGCGCCTGGACGCGCTGCTGCGCGGCGACGACCAGCAGGGCTGACGCGGTCGACTTTCCCGCACGCTGAGCGCAGAGAGGTCCCCCAAACACCGCCCCGGCGGTGCTCGGGTGGTACTCTCTGCGCTCAGCCGTCACACGAGAGGTGCCAAGTCATGGCGAACGACGCCCCCCGGGCACGAGCCGCCGACGTTCCCGTCGCCGAGGACGAGGATCCCTGGACCGAGGAGGAGCTCGAGGAGATCCGAGAGGAACTGATCTTCGAGATCGGTCGGATGGAGCGGGCGATCAAGACGGCCGAGGCGACGATGGCGAGCCTGTTCGACGAGGGCACCGAGGGGGCGGGGCGCGACCCGGCCGACGTGGGTTCCACCAACTTCGAGCGTGACCAGGAGATGTCGCTGGTGCAGAACGCGCGCGACATGCTGGAGCAGGCGCAGTCGGCGCTGCACCGGTTCGAACTCGGCCGGTACGGCGTGTGCGAGTCGTGCGGGCAGCCGATCGGCAAGGACCGCCTCCAGGTCTTCCCGCGCGCCACCATGTGCCTGCCCTGCAAGCAGCGGGAGGAACGGCGATAGCGGCCGTCGGGGCCGCCGGGCGCCGCGCCCGGCTCGTCGCTCTCGCCTACGCCCTCGGGGTGATCGGCGTCGTCGCCGACCAGGTGACCAAGACCCTGGCCCTGGCGCACCTCGACCCGGTGCACCCGCCGGTCCTGCTCGGCGGGCTGTTGACGCTGCAACTGACCTGGAACCCCGGGGCCGCCTTCAGCATGGGGGAGAGCTTCACCGTCGTGCTCGCGCTCATCGCGTCGGCGGCCTTCGTGTTCGTGGCCGGCTACCTCGTCCCTCGCGTCCGGCACGTCGGGTGGGCGGTCGCCGAGGGCTTCCTGCTCGCGGGCATCGTGGGCAACCTGATCGACCGGGTGTTCCGGCAGCCCGGGCCGTTCCGCGGGCACGTGGTCGACTTCCTGCAGCTGCCCAACTTCGCGATCTTCAACGTGGCCGACATGTTCATCACGGCCGCCGCCGTGCTCATCGTCTGGTTCATGCTCATCGCCCAGGTCGCCCCCGACGGGCGGTCGACCCGAGAGCAGGAGGGGGCGGGGGCGGCCCCCGCCGGCGGCGCATGAGCGTCCACCTGGTGCCCGACGGGCTGGCCGGGGAGCGGGTGGACGCCGCGGCGTCCCGCATGACCGGCGTCAGCAGGAGCCGGGTGGCGGACCTCATCGAGAGCGGCGGCGTCCTGCTCAACGGGCGCCCCGTGTCGAAGTCGGATCGGGTGGCCGGTGGCGACCTGCTCGAGCTCGACCTGGGGGCACCGTCGGCGGCCGAGGTGGTCCCGACGCTGGTCGAAGGGATGACGATCGTCCACGACGACGCCGACCTGGTCGTGGTCGACAAGCCCGCGGGCGTCGCGGCGCACCCGTCGCTGGGCTGGGACGGGCCGGACGTCCTCGGGCATCTGGCGGCGGCCGGCTTCCGCATCTCGACGTCCGGCGCTCCCGAGCGGCGCGGCATCGTCCAGCGGCTCGACGTCGGCACCTCGGGGCTGATGGTCGTCGCCAAGAGCGAACCGGCCTACACCGCCCTGAAGCGCGCCTTCCGGGACCGGACGCCGCTGAAGGTCTACCACGCCCTGGTGCAGGGGCACCCCGACCCGTTCACCGGGACCATCGAGGCCCCCATCGGGCGACACCCCGGGCACGACTGGAAGATGGCCGTGGTCGCGGGCGGTCGACACGCGGTGACGCACTACGAGACGCTGGAGGCGTTCCGGTCGACCACCCTGCTGGAGGTGCACCTCGAGACCGGCCGGACCCACCAGATCCGCGTCCATCTGCAGGCCATCGGACGCCCCATCGCCGGTGATCCGCTCTACGGCTCGGACCCGGTGCTGGCCGCGCGGCTGGGGCTCGTGCGCCAGTGGCTGCACGCCACCCGGCTCGGCTTCACCCATCCGGGCTCGGGGGAGTGGGTCGAGTTCCAGTCGGACTACCCACCCGACCTGGCGCACGCGCTGGACGTCGTCCGCGGCCGCTGACTGCCGATCCTGGTGCACCTAGCGGCAACAACCGGCACGGGGAGTCCGCTCGGCTAGGGTGAAGCCCGTGAGAAAGGCAAAGATCGTCTGCACCCTCGGCCCGGCCACCGATGTCCCGGGCGGAGTCGAAGCTCTGGTCCGCGCGGGCATGAACGTGGCCCGCATCAACATGAGCCACGGCGCCTACCCCGACCATGCGCGCCGCCTGGAGCAGGTGCGCGCGGCGGCCGCCGCGGTGGGGCGTCCGGTCGGGACGTTCGCCGACCTGCAGGGCCCGAAGATCCGGCTGGCGACGTTCGCCGAGGGGCCGGTGCAGCTGATCCGCGGCGATCGGTTCACCATCACGACGCGGGACGTGCCGGGCGACGCCACGATCTGCGGCACGACGCTGCACACCCTCACCAACGACGTGCGACCCGGCGACCAGATCCTGCTGGACGACGGCAAGGTGGAACTGCGGGCCGTCGAGGTCACCGACACCGACGTCGTCACCGAGGTCGTCGTCGGCGGCAAGGTCAGCGACCACAAGGGCATCAACCTGCCCGGAGTGGCCGTCTCCGTGCCGGCCCTGAGCGAGAAGGACGCCGACGACCTGCGCTGGGCGCTCCGGGAGGGCGTCGACATGGTGGCCCTGTCGTTCGTCCGCTCGGCCGACGACATCATCCCCGTGCACGCGGTGATGGACGAGGTCGGTCGCCGCGTGCCGGTCATCGCCAAGATCGAGAAGCCGCAGGCCATCGAGCACCTCAAGGAGATCGTGGACGCCTTCGACGCGATCATGGTCGCCCGCGGCGACCTGGGCGTCGAACTGCCGCTGGAGGACGTGCCGGCGGCGCAGAAGACCATCATCACCACGGCGCGCTACCTGGCCAAGCCGGTGATCGTGGCGACCCAGATGCTGGAGTCGATGATCACGACGCCGCGGCCGACGCGCGCGGAGGCGTCCGACGTCGCGAACGCGATCCTCGACGGCGCGGACGCCGTCATGCTGTCGGGGGAGACCGCGGTGGGCGCCTACCCGACGGTCGCCGTCGAGACCATGTCGCGCATCATCAACAAGATGGAGTCGCTGGGCGTCGACAAGATCACGCACCTCGACTGGCACCCGCACACGACCAGCGGGATCATCGCCAAGGCCGCGGTCGAGGTGGCCGAGGCCATCGGGGCCAAGTACCTGGTGGCGTACACCAAGACCGGCGACACCGCGCTGCGGCTGTGCCGGCTGCGCTCGGAGATCCAGGTGTGCTCGTTCAGCCCGAACCCGCAGACCAGCCGGCACATGACGTTGGCGTGGGGGGTCAAGGCGTGGGACACCCCCGACTTCGACACGGTCGACGCCATGGTCGACCACGTGATCGCGGCCCTCGCGTCCGAGTCGATCGACGCGGCCGAGGGCCAGGTGCCGATGGTGCAGTCCGGGGACTCGGTGGTGATCGTGGCGGGCAACCCGCGGCACACGGCGGGGAAGACGAACTCGCTGCGCGTCGTGCGGATGCCCTGAACCAGTACCGGGAAGGGGACTCGAACCCCTACAGCCTTGCGGCCAGTCGGGTTTGAGCCGACCGCGTCTACCATTCCGCCACCCCGGCAGGAGCGGGTCCATCTTGCCACATCAGGCCGGCTCCTGCCGGTCTGTCCCGGGGCGCGTAACCTTGGGGCCCGTTGAGAACCAGTCAGTCCCTGGGTGAGCCCCGCGCCGACGAGGAGCGCCGGGGAGAAGAGAGGCACACGTGAGTCCATCGAAGTCGGAGGAGGCCCGCCCCGGGCGTCCACGGGTCCTGGTCGCCGAGGACGAAGCCCTGATCCGGCTCGACCTCGTCGAACTGCTGACCGGCGAGGGGTACGAGGTAGTCGGCCAGGCGGGCGACGGTGAGGAGGCCATCGCCCTGGCCCGCGAACTGCGGCCGGACCTCGTCGTGCTGGACGTGAAGATGCCCAAGCTGGACGGCATCACGGCGGCCAGCACGATCGCCGAGGAGCGGATCGCGCCCGTGGTGATGCTCACGGCCTTCAGCCAGCGCGAACTCGTCGACCGGGCGCGTGAGGCCGGCGCGATGGCGTACGTGGTCAAGCCGTTCGACGTCTCGGACGTGGTGCCGGCGATCGAGCTGGCGATGGCCCGGTTCGCGGAGATCCGGGCCGTCGAGGCGGAGGTCGCCGACCTGACCGAGCGGCTGGAGTCGCGCAAGGCCGTCGACCAGGCGAAGGGCCTGTTGATGGAGGGCCTGGGCCTGACGGAGCCGGAGGCCTTCCGCTGGATCCAGAAGACGGCGATGGACCTGCGCAAGTCGATGCGCGAGGTCGCCGAGGGCGTCATCGAGCACAGCAACGCCACCAACCCGAAGCGCGGCAAGGCCAAGAAACGACCGGCGGACGAGGACTGATCGAGCCCCAACCGGCGGCGTCCGGGGGCGACCGGGTGTCCGGGCGCCCCACTAGAGTCGCCCTGTGACCCAGACCGCCGGCCCGTCGCCCGATCGTCCCCGCCTGTTGCTGATCGACGGGCACTCCGTCGCCTACCGGGCGTTTTTCGCCCTGCCGGTGGAGAACTTCTCGACGTCGACCGGCCAGCACACGAACGCCGTCTACGGGTTCCTCTCGATGCTGATCAACGTCCTCCGGGACGAGGCGCCCACCCACGTGGCGGTCGCGTTCGACGTGTCCCGGCAGACGTTCCGGTCGGAGCACTGGGAGGGGTACAAGGCCAACCGCAGCGCGAGCCCCGACGAGTTCAAGGGGCAGGTCGACCTGATCAAGGAGGTGCTGGACGCCCTCAACATCCCGCACCTGGAGGTCGACGGCTTCGAGGCCGACGACATCATCGCGACGCTGGCCCGGCAAGCGTCGGCCGCCGGATGGGAGACCCTGATCTGTACGGGGGACCGCGACTCGCTGCAGCTGGTCGACGCGTCGACCACCGTGCTCTACCCGCGCAAGGGGGTGTCCGACCTGGTGCGGTTCACCCCCGCGGCGGTGGAGGAGAAGTACGGGGTGCCGCCCCGTCGTTACCCGGAGTTGGCCGCGCTGGTCGGCGAGTCGTCCGACAACCTGCCGGGCATCCCGGGCGTCGGCCCCAAGACGGCGGCGAAGTGGCTCGCCGAGTACGACGGTCTGGAGAATCTGCTGCGGCACGCGGACGAGGTCCGCGGCAAGGTCGGGGAGGCGCTGCGCGAGCGGTTGGCGGACGTCCGCCGCAACCGCGAGCTGAACGCCCTGGTCAGCGACCTGCAGCTGGATCGCGGGCTGGCGGACCTGGAGCGGCGCGATTGGAACCGCGAGGCCGTGCACACGCTGTTCGACGCCCTGGAGTTCCGGGTGTTGCGCGACCGGCTCCTCGAGACGCTGCCCCAGCGCGTCACCGAACCCGAGGGCGGGCTGGAGATGACCGGCCGACTGCTCGGCGGCGGCCAGGTCGAGCCCTGGCTCGCCGAGCACGGAACGGGCCTGGTCGGCGTCCAGGCCGAGGGGGTCTGGCGGGCGGGGGCCGGCGACCTGCGGGGTCTCGCGCTGGCGTCCCAGGACGCGGCGGCGGCCTGGCTGGACGTCACGACGCTCACGCCCCAGGACGACGCCGCGCTGGCCGCGTGGCTCGCCGATCCGGAGGCGCCCAAGGCGATGCACGATGCGAAGGGCCCGCTGCTGGCGCTCTGGTCGAGGGGCTGGGAGCTGCAGGGCCTGACCATGGACACCCAGTTGGCGGCCTACCTGCTGCGGCCGGACCAGCGGGTCTTCGACCTCGCCGACCTGACCGTCCGGCACCTGAAGCGAGAGTTGACCGTCGCCGCGCCCGCTGCGGGGGCCGACGAGGGCGACCAGCTCGCTCTGTTCGCCGAGACCCCCACCGACCAGGGGACGGACGCGATGGTCCGGGCGCGGGCGGTGGTCGAGTTGGCCGCCACGCTCGCGGCCGAACTCGACCGGCACGGCGGCAGCCCTCTGCTGGTGGAGGTGGAGCTGCCCCTGCTGCGCACCCTGGCCACCATGGAGCGGGCCGGCATCGCCGTGGACGCCGACTACCTGGCGCGCCTGCACTCGATGTTCGACGAGCGGGTCCGGGGCGCCGAGGAGGCCGCGTACGCCGTGCTCGGCAAGCGGATCAACCTCGGGTCGCCCAAGCAGTTGCAGGGGGTGCTGTTCGACGATCTGGGCATGCCGAAGACCCGCCGGACGCGGACGGGGTACACCACGGACGCCGACGCGCTCGAGTCGCTGTTCGCGAAGACCGGGCACCCCTTCCTGGAGCACCTGCTGCGGCACCGCGATCAGATCCGCCTCCGGCAGACGGTCGAGGGCCTCCAGAAGGCGATCGCGGACGACGGGCGCATCCACACGACGTACCTGCAGACGGTCGCGGCGACCGGACGCCTGTCGTCCACCGACCCGAACCTCCAGAACATCCCGATCCGCACCGAGGACGGCCGCCGCATCCGGGAGGCCTTCGTGGTCGGGGCGGGCTACGAGTCGCTGATGAGCGTCGACTACAGCCAGATCGAGATGCGCATCATGGCGCACGCGTCGGGGGACGCCGCGCTCATCGAGGCGTTCACGTCCGGGCACGACTTCCACAGCGCGACGGCGGCCCGGGTCTTCGGGGTCGACCCGGCCGAGGTGACGCCGGCCCAGCGCGCCAAGGTCAAGGCCATGAACTACGGGCTGGCCTACGGCTTGAGCGCGTTCGGGCTGGCCGCCCAGCTCAACATCCCGACGTCCGAAGCCCGGGCGCTCATGGAGGAGTACTTCGAGAGCTTCGGAAACGCCCGCGCCTACCTGGACGGACTCGTCGCCCAGGCGCGCCGGACGGGCTACACCGAGACGATCCTCGGACGCCGCCGCTACCTGCCGGACCTCACGTCCAGCAACCGGCAGCGCCGGGAGATGGCCGAGCGGATGGCGCTGAACGCCCCCATCCAGGGGTCGGCCGCCGACATCATCAAGGTGGCGATGCTGGACGTCGAGGCCGGGCTGGCCCGGGCCGGGCTGCGGTCGCGCATGCTGCTGCAGGTGCACGACGAGCTGGTGTTCGAGGTGGCGCCCGGCGAGGAGGCCGCGCTGGAGGCCCTGGTGCGTGACCGGATGGGGCACGCCATGGAACTCACGGTGCCGCTGGACGTCTCGGTGGGCGTCGGGCGCTCCTGGCACGACGCCGCCCACTGAAGCCGCCCCGCCGGGAGACGCGAACGGCGCCACCCGGAGGCGGCGCCGTCGGCGTCCGATCGGGGAACGTCAGTACAGGTAGGCCAGGGCCGCGTGCTTCTCCTCGCCGTCCTGGGTCCAGGTGGCGTCCAGCGACCCGATGGCGACGCGGGTGCTGGAGGGCTCCGGGGCGGGGTCGACGATCCGGTTGAGCTTCATCTGCCCGGTCGAGTTGGACACCAGCACGACGCCGCTGCCCCGCGCGGTCACGGTCTTCGGGGCCCCGGTGCTGAGGTCGGCCTCGCCGTCCGCCTCGCGGATCACCCGCAGCAGTTCGTCGACGTAGACCGGGTCGCCGGTGCCGTCGTAGACCCAGCGGTGTCCGAGCTCGGAGTGCTCCAGTTCACCGACCAGGTAGTCCTCGCCGCCCTCCAGCGGCTCGCCCCGGTAGGTCAGCGGCACCTGGTAGACCACGCCGCCGGCGCGCACCAGCAGGGTCTCGATGCCGACCTCGCCGTACGGATCGACGAAGCGGAACGAGCCGATCCGCTCGAGATCGGCCGACTCCGAGCCCTGGAACCAGGCCTGCTTCGGCATCCAGCTCGCCAGCAACTCCAGCTTCCCGGGCGTGAGGGTCGCGTCGGGATAGACCTCGGCAGTGCCGCTCATCGTTGTCTCCTCGTCGTGAAGGAATCTCTGCTGCGAGGCTAGCCGAAACCCGTCCGTGCCCGGTACGCCACCGGCAGATTCGCGGTCCGCGGCCGGCCGCACCCGCGGCGTCCGGCCCCGGGTCTCTTTGACCGGGATTGGGGCTGGGGTTTAGGGTGGTCGTTCGGTGTGGTCTGCCCGGACTCGGACCGAGCAGGACGGGCGCGACGGACCTCGCCAGCCCTGACATCCAACACGTTATCGGAGCCCTACTACATGACCTCCTCTCCTGAGGCCGCTCAGGTCGCGGTCGACGACATCGGTTCCGCTGAGGCCTTCGCCGAAGCCGTCGACTCCACTATCAAGTACTTCAACGACGGTGACATCGTCACCGGCACCGTGGTCAAGGTCGATCGCGACGAGGTTCTCCTCGACATCGGCTACAAGACCGAAGGCGTCATCCCCTCCAAGGAACTCTCCATCAAGCACGACGTGGACCCGTTCGACGTGGTCCAGGTGGGCGATGTGGTCGAGGCCCTGGTGCAGACCAAGGAGGACAAGGAGGGCCGGCTCATCCTGTCCAAGAAGCGCGCCCAGTACGAGCGCGCCTGGGGCACGATCGAGAAGGTCAAGGACTCCGACGGCGTCGTCACCGGCCGGGTCATCGAGGTCGTCAAGGGCGGCCTGATCGTGGACATCGGCCTGCGCGGCTTCCTGCCCGCCTCGCTCGTCGAGATGAGGCGCGTCCGCGACCTCCAGCCGTACGTCGGCCAGGAGCTTGAGGCCAAGATCATCGAGCTCGACAAGAACCGCAACAACGTGGTCCTGTCGCGCCGGGCGTGGCTCGAGCAGACGCAGTCCGAGGTGCGCCACAGCTTCCTCAACCAGCTGCAGAAGGGCCAGATCCGCAAGGGCGTCGTGTCGTCCATCGTCAACTTCGGCGCGTTCGTCGACCTGGGCGGTGTGGACGGCCTGGTGCACGTCTCCGAGCTCTCCTGGAAGCACATCGACCACCCGTCCGAGGTCGTCGAGGTGGGTCAGGACGTGACCGTCGAGGTGCTCGACGTGGACATGGACCGCGAGCGCGTCTCCCTGTCGCTGAAGGCGACGCAGGAGGATCCGTGGCAGACCTTCGCCCGGACGCACCAGATCGGCCAGATCGTGCCCGGCAAGGTCACCAAGCTCGTCCCCTTCGGCGCGTTCGTGCGGGTCGAGGAGGGCATCGAGGGCCTGGTCCACGTGTCCGAGCTCGCCGAGCGGCACGTCGAGATCCCCGAGCAGGTCGTCAGCGTGAACGACGACGTCATGGTCAAGATCATCGACATCGACCTGGAGCGGCGCCGCATCTCGCTGTCGCTCAAGCAGGCGAACGAGGGCGTGGACGTGGCCGCCGACGACTTCGACCCGTCGCTGTACGGCATGACCGCCAGCTACGACGAGAACGGCAACTACATCTACCCCGAGGGCTTCGACCCCGACACCCAGGAGTGGAAGCCGGGCTACGAGGAGCAGCAGCGCGCCTGGGAGCAGCAGTACGCCGAGGCCCAGGCCCGGTGGGAGGCGCACAAGCGCCAGGTCGCCGAGGCCGAGCAGGCCCACAGCGAGGCGCTGGTCGCGGAGGCGCACCAGGCGTCCTACTCCGCCGGCACGGTCGCCGAAGCGCCCGAGGGCTCGCTGGCGTCCGACGAGGCGCTGCAGGCCCTGCGCGAGAAGCTGACCGGCGGCCGCGCCTGACGCCCAGCCGCACAGGCCCAGCCGCGGTGCCCCCGTCCCTCGGGACGGGGGCACCGTCGTGTCCGGTCCCGTCGGCGCGTCGGGACCGGGCCGAGGGACGCCAACCCGCCGGGGCGGGCGTCCGTGGCCGTGCGACGATGGGCCGGTGAGCAAACGCATCGCCCTGACCGGCGGCATCGGGTCGGGCAAGTCGACGGTCGCCGACCTGCTGGCCGCCCGCGGCGCCGTCATCGTGGACGCCGACCTGCTGGCCCGCGAGGCGGTCGCGCCGGGCAGCCCCGGGCTCGCGGCCGTCGTGGCCCGATTCGGGCGCGGCGTCCTGGCCCCCGACGGCACCCTGGATCGCGCCGCCCTCGGTGCCCTCGTGTTCGCGGACGCCGCCGCGCGGGCCGACCTCAACGCGATCGTGCACCCGCGCGTGCGGGACCTGGCGGCCCGGCGGCGGGCGGAGGCGCTGGCGGCCGACCCGGAGGCGGTGGTGGTCCACGTGATCCCGCTGCTGGTCGAGACGGGGCAGGCGGACTCCTTCGACACCGTCGTGGTCGTCGACTGCCCCGTGGCGGTGCAGGTGGCCCGCGTGATGGCCCGCAACGGCCTGTCCCGGCCGGACGCCGAGGCGCGGGTGGCGGCGCAGGCGTCCCGCGACCAGCGGCTGGCGGTCGCGACCCACGTGATCGACAACGGGGGCACGCCGGACGAGCTCGGACCCCAGGTGGCCGCGCTGTGGGCGGCCCTGGCACCCGCCCGGGAGGGTGCGGCAGCTTGCGGCAACCAGGGGAGCGAGCCCTCGGGCGCCGCCTAGAGTCGATCCGAAGCGACGCCCGCCCGCGGCGTCCAGATCGAAGGAGATCCGCAGATGGCCGAGGCCGACCGCCCCTGGATGGACAGCTCGCTCAGCCCCCGCGAGCGCGCGATCAAGCTGGTCGCGGCGATGACCCTGGAACAGAAGATCCGGCAGTTGCACGGCAACATGGCGACGATCGACATCTACGCGATGTCGAACAACGTCGAGTCCGCCGAGGAGATGGAGCAGCTCGCCGCCCAGATCCGGATCGAGCGGCACGTCATCGCCGACGACGACCTCGGCATCCCGCGCATGCGCATCACCAACGGCCCCGTGGGCGTCGGCATGGGCGACGGGACGCCGTCCCCGCCGGCCACCGCGCTGCCGATGACGATCGGCGTCGCGGCGTCCTTCGACCCGGCGGTGGCACACGCCTACGGTGACATCATCGGCAAGGAGTGCGTGCACCTCGGCCAGCACGTCCTGGAGGGGCCGGGCCTGTGCCTGCACCGCACCGTGACCGCCGGCCGCAACTTCGAGTACTTCTCCGAGGACCCCTACCTGACCGGCGTCATGGGCGTCGAGGTGACGAAGGCCATCCAGAGCCACGACGTCATCGCGATGGCGAAGCACTACGTGGTCAACGACCAGGAGTACGAGCGCTTCCGCAACAACGTCGAGGTCGACGAGCAGACCCTGCGCGAGCTGTACCTGCTGCCGTTCGAGATGTGCTGCAAGGACGGCGACGTCGCCGCGATCATGAGCGCCTACAACCGGGTGCGCGGCGTCTACGCCACCGAGAACCGGTACACCCTGCACACCATCCTGCGCGAACAGTGGGGCTGGGACGGCTACGTCCAGTCCGACTTCTGGTCCTGCCGCTCGGCCGCGCCGTCGCTCAACGCCGGCATGGACCTCGAGATGCCCGACGCCAAGTGGCTGAACGAGACCAACGTCATGAACGCGCTCCACGACACCTCGCTCGAGATTCAGACCATCGACCGCGCGCTGGTGCGCCGGTTCACCCAGATGTTCCGGTTCGGCCAGTTCGAGAAGCCCTACGCGCCGACCCCGATCCCGGCCGCCGAGCACGGGGCGATCAGCCGTCGGCTGGGGCAGCAGATGGCCGTCCTGCTGAAGAACGACGCCGGGCTGCTGCCGCTGCCGCTGGACGCCGGAAGGGTCCTGATCGTCGGCATGGACAGCTTCGCCGGCAAGGCCTGCCAGGGCGGTGGGGGCTCGTCCAAGGTGGACCCGCTCTACACCGTCGACCCGCTGCCCGGCCTGCGCGACGTGCTGGCCGACCTGGGCAGCCCGGCGACCGCCGACCTGTTCGTGGTGGAACGCGACCACTCCAACCTCGACGCGGCCGTGGCGGCCGCGCGGGCCGCCGACGTGGTCGTGATCATGGCCGGCTTGATCGCGACCGAGGGTGCCGACATGCCGGCCCCCGAGCTGCCGTACAACCAGGACGCGATGGTCGCGGCCCTGCTCGGCCAGTGCCCCAAGACCGTGGTCGTGCTCAAGAGTTCGGCCCCGATGATCATGCCGTGGATCGACCGGGCGGACACCGTGCTCGAGGTCTGGAACCAGGGCGCCGAGGACGGCCACGTGGTCGCCGACCTGCTCTGGGGCGTCGTGAACCCGTCGGGCAAGGTGCCGACCACCTACGCGGTGCGCCGCGAGGACCTCATGGAGTACGGCGATCCGGTGCGGTACCCCGGCACCGATGAGGGCGAGGGGTGGCCGACGATG
The DNA here is from genome assembly GCA_012517965.1 of Propionibacterium sp. Classification (GTDB taxonomy): domain Bacteria; phylum Actinomycetota; class Actinomycetes; order Propionibacteriales; family Propionibacteriaceae; genus Propioniciclava. The sequence goes on along the minus strand of JAAYTZ010000035.1, from coordinate 1,282 downwards.
CGCTACACCGAGGGTCTCCGCGTCGGGTACCGCTGGTTCCAGAGCGAGGGCATCGAGCCGCTGTTCCCGTTCGGCTTCGGTCTGTCCTACACCACCTTCCGGGTCTCGGACGCCGCCCTGTCGGCCTCGGCGTCGGACGGCGCCACCCCGGTCGTGGTGTCCGCCACCGTCACCAACACCGGCGAGCGGGCCGGCGCCGAGGTCCTCCAGGTGTACCTGGGAGTCCCGGTGGCCTGGCAGCCGCCGAAGCGGCTGGTCGGGTTCGCGAAGGTGACCCTGGAAGCGGGCGAGAGCCGCCGTGTCGAGATCACGCTCGATCCCGCGGCGACCAGCCACCCGTTCTCGGTGTGGGATTACTGCACCGGCTCGTTCCAGGTCAAGCCGGGGGAGTACACCGTCTATGTCGGCACGTCGTCGGAGGACACCCCGTTCGCGCTGCCGCTGACGATCGGCTGACGGTCGTCGGTTGAGATCGCGCCGGGGCGGCGTCCACCTGGACGCCGCCCCGGCGCGGCGCGTGTGCCCGGCGCGTGCCCGCCCTGCCCCGATCCGCTCCGGTTGCCGCGCTTCGCTCCGGTTGCGGCGGCAGCCGATTCCGCCAGGCGGAGCGGATGCATCCGGGGGGCGTCCGGGACTGTCGGAGGGGGCGCCTACGCTGGTCCTCATGCGCGCGGTGACCGACCTCCAGCGTCGACTGGCCCCGTTCAGGGTGCACGCCGACTTCGAGCCCGCCGGCGACCAGCCGGCCGCCATCGACGAGCTGGAGCGGCGGCTGCGGGCCGGCGAGAACGATGTGGTGCTGCTGGGCGCCACCGGCACCGGCAAGACCGCGACGGTCGCCTGGCTGGCCGAGCGGCTGCAGCGGCCCATGCTCGTGATGCAGCCGAACAAGACGCTGGCCGCCCAGTTCGCGAACGAATTGCGCCAGTTCTTCCCCGACAACGCCGTCGAGTACTTCGTCAGCTACTACGACTACTACCAGCCTGAGGCGTACATCGCCCAGACCGACACCTATAGCGAGAAGGACGCGTCGATCAACGACGAGATCGACAAGCTCCGCCACTCGGCCACCAGCGCGCTGTTCGAGCGGCGCGACGTCATCGTCGTGGCCAGCGTCTCCTGCATCTACGGCCTCGGCTCGCCGGAGGACTACTACAACCAGGAGCTGTCCATCCGCCAGGGCCAGGTCAAGGACCGCGACGCCATCCTCCGCAAGCGCGTCGACATCCGCTACGACCGCAACGACATCAACTTCACCCGCGGCACCTTCCGCGTGCGGGGC
>JAAYTZ010000034.1 GCA_012517965.1 Propionibacterium sp. | reverse complement strand
CGCGCCCCGCGGCCCCGGCCCGCACGGCGAGGCGCACCTCGCCGTCGAGGGTCGGCACCAGCGACGCGGCAGCGGCCACCGCCCGCACCGAGGTGCCCGCCAGCAGCACCGTGCTCCGGCAGGCCGCCAGCGCCGCCCGGCCCAATGCGAGCCGGCCCCGGCCCGCATCGACGAACACCACGTCGTGGTGCCGGGCCAGCGACCCCAGGACGGCGCGCACCGCCTCGACCGCGGGCGGCTCCCCCGCGGGGTCGCTCGCGCCCTGGCGGCCCATCGCCACCAACGTCAGCCCGTCCACCTGGGGCAGGAAGCGTCTGATGTCGGTCACCTCCCCCCGCGCACCGACCAGGTCGGGCCACCGCCAGCCGGGGGTCCGTTCGGCCCCCACCAGCAGGTCCAGGCCGCCACCCCACGGATCGAGATCCACCAGCGCCACCGTCGGCCCCCGGCGGCTGGTCGCCATCGCCAGCCCGGCGGCCAGGGTGGACGCCCCCACCCCGCCGCTGCCGCCGATCACCCCGATGACCCGACCGCGGGAGCCCCGCTGCTCCGACAGCACAGCCGTCAGCGCCGCGAGCCCCTCCGGCAGCACCACCACCTGCCCCCCCAGGGGCACCGACCAGCGGCCCAGGTCGCCGGGCGAGAAGCCCACGAGGTACACGCCGCGCCGCTCCCGCAGCGCCCGGGACGCCAGCGCGGCGGCCTGGTCCTCCCCGACGAGCACGGCCGCGGCGTCCGGCCAGCGGGCCACGCACTCGGCGGGATCGGTCACCACGTCGACGGCGACGCCGAGAGCGGCCGCAGCGGCGAGGACGGCGTCCGAGATGGGTTCGGCGGCGGTGAGCAGGACGGGGGTCGCAGGTTCGGTCACACCCTCACAATGGGCGGGCCGTGTCACGCGGCGTCGGACGGGCGGCGCCCCGGCTCACCTAGCATGGCGGACATGACCTCGCTGCCCCAGTCGACCTTCCCCGTCGCCGCCCTCGACTGGCTGATCGACGACCGCGGCGCGCAGGTGCTGGCGCTGGGCCGGACGTGCGTCCCGCTCATGCGGATGCTGGCCGAGCGGGGTGACCGGCTGACCGCGAACGATCCGGACCCCTCCGGCGTGCGCCGGATGCTGGCGCGGGCACCGCGGGCCCTGCCGACGGTCTCGGACGCCGCCAGGCTGCCGTTCGTGCCGTGCGCGTTCGACGTGGTCCTCATCAACCAGTCGTTCCACGCCCTCGACCACGAGGTCGTGCTCCCCGAACTGGCGCGCGTCCTCAAGCCGGGCGGGCACCTCGCCCTGTCCTACACGATCCGAGACGACTCGGTGCCGTGGGTGCGCCGGCTCGTGACCCTGATGCGGGCCGTCGACCCGCAGGCGATGACCGGCGACTACGGCTCGGCCTCGGTGGACGCCCTGGGCGCCAGTCCGCACTTCCCGGCCGTCGAACGCCGCGACTTCCGGCTCTGGGCGCCCATCGGGCGGGCGGCGATGCTCGACATGGTGGGCCGCCGCTTCCCCGACCTCGCCGAGGACCGCCGCGCCGAACTGCTGGCGGAGGTCGCCTCCCTGTACGACTCGTCGGCCCGCGCCCCCGAACCCCTGCTCCTCCCCTACCGGGTCGCCTGCTGGCGCGCCCGGGTGGACCACAGCGAGTTCACCTCCGGCCTGACCCTCCCGGACGACGGGCTCCCGATCAGCCTGTGATCGCCGCCCCCCGCGACCCCAGCCGGCACGCCCACCCAGGCCCCGGCAACCGACGCCGCGCCGCGACCCAACCGGTACCGTCGCCCCGCGGCAACGCCGCCCCCAACGCGGCTAGCATGATCGCGCAGCCACACGCGAGGAGTCACCATGGCCGACATCGAAGCCGCCCTGCAGCAGATCAGTGCCGACATCCGCACCATCGTGCGCGGCGAGATCGAACTGGCGAAGGCCGAGGTCGTTCCCGGCGCCAAGAAGGCCGGTCTCGGCGCCGCCCTGCTGGCCGGTGCGGGGGTCTTCGGCCTGATCGCGCTGAACGTCCTGTTGCTGAGCCTCGGATTCGCCTTCACCGCCCTGTTCTGGAGCAACTTCGGTCCGGTCGCCGCCTTCGCGCTGGGCTTCCTCTGCGCAGCTGGCGTCTACCTGCTGCTCGCCGCCGTCCTCGCGCTCGTCGGCCTGCTCAACATCAAGAAGCTCAAGACCCCGCAGGCCGCCCTCGCCGAGGGCGAGAAGTCGGTGGACGTCCTCACCAACGCCATCGGCAGCGGCCTGGCGAAGGTTCGGATGATCGCCACCCGCGGCAAGAAGGTCATCACGCAGGACCCGACGACCGGCCAGATCGTGACGGTCTACGCGGGCCCGAGGCGGCTGGCCGACGGCGACGACGACCTCCCCTGACCCCCCGAGCGAACGAACCCCGGCCCCCCGAAGCGCGGGCCGGGGTTCGTCGCGTCAGAAGCGCACCGCGTAGACCCGCGACTCCCAGGGCTCCAGGATCTGCGGGTCGTCCGCGGCCCGCGGTAGGGACGTCAGCAGCAGGCCCGCGTCGTCGAGGTTCGGCAGTTCCGCCACCGGAAGGCCGACCACCCCCGAGGTCAGGTTGGCCACCACCAGCAGCCCCTCCGAACCGAGGCGCCGCGTGAAGACCCACAGCCGCTCGTCGTCGGGCAGCAGCAGTTCGAAGCGGCCCTCGCGGACCACCTCGAGGTCGTGCCGCAACGCGATGAGCCGCCGGTAGTGGGCGTAGACCGAGGCCGGATCGTCCACCTGGTCGGCCGCGTTGATCTCTCGGTAGTTGCCGTTGACCGGCAGCCACGGCGTCCCCGTCGTGAAGCCGGCGTTCGGCCCGTCGGTCCAGCAGACCGGCGTCCGGGCGTTGTCCCGGCTGCGGTGGCCGAGCCCGGTGAGGACGTCCGCCGGGTCGGCGCCGCGGGCGACGGCCTCGGCGTAGTAGTTGAGGGCCTCGATGTCGCGGTAGTCCTCGATGCGGGTCAGGCCGGCGTTGGTCATGCCGAGTTCCTCGCCCTGGTAGACGAACGGAGTGCCGCGGTGCAGGTGCAGCACCGTGGCGAGGGTCTTGGCCGACGCCACCCGGTGCTCGGGCGAGTCGTCGCCGAACCGGGACACCGCCCGCGGCTGGTCGTGATTGTCCCAGTAGAGGGAGTTCCAGCCCTCCTCGGCCAGCCCGTCCTGCCAGAGCGCCAGGTTGCGCTTCAGGTCCGGCAGATGCACGCGGCGGTACCGGAACTTGTCCGGCCCGTCCTGGTCGAGGCTCATGTGCTCGAAGGTGAACACCATGTTCAGCCGAGGGTGCCGGGCGCTGGTGTACGCGCGGGCGTGTGCGACGTCGACGGCCACCATCTCGCCCACGGTGAACAGGTGCTTCTCGCTCAGCCCCACCTCGCGGTTCATCTCCTCGATGAACTCGATCAGCCGCGGCCCGTTGACGACCTTCTCGAGCTCGAAGCTGACCGACTGGCCCGGCTCCACCGCACCGTCGGTCATCGGGTAGGTCTTGGAGATCAGGTTGATGACGTCCATCCGGAAGCCGTCGACGCCGCGGGCCACCCAGCCGCGCATCATCGCGTAGACGGCTGCCCGCACGTCGGGGTTCTCCCAGTTGAGGTCGGGCTGCTTGCGGCTGAACAGGTGCAGGTAGTACTCCCCCGACCGCTCGTCGAACTGCCAGGCCGAGCCGCCGAAGAACGAACCCCAGTTGGTCGGCTCGGCGCCGGGGGTCCCCGGCTCGTGACCGGCACGGGCCGGACGCCAGAGGTACCAGTCCCGCTTGTCGGACGCCGGATCGCGCGACTCCTCGAACCAGGGGTGCTCGTCGGAGGTGTGGTTGACGACGAGATCCATCACGAGCTTCAGGCCGCGGGCGTGAGCGGCGGCGATCAACTCGTCCAGGTCGGCGAGCGTGCCGAACAGCGGGTCGACGTCGTCGTAGTCGGAGATGTCGTAGCCCATGTCGTCCATCGGCGAGCGGTACACCGGCGACAGCCACAGCACGTCGACGCCAAGCCCGGCCACGTGGTCGAGGTGGTCGATGATGCCCCGAAGGTCACCGACCCCGTCGCCGTTGCTGTCGGCGAACGAACGCGGATAGATCTGATAGACGACGGCACTCTTCCACCACGGGGCATCCATGGGGTCGATCCTCCCCCCAGCGCCGGTCCGGCGCCAGCTCAGCTGTGGCGGCCGCGGAAGAAGCGGTGGGGAATCTCCAGGCGCCGGCCGGCGTCCCAGGGCTGCGCCCAGCCGGCGAGGCTCAGCAACGCGTCGATGAGGTGGGCCGTGAGCCCCCACACGAAGAGGTCGTCGAGCAGGAACACCGGTCCGCTGTGACCGGAGGGGTGCACCCAGGTGGCCCGGTTGGCCGGGTCGACGAGCCGCGGCACCGCCAGCTGGTGCACGGCCGCGACCTCGCCGAGGTCCACCGGCACCAGCGGCGTCGGTGCCGTCCACCAGCCCACCACGGAGTGCACGTCGAAGCCCGACGCCATGACGCTGGCCGGGGGCAGTTCGCCGAGCGTCGTCACGGTGCGGGAGTCGAGGCCGACCTCCTCGTGAGCCTCCCGCAGCGCGGCCTCGACGGCGGACTCCCCGTCCTCCATCCGGCCGCCCGGGAAGGCGACCTGCCCGGCGTGTCGGCGCAGGTGCGGGGACTTCTCGATCGCCACCAGCCGCAGCCCGGCCGGCTCCCCGGCCTCGGACGCCGCGGCGTCGGCGTCCGACCAGAACAGGGCCAGCACGGCCGCCCGTCGTAGGGTGCCGAACGGCGCCCGGTCCCCCTCGAAGAGGCCGGACGCCTCCGCCGATGCCAGGGCGGCGCGCAGCCGGTCGAGCGAGGCGGGAGCGCTCACGTGGTCACCCCCAGGTGCTCGGTGACGATGCCGGCCAGTTCGTCGGCGGACGCCACCGGGCCGGTCCTGCGGTACACGACACGGCCGTCGGGTGCGACCACCAGGGTGACGGGAATGCCCGGGACCGCGAGCCGGCTCTTGAGCACCCCCGCCGAGTCGACGAGGTGCGGGTAGTTCCAGCCGGCGTCGCGTGCGAACGCGATGGCGCGGTCGGGTCGGGGATCGGTGTAGTCGATGCCGAGCACGGCCACCCGGCCCTCGGCGCGCCGGGCGAACTCCGCGAGCGCCGGCGCCTCCTCGCGGCAGGGCGGACACCACTCGGCCCAGAGGTTGACGACGAGCGGCTTCCCGCGCAGGTGGGCCAGGTTGACCGAGCGGTCCGAGCCCAGGCAGGGCAGCACGACGTCGGGCAGCCCGTACAGCGCCGGCTCGGCCCCGCTCACGGGTGGCTCGCAGTCGGGCAGCCCGGCCGCGGCCCGCGCCGCGATCAGGTCGGGGGTGTTGGGATTGGCCGAGGCGGTGACCGGCCCCCGACGCGCCGCAGCGGGCACCCCCTCGGCGGCTCCCGGCGCGCAGCCGGTGAGCGCTGCGGACGCCGCCAGGGCCAGCACCAGCGCGGTCGACGGGCCCGACGCCCGGCTCATCCGGGCTCCTTCACGAGCCGGGAGGCCTCGTCCGGGTCGGTCGGCCCGAGACCGTAGCTCGGGCACAGCGGCGCGAGGGCGCAGGCGCCGCACGCCGGCTTCTTGGCGTGGCAGCGGCGCCGGCCGTGCCAGATCACCCGATGCGACAGACCGACCCACTGCTCGGGCGGGAAAAGGGCACCGACCTCGGCTTCGACGACCTCCGGCTTCGTGGCCTTCGTCCAGCCGAACCGTCGGGCGAGCCGGAGAAAGTGGGTGTCGGTCGAGATGCCGGGCACGCCGAACGCGTTGCCGAGCACCACGTTGGCCGTCTTGCGGCCCACCCCCGGCAGCGTCAGCAGTTCCGCCATCGTGGCGGGGACCCGGCCGTCGAAGTCGGCGGCCAGCTTCGCGCCGAGGCGGATCAGGTGGTCGGCCTTGGCCCGGAAGAACCCGGTCGAGTGGATGAGCTCTTCCAGCTCGGCCCGGTCCGCGCCGGCGTAGGCGGCGGCGTCCGGGTAGCGGGCGAAGAGGCGCGGCGTGACGAGGTTGACCCCCCGGTCGGTGGACTGCGCCGACAGGATCGTCGCCACGAGCAGCTCCAGCGGGGTGCTGAAGTCCAGCTCGCAGTGCGCCTCGGGGTAGAGGTCCGCCAGGACGGCGTCCATCTGCCGGGCGCGCTCGGCCGCCGCCGCGCCCTCCGTCATCAGACCTCGACGACGAGTTCCATCTCGACCGGGACGTCGAGCGGCAGCACCGCCACGCCGAAGGCCGAGCGGACGTGGGCGCCGGCCTCGCCGAAGATCTCCCCCATCAGCTCGCTGGCGCCGTTCGCGACCGCCGGCTGGCCGGTGAATCCCGGATCGCTGGCCACGAAGACGACGAGCTTCACGATGCGCTTGATGTTGTCGATGCCTCCGGCGACGCCGGCGGCCGCGGCGAGCGCGTTGAGCGCGCACTGCTTCGCGCACTCGGCGCCCTGTTCCGGCGTGACGGCTCCGCCGACCTTGCCGAGGTAGAGCGCCTTGCCCTCACGCATCGGAAGCTGGCCGGAGGTCCACACCTGGTCACCCACCCGCAGCGCCGGCACGTACGCGGCGAGCGGCTTGGCCACCGTCGGCAGCTCGAGGCCGAGCCTGGCCAACTGTTCGGACGGCTTCATGGCCTGGGTCGCATCGGTCATTTGTCTGCTCCTCGCTGGATCGGTCGCTTGAGGTACGCCACCAGATGCTCCGGGTTGGGGCCCGGGACGACCTGGACCAACTCCCAGCCGTCTGCACCCCAACCGTCGAGGATCTGCTTCGTCGCATGCGTCAGGACGGGAACCGTCACGTACTCCCACGTGGTCATGGCGGCAAGCCTAACGGGTGCGGCCGACACCCGGACCGGCAGGGAGGGCCGCGGGCCGGCCGACGGTCAGCTCGGCTTGCGGCAGAGCACGGAACTCCACGAGGAGATGTCGGTGCGCTGCCGGAGCAACTGGCGGCGCTCCCGCTCGGTCATGCCGCCCCAGACGCCCCACTCGATGCGGTTGTCGAGGGCCTCGGCCAAGCACTCGGAGCGGACGGTGCACCCCAGGCAGACAGCGCGGGCGCGTTTCTGATCCGCACCCTCCGGGAACAACTGGTCCTGCATGCCGCGGCACTTGGCCGACAGCGTCCAGTCGCCGTTACCCGCAGCCGTCATTCGCCAGACCTTTCTGACCAGAGGCGGAATCAATTCGTCGATCCCCCCCGTTCTGGTAAGGGTAACTGCTGGGTAACGGGCACACAAGCGGAGAACACCCCGGGGGTGCCAGGTGAAACCCTTGCCCGGGAGCGCGCCCTTCGGCAAGGCTCGGCCCGAGGGCCGGACGTGGATCCACGGCGGCACCGCGTACTCTAGAGGTCATGCGTGTGCCCACACTCGTTCGCCGACTGTACTCGTTGCTCATGTTCCTCGTGGTGAGCGTGCTGGGCGGCGTCCTCAGCGCGGGCCTGTTCGTGCCCGCCGCCGGCATCGCGGCCGAGAGCGGGAAGGCCGTCGCCCTCGCGCTGAATTCACTGCCCGAGGAGCTCAAGGTCGGCCCGCCCGCCGAGGGCTCCCGGGTGCTGATGGCCGACGGCACCGTCCTGACGACGTTCTACGACCAGTACCGCAAGAACATCCCGCTCGACCAGATCGCCCCGATCATGCGGCAGGCCCAGGTGGCCATCGAGGACACCCGGTTCTACGAGCACGGCCCGCTCGACCTGCGGGGGACGCTGCGCGCACTCGTCCGCTCCTCCAGCGGCAACACCCAGGGCGGATCGACGCTCACCCAGCAGTACGCGAAACTGGCCCTGCTCTACGACGCCGCCGCCCGCAACGACGTGGAGGGCGTCGAGGCCGCCTACAACCGCACCGTGTCGCGCAAGGTGCTCGAACTGCGGTACGCCGTGGCGCTCGAGAAGCAGCTCACGAAGGACCAGATCCTCGAGCGCTACCTCAACATCGCGTTCTTCGGCGACCGGACCTACGGCGTCGAGGCGGCCGCGCAGCACTTCTTCGGCGTGGCCGCCAAGGACCTGTCGCTGCCCCAGGCCGCCATGCTGGCCGGCATCGTCCGCAACCCGGTCACCACCAACCCGGTGGCGAACGCCGCGGCCGCCGAGGAGCGCATGCGCAACGTCCTCGACCGGCTCGCGGAGCTCGGCATCATCACCGACCAGCAGCGCACCGAGGCGAAGCAGTTCAAGTTCGACAAGAACAAGGTGCAGAAGATCGACCCCCGCGGCTGCGTGACCAGCCCCTACCCGCACCTCTGCGACTACGTCGAGAACGTCCTCACCCGACAGGTCAGCGCTCTGGGGGCCGACCGGCAGAGCCGCCGGAACACCCTCAACCAGGCCGGCCTCACGATCTACACCGAGATCGACCCCCGGTTCCAGGACGCCGCCCAGGACGCGGTGAGCAACTTCGTGGCCCCGACCGACCCGGTGGACGGCATCCTCATCATGATCCAGCCCGGCACGGGCCTCATCAAGGCGATGGCGCAGAGCAAGTACGTGATGGGCGCCGACGTGGCCAAGGGCGAGACCTTCAAGAACTACTCGGTGTCCAACGAGTTCAACGGCGTGGGCGGCAGCGAGGGCGGCTCGACGTTCAAGGCCTTCACGCTGACCGCCGCGGTGCTCAAGGGGCTCGACCCGATCAACTTCACCATCGACTCGCCGAGCTCGATGACCTTCCCGCGGGGCACCGACTTCAAGGGCTGCGTCCCGAACAGCACGGCGGTGTTGACCCAGGCCTGGCCGATCGACACCGCGCAGAGCGGCTCCTGGAACATGTACCAGGGCGCCACCTACAGCTCGAACACCTTCTTCGCCCAACTGGAGAAGGAGGTGGGCGTCTGCGACACCGTCAAGGCGGCCGAGGCGCTGGGGCTCAAGCGAGCCGACGGCGCCAACCTCGTCACGGGCATCCTGCCCAACGGCAAGCTGATCTCGGCCATCAACGGCAACGACTACGTCGACGCCGAGAAGCCGACGTTCACGCTCGGCAACACCAAGGTGACGCCCCTGTCGCTCGCGAACTCCTATGCGACGCTCGCCGCCCGCGGCGTCCGCTGCGACCCGATCATCCTGAAGGGCATCTCGGACGCCAAGGGCCGCACCTACGCCGTGCCCAGCGCCAACTGCACCCAGGCGATCGCCCCCGAGGCCGCGGACCGGGTCAACGACATCCTGCACGGGCCGTTCAGCGTCGAGGGCACCGCCGAGAAGGCGATCATCCCCGGCTACCTGCTGTCGGGGAAGACCGGCACCCAGACCAACGCCCCCACCATCCTGGCCAACGCGTACACGCCCGACATCGCGGCCTCCGCGATCCTGACCGTCGACCCCAAGCACCCGCAGGCGCAGGCGAACCGCCCGAACCCGAAGGTCCTGCCGGCCATCAGCGGGCTCACGGTGCACGGTGCGGCCATCCAGGTCTCCAACGGCTCGGGTATCGGCACCTTCGACTCCTACGGCACCAAGTCGGGCTACACGCTGCGCGGCCAGTCCGGCACGGAGGCGGGCGGCTCGCTCCTCAAGCCCGCGCTGATGAAGGTGCTGCCGCTGCTGCCCAAGACGAAGTTCGTGACCCCGGCGGACTCGCCGTACGTCGGCGCCGAGACCAACGCCGACGTGAGTGCCATCATGATGAGCCGCGGTATCGGCGCCGAGCAGCCCGTCGAGGAGCAGGCGCCTCCGACGACCCGGGCCCCGGCCCCCGTCCGTCGGCCGACGACCACGGTCACCAAGACGACCAAGGCCACGGCGACCACGACGAAGGCGCCGGCGACCACGACGACCGCACCGCCGGCCTCCACCCCACCCGCCACCACGACCACGAAGCCGGCGCCGACCCCCACGAACACCAAGCCCGGCAACCAGAAGACGCCGTGACCGGCGGCGTCCCGACCCGTGCCGCGGCGCTCACCCTCGGGGTGGGCGCCGCGTGCGTCGCCTACGGCACGTTCGTCGAGGCCTTCGCCTACCGTGTCCGCCGGATCAGCGTGCCGATCCTGGATGCCGACGCTCCCCCGCTGCGGGTGCTCCACGTCTCGGACGTGCACCTGCTGGCCCGCCAGCGGCGCAAGCGCGCCTTCCTGGCGTCGCTGGCGCGGCTCAACCCGCACCTCGTCATCGACACCGGCGACAACCTGGCCGAGGCGGACGCCGTCGGCGCCCTCGCCGAGGGCCTGGGCGACCTGCTGGGCCTGCCGGGGGGCTTCGTGTTCGGATCGAACGACTTCCATGGGCCGAGCCTCCGGAATCCGCTCAGCTACCTGTGGACCACCACCGCGGCCGCCGCCGAGGATCCCCACGCTCTCCGCCCCGAGGAGCTGCGGTCCACCCTCGCGTCCGGCGGCTGGGCGGACCTGAACAACCGCCGGCAGGTCGTCGTCACGCGCGGGCAGCGCCTCGAACTGCGCGGCACCGGGGACGCCCACGATGCGCGCGACGACTACGCCGCGGTGGCCGGGACGCCAGCGTCCGGCACGCTGCCCCTCGGCGTCACGCACGCGCCGTACTCCCGGGTCCTGGACGCCATGGCGCGCGACGGCGTCCGGCTGGTGTTCGCCGGCCACACGCACGGCGGCCAGGTGTGCGTGCCGGGCTACGGGGCCCTGACGTCGAACTGCGACCTGCCGCCGCGGCTGGCCCGCGGGCTGCACCGGCACGTCACGGCCGACGGGGCGGCGACGTGGGTGCACGTGTCGGCGGGGGTGGGGATGTCGCCCTACGCACCGTTCCGGTTCGCCTGCCCGCCCGAGGTGACGCTGCTCACGCTCACTGCGCGGGCCGAATAGGAATCGGGCGCGGCTTTGGGCTAGACTCCACCACGGCCCGCGGGGGACCGGGGCCATCGGGGTGTGGCGCAGCTTGGTAGCGCGCTTCGTTCGGGACGAAGAGGCCGCAGGTTCAAATCCTGTCACCCCGACCAACAATCAACTGGGCTTCGACTTGCGGAAACGCCGTCAAGGCCCGTTATCGTGCGCT
>JAAYTZ010000033.1 GCA_012517965.1 Propionibacterium sp. | reverse complement strand
GTCGTCCCAGGTCTGCGGCTGGCGTCCGACCCGCTGCAGGTCGACCGGACGCTCCTCGCGCAGCGGCCCGAGGCCCAGCACGTCCGCACCCCACGGCAGCCAGGAGGTCGGCGTCCGGGTGTGGCGTTGCCAGTCGTCGACCAACTCCCCGTCGGTGACGAAGAGGTGGTCGAAGTGGCCGCGTCCACGCGCCAGCCGCGGGATCCGATCGTCGAGGAACGAGTCGATGACCCACCCGGCCACGGCGTCGTACCCGTGCTGCCAGTAGTCGCGGCGCAGCAGCATGCCCAGGTGGACAGGCTGGGGGGCGATCACCAGGCAGGCGCCGCGGCCGCGCCGACGCGGCAACAGGCCCGTGGCGCCCTTGATCTTCGAGACCTCCCGGTCGGCGCTGATCTCGACGTACTGCGCGCCCAGCAGGTCGGCCGCCAGACGCGCCATGTGCGTGCGGCGGTAGCCGAGGCTGGCTGCAGCCTGAGCCATCTGGCGTTCCTGAAGCGGGTCGCCGCGGACGGCAGACTGGGCGACGACGACTTGGCACTGGTCTGCGAGGATGACGCGACCTTCACCCCGGGCTACTCGCAGGACTTCGACCATCTGGCGCAAGGATCGTTCGACATCCTGGTGCTTTGCTTCGTCCGGTCTGCCGAGCACTGGATGCCTCGAGTGCCGATCTCACCACGAGTACTGCCGATGCCAAGCGGTGCCTCGAAGGGGACCCTCTGGCCCAATGCCGGGATCGGCACGGTCGGGTATCTGGTCCGCAAGTCCGCGGCGAAGCGGTTGCTGCGCATCCTCGGAGACGATCGCCCGAGTTGGGTCGCAGACGACTACGTGTTCTGGCGAGACCAAGGGGCTCGCGTCTGGAGTACGCGCCCGATTCTGATCGCTGATGATCCGGACGCCGACAGCAGCATTCAGGACGAGCGCGGGCCCTTGGTGAACGCCATCGACCAAGAGGCGCTGAACTCGCGACCAGTCCGCTACGTCCAGTTCTGGCACGATCGCAAGGGACGCAAGAGTCTCTGGTTCGCGATAGAGCGTGTGCGAGAGGCCCTCCCATGGGCGATCCGGGTCTCGCCTCCCGTCGTCGGCGTCACCCATGCGGTCGACGACTTTGTCAATGGACAGGCCCCCTATGAGCCCGCACTGCAGCGGGTCCTCGCTGTCGGGCGCGGCCTCCTCAAGCGCGACTGACGAACCCATTCCGCACCCGCCGAACCGCGTTCACCGTCCGGATCTGGACCGTGCTCGGCAGGCGTCGCAGCTTGTCCTTCAGCACCGCACGACGGGCAGCCCGCTGGCCACGCAGCTTCGCCTCCCGCGGTACGACGCGCCCCGCCACGACCTGCTCGACGGCGTCCAGCAGGCACTCGGCGTAGTCCTCGTGGCTCCAGATCGGGCTGTCGAGTAGTGAGGCGAGCTTGGGGTTGTCGTCGGCGATCTCGATCACGCAGCCGCACGCCCGCCCCTCGAGCACCGCCCGCTCGCCGCCCCCCTGCAGTTCGCACGGCACGAAGACGCCCTTGGTGTCGTTGTAGAGCTCGGCCAGTTCGGCGTATGTCTGCTGGTCCACGAGCTCGACCCCGGCGGCCCGCAGCCGCCCCTCGATCTCGGGGCGCGACACCGAGAAGTCGCCGATCGCCAGGCGGCGCCCCGTCTTGGTGAGCAGCCGCTCCGGCCGCTTGAACGAGGCGAGCCGGCCCACCATCACCCAGTCGTACGTGCGTTCGGGTGCCGGCCGGCCATGGTCAACCATGAACCGGGTGTCCACCCCGAACGCCTGCACCGCGAACGGGTGCCCGGTCACGAACTGGGCGTACCACGGGGTCTCGTAGAACAGCACGTCGTAACGCAGCATCTCGACCAGTGGGGGCGGCAGCGTCGACCCCGCGATGAGCAGCCCCACCGGCAGGTCGTTGCCGCGCAGGGCGCGGTCCGCGGCGCGGGCGGGCAACCAGCCCCAGTCACTGCGCACCAGCACGAAGTCGCAGTCGGCGATCAACGCCTCCTGCTGCCGGTGGTCGTCGTTATACGGGTGCACGTTGAGCCAGCGGACCTCGTGCCGATCAGCGACGATCTCCATGGCGGCGGTGAAGCCGTCCTCGGCGATGCCGTAGGCGGAGGAGACCCGTGGCATCGCGTGCACGACGTTGATCCTCATGACCGCTCCCCCTCGACTCCCTCGCCCAGCAGCGACACGGCCTCGTTCAGCTTCTCACCCAGCATCGCCAGGTTGGCGTCCAGCGCCGGGGCCGTCCGGCCCAGGACGCCCGCGATCTCACGGAACCGCCACCGCCAGTCGAGCCGCCGCAGCGCCTCCGCCCGGTTGACCAGGGCGCGCCGCGGCGTCCATGCGGCGAGCTCCGCGGCCAGCCTCTCCAGGCCCTCCCGACGGTCCACCGACGCGAACTCGACCAGCGCCCCCTCCCACAGCAACTCCGCGGTTGCCCGACAGCGGGGCGCGATGCCGGCGACGGACGCCCCCGCGGCCAGGGCCGTGGTCCACCGGGCGGTCAGGTACTCCCGGGTCGGGTGCGTGTACGCGGCGGGGCTGTGCCGGTTCGAGAACGCCAGCGCGAACTTCGCCCGCGACAGGGCGTGGGTGAGGATCTGCTGGCTCTCCACGGGGTTGCCCGCGAACCCGGGGCGGCCACGGTACGTGAGGCCCGCGTCGGCGGCCGCGGCCGCGTTGGCGTCGTC
>JAAYTZ010000032.1 GCA_012517965.1 Propionibacterium sp. | reverse complement strand
GTCGTCCCAGGTCTGCGGCTGGCGTCCGACCCGCTGCAGGTCGACCGGACGCTCCTCGCGCAGCGGCCCGAGGCCCAGCACGTCCGCACCCCACGGCAGCCAGGAGGTCGGCGTCCGGGTGTGGCGTTGCCAGTCGTCGACGAGCTCCCCGTCGGTGACGAAGAGGTGGTCGAAGTGGCCGCGGCCGCGGGCCAGTCGCGGGATCCGGTCGTCCAGGAACGAGTCGATCACCCAGCCGACCACGTTGTCGTAGCCGTGGAGCCAGTAGTCGCGGCGCAGCAGCATTCCCAGGTGGACTGGTTGGGCGGCGACCACCAGGCAACTACCGTGCCCCCGCCGACGTGGCAGCAGGCCGGTGGCCCCTTTGAGCTTCGAGAACTCCTTGTCGACCTTGATCTCGATGTACTTGGCACCCAAGAGTTCCGCGGCGCGTCTGGCCATGAGGGTGACCGGATCCCACCCTGGCCCGTCCGGCCGACCGTAGATCACCGTCATCTGCTCGGAAGCCTCCAGGCCGACCGCCCGGACACCAAGAAGACCGTCAGGATCGAACGACGTCCACCCGGACACGTCGGCCGCAACCGTCCACCCCTGGGGCGACCAGCCGAGGGTCGGGTCATTCAAGCCGCGGGTCAGATCGCGCCACATCGACTGGAGGGCCTCCTCCGGCAGTAAACCGACGGCTCGCCAGTGTCCTCCCTCGCCAGCTGGCAGGTCGGTCAAGGCCAGAGCAGCAGCCCCGTTGCGCACCTTGCGGGCGAACTGGTCGTACGACCGCCACGGCAGGTGCACGATGGCCAGGCCCTCGGCCCGGACGCCCGGGCGCGCCACCGCGTGGTTGCCCGTCGAGAGCCGGGCCTCCGGGTGGGCGCGGAAGGCGACCTTCGGGTGCAGGTGGGGCTGCCGGTCCAGCGCCCAGCCGCCCGCGAGGGTCGACGGGAACAGGTTGTACAGCCGGGCTGTGACGACGTCGGCGCGCTGGGAGCCCAGCCAGGTCTTCATAGTGCCCTCGGGCGCGAACCACAGCTCGTCGGCGTCGAAGGGGATGATCCATTCCGCCCCGGCCCGGCGGGCCCAGTCGCTCAGCAGGGTCATCTTCACCGCCTGGTAGTAGGCAGGTTCGCGGTCGCTGGCGACGTGGACGGGCAGTTCGGCCGCCAGCCGCTCCAGGAGGGGGAGCGTGTCGTCGGTGGACCCGTTGTCGGCGACCAGGATGCCGTCGACCCCCTGGGCGACGAGGTGACGCACGGTCCGCTCGATGATGTCGGCCTCGTCCTTGACCATCGTGACCGCCCACAGGGCGCCGGGGACAGCCGTCTTCGGCAGCGGCGGCAGGTCGAGGCGCTGGGACACTTGCGCGACGCGCGCCTGCCACTCCTGGTCGTTCACGTTCCTGCTCTCTCCCCACCGCGCAACTCGGGCGCTCGGCGGCTCGCTGATAGGATACCGGCTGCAAGCGCGGCCCCTCATGGCCGCGGTCATCGAGGCTGGAGGGTCCATGGCAGTCGCCCCCCGAGTCTGGGCCCGCTCCGCGGTGCACGGGATCCTCGACCTCGTCCGCCGGGGCGACCGCACGATCCTGTGGACCGAGAACTACCACATGGGTGTCGGCAACCACCTGTACCTGTGGCTGTGGGCCGACCTGCGCGTGGCCCGCGGCGAGGACACGGTCGTGCTGCGGCGTCCGACCATGGACGCCTGGCTGCCCCACTTCCCCGACGTCGCGCCCCTCGTGATCGATCGCGCGCAGGTCGGGCTGACCGACCGGCGGGTGGTCGACTCCCCGCAGCGGTTCGGCATCGACTTCACCGCGGACGAGCTCGCCGCCTTCGTCGAACGGCGGGTGCGGACGGCCCCCGCGATCGCGGCGGTCGACCCGGCGGAGGTCGATCCGGATCGACTCGTGGTGAACATCCGCCGGGGCGACTACTACTCGAACACGAAGTTCCGCGGCGCCTACGGCATCGACCTGGACGCCTACGTGCACACCGCGGTCGAGCGCGCCGCGGCCGACCGACGGATCGGCAGCATCCACGTCGTCTCCGACGGCATCGACTGGTGCCGCGCCCGCCTCGGCTGGCTGGCCGATCACGCCCCGCTCACCTTCGCCGAGGGCGAGACCCCGCTGCAGAACCTGGTCACCGTCGCCACGGCCCGCCGGCTGATCCTCACCAACTCGACGTTCTCGTACTGGGGCGCCTACATCAGCAACGTGCTCCACGGGGACAACCACGGCGGCGTGTACGCGCCGTGGTTCCACGTGCGCACCATCGAAGGCGGCCGCGCCATCCAGAACGACCCCCGCTGGACGATCATCGCCGACATCCCCGGAGGCTGGGACTCGTGATCAGCGTCGTCATCCCCCACTACGGGGACGCCGCCCCGACGCTGGCGCTGGTGACCCAACTGCTCCCCCAACTCGGCGGCGTCCACGAGATCGTCGTCGCCGATGACTGCTCCCCCACCCTGTTTCCGGCGACCGACGGCGTCCGGGTCGTCCGCCGGGCCACCAACGGCGGCTTCGGCGCCGCCGTGAACAGCGGCGCCGCCGCGGCGTCCGGCGATCTGCTGCTGATCCTCAACTCCGACCTGGACGTCAGGCCGACCTTCGTCGCCGACCTGCTGGCCGCCGCATCCCCCTGGCTGCCCTGTGTGGCGGGCCCGCGCATCGTCGACCCCGCCGGCCACGTCGCCCCCACCGCCCGGCACTTCCCCACCGTCGGCCACCAGGTCGTGGAGTGGCTCACCCCGCTCGCCCGCTGGCGCGATGGTCGCGCCCTGCACGAAGCCGTGGGCCACGACATGGACGCCCTCGACGCGAGCTCACCGACCGTCACCGACTGGCTGGTCGGCGCGGCGCTGCTGCTGCCGACAACCGCCTTCCGCGAGGTCGGCGGGTTCGACGAGCGGTTCCACATGAACTCCGAGGAGGTCGACCTGCAGCGGCGGCTCCGCGGCCGCGGCGTCCCGTCGGTCTACCTGCCGACCGTCACCGTGACCCACGAGGGCGGCGGCTCCTCCGACCCCGCCAAACGACGCGCGTGGCTGGTGGCGTCGCGGTGGCGCTACGCCGAGAAGTGGGGCGGCGTCCCCGCCCTCAGGGCTGGGCTCACGGCCGCGACCGCCGCCAACCTGATGTGGAACCTCGGACGCCGGGCCCTGGGACGCGACACCCGGCCCCTGGCGACCGCCCGGTACGAACTCGACCTGATCTGGCGGAAGGACGCCGCATGACCCTGGCCACGAAGCTGACCGAGGCGCCGCCGTCGCTGCGCTGGCACGTGGGCGCCCTCGCGTCCCGCCTGCTCTACCGCCGCGCCTTCGGCCACCTGGGCGCCGGCTCTGTGATCGTCTCCCCCCGCGTGCTGCGCGGGGTCGGGAACATCTACCTCGGCGACGGTGTCGCCGTCTACCCGGGCGGCTGGCTGCAGTGCGAGTCCGGCGGCGGCCCCCTGCGCATCGGCGACCGCACCTACCTCGGCCACGACGTGCACCTGCACGCCATCGACCCCGTCACCGTCGGCGCCGACTGCGTCCTCGCCGACGGCGTCTTCATCGCCTCCACCGACCACCAGCGCGGCGACCGCTCGCAATCAGCCGGCACCGGTCCCGTCACCCTCGGCGACCGGGTGTTCCTCGGCCAGCGGGCCATCGTGCTCGGCGGCGTCACCATCGGCGACGACGCCACCGTCGGGGCCGGCGCGGTCGTCACCCGGGACGTGCCCGCCGGGGCCGTCGTCGCCGGCGTCCCCGCCCGGATCATCGGCGGGCACGCGTGAAGGCCCTGATCACCGGCGGTGCCGGCTTCATTGGGCAGCACTTGGCCCGCCGCCTGCGGGAATCCTGGCACCTCACCGCCCTCGACGTGCTGAACCCGCAGGTCCACCTCGACCCGGACGCCGCCCGCGCAGCCTTCCCCGGCGAGGTCGTCGTGGGCGACGTCGCCGACACGGACGCCTGGGCGCGGCTCACGCCGCCCGACCTCGTCATCCACCTTGCCGCCGAGACCGGCACCGCCCAATCAATGTACGAGACCGACCGCTACCGGCGCGTCAACGTCGAGGGCACCCGGCTCGCCGGGCTGGCGGCCCGGCGCTGGGGCGTCCCGCTAGTGTCGCTGAGCTCCCGAGCCGTCTACGGCGAGGGTCGCTACCGGTGCCCCGACGGGTCCGTGCAGTTCGGCAGCCCCACCTGCCCGGACGCCGTGCCCGAGGCCTCCGGCGAGAACGACGACCACGTCCCGGTGTCTGTGTACGGACAGACAAAGTCCGAGGGCGAGGCGATCCTGCACGAATTCGCCGCCGAGATCCCCATTGCCATCGTCCGGCCCCAGAACGTCATCGGCCCCGGCCAGGCGCTGCACAACCCGTACACCGGCGTCCTGGCGGCCTTCCTCGCCCGCCTGCGCGAGGGCCTGCCCCTGCTCGTCTACGGCGACGGACACCAGACCCGCGACTTCGTCCACGTCGACGACCTCACCGCGCTGATCGAGTGGCTGGCCGTCCGCCTCACCGACGAGCCACCGTCGCTGGTCACGCTCAACTGCGGGACGGGCGTCCGCACCAACCTCGAGCAGTTGGCCGCGTACGCCATCGCGGGCACCCCGACCCGCACCGGATCGGTCGAGCACGTCGCCGTGCACCGCGCCGGCGACATTGAGCACGCGTGCGCCGACCTCACCCTCGCGCGCACGCTCGGCGCCCCCGCACCGCGCTGGTCGACCGAGGACGCCGTCGCCCACTTCATCGCGTGGTCGTGGGACAAGCCCGGCGCGGCGTCGCAGGCCTGGGACGCCGCCCTCGGCGAGCTGACCGAGCGAGGGCTCACCTCGTGACGCGGAAGGGACGGCTTCTGATCGTCAGCCCCGCCTTCCACGGCTACTGGCGCGCGATCGAGCGCGCCTTCACCGAACTTGGTTATGAGGCGTCCACGCACTGCTACGACGCCCACCCCGCGCTCGGCTCCAAGCTGCACCGCAAGCTCCGCTCCGAACTGCCCGCCCGCCTCGGACGCCCCGACGACGGCGCCGTCGCCCACGCCCAGGCCCTGCGGGCGCGCGCCGCCGTCCACACCACGCGCCCCGACCGGGTGCTCGTCATCAAGGGCGACACGCTCACCGAGCCGTTCTGGGACGCCCTCGACCGACCCCGCGTCCCCCGCACGCTGTGGCTGTACGACGAACTGCGCCGCACCCGGCACACCGACGCCACGCTCGGCCGGTTCGACGCGATCGCCAGCTACTCCCACCACGACACGGACGCCCTGCGCGCGGCCGGGCGGGCGGCGTCCTTCGTGCCGCTGGCCTTCGACCCGGCGCTCACGCCCGTCCCCCGCCAGACGAACGCGGTGACCTTCATCGGCGCGCGTTACCCCAAGCGGGAGGCGCTTCTGCTCGCGCTGCACCAGGCCGGCGTCCCCGTGCGCGCCTACGGGCGCGACTGGTCGGGCCACTGGTTCGACCGGGCCCGTACCTGGCGCTGGGACGCCCCCGCCGTTCCCGCTGGCCGCGACCTGCCGCTCGCCGAGGCGTACGCGGTGATGGCCGGTTGCCCAGCGACCCTCAACATCCACGGCGACCAGGACGGCTTCACGATGCGCACCTTCGAGGCGTCCGGGGTGGGCGGCGTCCAGCTGGTCGACCGGGCCGACGTCGCCGAGTTCTACGAGCCGGGCACCGAGGTCGCCGTGTTCGGGTCGGCCGGCGAGCTGGTCGACCTGGCCCGCCGCGCGGTCGCCGACGACCGCTGGGGCGACCGGCTGCGGGCCGCCGCCCGGCGCCGCACGCTCGCCGAGCACACCGTTGCCCACCGGGCCCGGGCCCTGGAGGCGACATGGGCCTGACGTTCCCCGACGACCTGGCCGCCTGGCAGCGCTGGCAGCAGGACCGCCACCGCGTCCGGGCGCTGAAGAGCCGCCTCAGCCCGACCCCCGCAAACCCGGCATCCTTCGTGCTCGCCTCACGAGGTGAGGAGCCGGCCCGCCTGCTGGTGGTGCTCGAGAGCACCTCGGCGTCCAGCTTGGCCTCACTCGTGGAACCACTCCGGCACCTGCTGGACGTGCCCGTCGCCGTGGTGGCACCCACGAACGTCACCGCCCACCTGCCCGGTGAGGGCTGGTCGACACAGTCGACGCCTTCGCTCGATCTCGCACATGACCTTGCTGAGGTCGCCCTCGTGCTCGCGGCTGGCCACTACCTGCCCCTCGGCGCCCTGGTACACCGGCAGGCGTCCGCCCGTGGGCTGACCTTCGCCGTCGTCCAGCACGGCTTGATGACATCGCTGGCCCCACCCTTGCCCCCGGATGCCCGCCTACTCGCCTGGAGCCAGGCCGACGCCGACTTCTGGCGCTCGGGACGCGGTGATGTCGAATCGGTCGTCGTCGGTTCGCAGTTGCTGCACCAGGCCGCTGCGGCCGGAGCAGACCACGTGTCCCGGTTCGCTCGCCCGACCTGGCTGGGCCAACTGCACGGCGCCGAACTCCCGCGTCTCGGCATGATGCGCGCAGCCACGGACTTCTGCCTGCGCGAGCACGCGACCTACCGACCACACCCCTCGGAAAGGGACGGGCTTTCACTCCTCACCCACGCCGCCTGGGAGCGGATGGGCATCGAGCTCGACCGGTCGGGGGTGCCGCTGTTCCAGACCAACGCCCCAGTGGTCAGCGCATTCTCGACCGGTGTGCTGGAAGCCGCGGCACGCGGCGTCCCGGCGTGGGTCTCCTACCCGCACCCGCCCGCGTGGCTGGGCGAGTTCTGGGAGCGTTACGGTCTCAAGCCCTGGGGCGGGGAGCCCACACCGGCGCCCGCCTTGCGCGACATTGAGCCTGCGCGCGCTCTCGCCGACTGGATCGTTGAGGAACTCACATGAACGAGCACGCCGGGTTGAGCAACGAAGCCCCCCGATGGGCTTCGGGGCGTCGCTTGCTCGACTGGTTCGCGTTCTGGGCGAGACAGATCAGTCTGCCCAGCGATGCCGCGCCTGACTCACGATCTCGACGGACGCTGGCGGTGGTGGCAGTACTCGGGTTTGCCTTCTTGCTCTTACCTCGACCAACGGGTCTGGTGGCCGAGCACCTGCACAAAGAAGACGGAATGATCTTCCTCACCGACTACCTGCGGGAAGGATTCGGCGGCCTGTTCGCGATCTACTCCGGTTATCTTCACGTCGGTCCCAGGTTGATTGTGGGTTCCTGCGCAGCGGTCCTGTCCCCCGAGGCCCTGACCGGCTGCATCGCGGCGTCCACGGCGGGGGTCCGTGCGCTTGCGACCATGCTCGCCTTCTGGGTGTTCCTTCCCTACGCCCGCTCGTGGCGCTGGGCCCTCACAGCCGCGGCTGGCGCCTTCCTCTTCCTGCCCAACGGGCAGCAGGAGATTCTGGGCAACGTCACCAACTTGCGCTGGATCTTGGTGGCGGCCACGGCAACCGCCCTCTTGGGGGTCTTCAAGCGATGGCCGCAGATCATTCTGGCCTCGGCCTTCGCGGTCTTGGGCGCTCTCAGTGACCCGCTTGCGTTGGTTCTGGCGCCGCTCGCGCTCGTGCGGCTCCTGACCGCCCGGGGCCGGTCGCTCCTCGTACCCGTTACCTACGGCACAGCAGCGCTGGTGCAGTTCCTCATGATGCGTTCTGGCGATCGCGCAGTGGCCGGTGATCAATCCGTCTTCGCCAACCTCTCTGACGCCGCGATACAGTTGCTGGTCCGCGGCGTCGCGGTGACCCAATATGGCCTAACCGGCACCGAAGCCCTCATGATGGCGGGTGGAGCCCGGCTGGCAGTGGCCGCCACTGCCCTGCCGATCGTGACCGTGGTCTTGGCCTTACGCCTGAACCGGACGAACCGCCCGCTGGTCGGTTTCCTGCTTCTGTGGTGCACGGCGGGTCTCGGCCTGCTCGGCGTGACCTTCGTCTTCGCCGACATGAAAGCCTTAGCGCTGACCGACTGGTGGAGCCCGGCCTCGGCCTCACGCTACTCGGCGCTGGTCGGCTTCTTCCTCACCCCAGCACTCGTCCTTGCCAGCGCTTCACTCTGGGACAAGAGGCCCTTGGCACTGGCGCCGAGAGTGCTCGCGCTCGCCACACTCGCGGCCCTGGTGCTGGCTTGCGCCGCTGACTTCCGCGGCGATTCCTGGAACACTCACGGCCCGAAATGGGCGGACACGGTCTATCAGGCTAGGGTGCAGTGCCAGTCATCCCGCGACGACCAGGTGGTCCCGATCACGCCTCAAGGGGTGCCGATGCCATGGACCGCCACGCTCACTTGTGAGTGGCTGAGGGGGGGTTGAGGATGAAGTTGCTGGGTTCGCCATCACTGCGGCCGTTCGTCGCGATCATCGTCTTGGCATGGGAGATCCTGAAGGGTTGGATCTCGACCCCACTCGACGCCCAACGATGGTACTGGTACGTCACATACGACCATGGGTTCGTGCGACGCGGGCTGGCGGGCGAACTGGTTCAGGCGGGGTCACAGGACTTCTCGGCGGTAGACATCGCCGTACGACTGAGCTGAGCGGCATCCTGCCTGCCGCCGTGCTGGCAGTCGTGGCTCTTGCCCTCGTGCGGCGGCAGTCTCCAGAGGAGTGGGGATTGGGCCTCATCATCGTTGCCAGTCCCTTCACGATCCAGCACCAGTTGTTTACACAGCGACCCGACCAACTCGGCCTGCTGGTCATTGCTCTGGCTAGCGTCAGCCTCACAACCCGAGGACCCTGGCGTCTCCCGCTCGCGATCACCACCGGCGTCACCCTAGGCATCCTGGTACTGATCCACGAGGCGACGTTGCTCGAATGCCTCCCGTGGCTGATCCTCCTGGTGGTTACGCTGAGCGGCGGAACCTGGCGAGCCAGGCTCCGAGGCCTGATCCCCTTGGTGGCACCTTCTGCCGCCAGCGCCGCTGCGGTCGTGGTCGCGGGCTCGAGGATCGGGCCGAGGGAGATCGCGGCCATGAAGGCTTCAGCCACCCACCTCGGTTCCGTGGGACTCGGCAACTTCGACTTCCTTGATGATGGGGTGGTTGAGAGTTGGCGCTACGTGATCGGATACGGGGGCCAACTCTTTCCGATGCTGGCCCTCGGGCTGTCGCTGTTCGCCCTCCATTGGTTGGCACTCTCGGGCTTTGGCCTACCAGTGGCGAAACTGAGCCCAGTGTGGGTCACGCTCGTCATAGCTGCCTGTCTCGGATCACTCAGCCTGCAGATGGCAACCGGCATCGACTCGCTGCGCTGGACGGCGAATCTGGGTTCATACGGCTTGCTGTCGCTGGGGGTGACGGTCTTGGCATCCCAGGGCTCCCAAGCTCCGCGGCCCCAGGGACCCGCCTCATGGGCCCTTGGGCCGGTAGCGATCTTGGCCTTGGTCCCACCTGTCCCCGTGTTCCTCCTTCCACCAGATACCTACACCTACTGGCTGGATGCCCTCAGGGCCCCCTACCTTCGTGTCATGAAGTTCTTGCGATAGGAGGCGACACTCATGAACACCGTCTGCGTCATCCCCGTGCGCGGGGGCTCGAAGGGGATCCCCCGCAAGAACCTGCTGCCGATCGCCGGCAAGCCGCTGGTCGTGTGGACGATCGAGCAGGCCTTGGCCGTGCCGGGCCTGCGGGTCATCGTCTCGACCGAGGACGCCGAGATAGCCGCCGTCTCGCGGGGTGCGGGGGCGGAGGTCATCGACCGGCCCGTCGAACTGGCCCAGGACACCACCGCGTCCGAACCGGTGATCGAACACGTCATCGCCACCCTCACCGAGCGTGGGGAGCGTCCGGACGCGGTGATGTTCCTGCAGGCCACCTCACCGGTCAGGCTCCCGGGGACGCTCGCCCGGGCGCTGGCCGAGTTCGAGGCGTCCGGGGCGGACTCGATGGTGGCCGTGGTCGCCGAAACCCCGTTCCTGTGGAACCTGGGCCATCCGGCCACCGCCGACTACGACTTCACCCGCCGGCCGCGCCGGCAGGACATCGCGCCCGACGCCATGAAGTACCGCGAGAACGGCTCGCTCTACGTGACCCGCACCGAGATCTACGAGACGGTGCACAACCGCCTGGGCGGCCACATCGAGCTGTTCGTGCTCGACGAGGTCGAGGCCTCCGACATCGACACCCCCGCGGATCGAGACCGGGCGGAGTCCGTCCTCCGCCGCCTCACCGTCGGCCCACGCGATCAGGAGTGACCCTCGAAGGATCGCCGGAGATCGTCCACCGTGAGCGGCCTCAGGTCGGGCAGGTCATCGGGCGCCAGCGCCCCGCGGAGTAGTTCGAGGGTGCGGGCTCGGGTCAGCTTCTGCGCCGCCAATTGAAAGGTGACCGCGACCGCGAGGGCGCGGAAGATGTCAACCTTGTTGGGTCAGTTGATGCTCGGGTTGGTTGAGTTCGTGTCGTCTGGGGGTTTGTTGATCCAGGCGGCGATGGGTAGGGCGTGCGGGACGGGGTGCTGGTGGACGAACCGTTCGGGGTGGGCGGC
>JAAYTZ010000031.1 GCA_012517965.1 Propionibacterium sp. | reverse complement strand
CACGGCGGTACGCTTCACGGCGAAAGTGCTTCCTTGCGCGGGACTTCTACGACTTCGACACTCGTATTATCCCAAGCCGGAAGCACTTTCGCTGTTCAAAACCCCGGATCAACAGCCCCCGTCATGAAAGCACGAGGTTAACCACCCATGCACCCGCGCCGACGCCACCGACCGGACTGCACGGATCTGCCGCTGCTGGTGCGCGCTTGCAGACTGCTATCATGGCTCCATGGCGACCTTGTACATCCGTGACGTCTCCGACGATGTCGCTGCCACTCTGAAGGAACGGGCGGCTGCAGAAGGCATGTCGTTGTCGGCCTATGTCGCCGCTGAGTTGGCCAAGATCGCCGCGCGGCCCACGAACGAGCAGATCGTGGCTCGGCTCAGGGCGCGGGACCGCTCAAGCGGGCCCAGTTCGGACGACATCGTCGCTGCCGTTCAGGCCGGCCGTCGGTGATCGTGCTGGACGCCTCCGCGATGGTCGAGGCGTTGATCGGCCGCGAGGTTGCCGATGAGCTGCTGGGGGCCCTCACCGGCGATGTGCACGCCCCGCACCTGCTCGACGTCGAGGTGCTGTCCGTGCTGCGTGGGTTGCTCTTGGGCGGCAAGCTTGATCCTGCTGTCGCGGAGGACGTTCGTCGAGACCACTTCGCGTTCGCCATCAACCGCTACGAGGTCGCGCCCCTGGCTGATCGGATCTGGCAGTTGCGTCACCAGTACACGAACCACGACGCCGCGTACCTCGCTCTTGCCGAGGCTCTGGATGCACCGCTGTACACCTGCGATGCGAAGCTCGACAGCGGCGGCCACCACGCCAGGGTGCACCTACTCCACCGAACGCACTGATCTCATGGGGTCAGAGACGCGGGCAACGGCGTCCCGCGCTCAGCTTCTGGCGAGTTCGGGCCTGGGGTCTGGGCTGCGAAGACGTCAGAGGAGAACGCCAGAGATCGGTGTGTCATGCCTCGACAAGGAGCATCACAGCAGGGGCACGGGTGCCTACATCACGCCCAGTTGCTGCATCAAGACGGGCATTTCGAAGTAGATCCTGGCTCGTTGGATCTTGTCGTTCTCCAGATCGTAGGAGACGCAGATGGGCACTCGGATGTCCTTTCCGGTGGCGGGGATCCCGGCGAACTCGCCGATGTGCTTGCCGGTGACGTGGCCCTCCATCATCGCGTGCCCATCACCAATGATGTAGTTCTCAACGGGTGCGGCTGCGTCGAACGCCACGTGGTAGAAGTAGTTGAGGAGTCCGAGAACACCCGCCGGCGTGCGCGTCTCCTCCCCGGTCGGCATCATGGTGAAAACGACATCATCGGCCATCATGCTGGTGTCCGAATGTGCCGAATCCCAGTACTTCATCATCACGTCGCGAGTACTCTCGATCGACATCGTTCCCCCTGACTACGTCGTCCACAGGTCCGTGGGTCGCTCGCCCACGATGACGACCAGCCTATCTCGTGGTCTCGTTCGGCAGTGTCAAATGCCACCCTCCCCAGCCAACGTCCATGGGCAGAGCCCCTGCACTCCACCCCACCTCCAGGACATCCGCGAAATGCCGCAGGGTGCTTGGTTGATCTCGCGGTCAAGGCACCAAAGGCCGCTGGTTTCGGTTCCCTCCGACTGTGCGGTGACTCTGTCGTGTCGCCACCAGTCCGTTGCGCAGAAGCCTTTCTGGGAAGAGGATGAGCCTCGGGGTGACACCTCGTGGGAGGGGGGTCTGTCAGTGACGAACGTCCCCGACACGGGTGTGACCTGTTTCAGCTCAAATGTCGCATTTGGCGGCTTTGATCAGTCTACCCCTGGCGGGTCTGGACGATGGTTGTGGACTTGATTGTTCCGCCGTTGGCGGTGGTGAGCAAGACGACGCTGGTGGGCGTCGTGCAGGCCCT
>JAAYTZ010000030.1 GCA_012517965.1 Propionibacterium sp. | reverse complement strand
TACGCTTCACGGCGAAAGTGCTTCCTTGCGCGGGACTTCTACGACTTCGACACTCGTATTATCCCAAGCCGGAAGCACTTTCGCTGTTCAAAACCCCGGATCAACAGCCCCCGTCATGAAAGCACGAGGCTAGCCTCGATCATTCATCGGGCGGGGGTGGGTCGTTGTGACGGTTTGAGGATCACCGTCTTCGTCTCATTCTGCCGGGTGGGTGTGACAGTTTCCCGGAGGTGGCTCCGGTGGGCGGGGATTCCAGGGTCCCGGTGGGTGTTTCGGCTTGTCGGGGCAGGGTCAGGGGCTGGCCTCAGGTGCTGTCCAGGATGCTGAGGGCGGTGAGGGCGCTGATGAGGAGGGTCGCCCAGGGGTGGTGGCCGGCGTAGCGGAGCCGGACCTGTCGGCTGCCGCGGACCAGGACGGCGGGGATGGTGAACAGTCGGTAGCGGAGCCGTTTCGGTTCCCACCGGCGGGCTGACTCGTTGTGCAGGGCGAGGAGTTGCATCCAGGCGGTCAGCTCGCAGGCGAGGGCGACGATGGCGCACCAGATCTGGTTTTGGGCGAATGAGTACAGGGGCAGGTTCGTCAGCCCGGTGTCCTTGGCGAGCCGGATCCGGTCCTCACAGCGGGCCCGCCGGCGGTGACGCAGTTCGAGGTCGGCCAGTTGGCCGCGGGTGGTGTTGGTGGCGAACGCGGTGATGCGGTGGCCGTCGACGTCGGTGATCGTCAACTGGGCGCCGGGGTGCGGTCGTTCTTTGCGGATGATGACCCGCATGCCGGCAGGCCAGCCGGTGAGGTTGAGCAGTCCGGTGAGTTCGGCGACCCAAGCGCCCTTGCGGGGCTGGCGGTCGGCGTCGTAGGCCGACGTCCACACCCGGTCGGGGATCTTCTCGATCAGCAGGCTGGCGTCAGAAGGGAGGGTGAACCCGACCGAGTACTGCACCCGTTGGCCGGTGAGCCAGTTGAGCAGGTCGTGGCTGTAGCCGGCACCATCCACCCTGGCCAACACGCGTTTCCCGGGCCTGTGGTTGGGCAGTCCCGGCAGTTGTCGGAACGCTTGCCGGAGGACGGTGATGTGGTCGGTGGCCTTGTTGGAGCCGGCGTTGCCGGGTCGGAGCAGGATCGCCAACGGTTCCCCGGTGCCCTCTTGGCCGTGGTCGACGAACGCGCACAGCGGGTGGAACCCGTACCCCTTCTTGGACGTCGGTTTCGCGTGTTCCTTGTCCGAGTGCGCTGTCACCAAGGTGGCGTCGACGTCGACGACCAGCGGCTGCTCCACGCTGGCGGCGTGGTGGGGGGCTTGCTCACCGGCCAGCAACCAGGCGCGGGCCCGGGCTTCAGCGCGGGCGTCGTTGATGGCTTTCAACGCGGTCGGTGCGTCGGCGGCGAGCAGGCTGATCAGCCGGGAGATGGTCGGGTCCGAGGCCACCTTCCCGTACACGTCCGGCTCGCTGCGGACCAGGGCGACGTCGGCGAGGCAGTCCCCACCCAGGGCGAGAGTGATGGCCAGGTCGGACACGATCTTGCCCGGGTCGTGGGTCGCGAACGGTTTCCGCCACCGTCCCAACGCCGCCGACAAGCCGTGGGTGAGGCCGGTCACCACCGCCGTCTTCGTGAGCAGCATCCCGCCGGCCTGACCCACCACGCGGGTGGCTCTGACCTGTTTCAGCTCAAATGTCGCATTTGGCGGCTTTGATCAGTCTACCCCTGGCGGGTCTGGACGATGGTTGTGGACTTGATTGTTCCGCCGTTGGCGGTGGTGAGCAAGACGACGCTGGTGGGCGTCGTGCAGGCCCT
>JAAYTZ010000029.1 GCA_012517965.1 Propionibacterium sp. | reverse complement strand
TCCCCACGCGCGCGCACCCTCGCCCACACGCTGAGGTGCGCGTTGGTTCCCGTCTACCGGAATCAATTCGCACCTGGGCGGGTGGATGATGGGTCGGGCCAGCGCGGGTGGTGGCCGGCCCAGCGCGGACGAGCGGCTGGCGCGCCAGCAACCTGCTGCGAACCCGGCTCCCCAAACCCCTCCGACTGGGCCAAGCTGATCCCGTACCCGCTGCTGGTGGAAGGAACTCGCATGAAGCTCGCCACGATCCGTACCGACGAGGGCACGCGCGCCGTCCGCGTCGACGGCGACACCCTGGTCGACCTCGACGCGCCCGACCTGGGAGCCTTCCTCGCGCGCCCCGACTGGCGCGACGTCGCGGCGACGGCTGCCGGGCCCACCTAC
This sequence comes from Propionibacterium sp., assembly GCA_012517965.1. Classification (GTDB taxonomy): domain Bacteria; phylum Actinomycetota; class Actinomycetes; order Propionibacteriales; family Propionibacteriaceae; genus Propioniciclava. Next base: position 11,837 of record JAAYTZ010000029.1, on the reverse strand, counting down.
CGGGCAACCGACGTGACGTTCGCCCCCGTGGTTCCGCGCCCGAGCAAGGTGGTCTGCGTGGGGCTCAACTACCGCAACCACATCGAGGAGATGGGGCGTCCGGTGCCGGAGTACCCGACCCTGTTCCCCAAGTGGGCCGACTGCCTGATCGGCGCGACCGACGACATCGTGCGCCCCGACGAGACCGACGAGTTCGACTGGGAGTGCGAGCTCACCCTGGTCATCGGCCAGACCGTGCGGCGGGCGTCCGAGCAGGAGGCCATCAACGCCATCGCCGGCTTCACCGCGCTGAACGACGTGTCGTGCCGCGACTGGCAGTTCCGCAGCCGCGAGTGGACGCAGGGCAAGAACTGGGACTCCACCACCCCCGTCGGGCCGGTCCTGGTGACACCGGACGAGCTGCCGGGCGGCGTCCGGCCCGCGCTGCGCATCGCGACGACGCTCGACGGCGAGGTCATGCAGGAGGACAACACCGGCGACCTGCTGTTCGACCCGGTGGACCTGGTGCGGTACGTGTCGACGATGATCCGGCTCAACCCGGGCGACATGATCGCCACCGGCACCCCCGGCGGCGTGGGGGCCGGGCGCGAGCCCAAGCTGTTCATGGTGCCCGGCCAGCGCGTGACGGTCGAGATCGAGGGCATCGGACGCCTCGACAACCTGATCGTCGCCGGCTGAGTTCCCGCCGGCGATGCCGCCGACGCAGCCCGCCGTGCCGGACGAGGGCCCCGGCTTCGTGGTGGCCGCGGTCGTCCTGTGGGACGCCGCGGGCCGCGTGCTGTGTGTGCGCAAGCGGGGCACCGAGACGTTCATGCTGCCGGGCGGGAAGATCGAGCCCGGCGAATCGTCGGACGTCACCGCGGTGCGTGAGATCGCCGAGGAGCTGGGCCTGGTCCTCGACCGCGCGCAGTTGCTGCTCGTGGGCTGCTTCGTCACGGACGCCGCCAACGAGCCGGGCCACTGGGTGCGGGCCGACGTGTACGCCTACCCGCACGCGGTGGCCGGCGAGCGGGTGGCCGCGGAGATCGACGCCGCCCGGTGGGTCGACCCGCAGCACCCCGACCCCCACCTGGCCCCGCTGTCGCTCTTGGTGTTCCCGGCGTTGCAGGGTTGGACGCCCGCGCGAGGCTGAGCGCCCCTCGTGTCCCCCTGCCCGGGTGAGAGGGCGCGCTCGGCCTGACTCCTCCCCCCAGGCGGCCACCCCCCACGCGCTGAGGTGCGACTTGGTTCCCGTCTACCGGTAGCAAGTCACACCTGGGCGGGTGGACGGTGGCCGGGGTGGCTCACCCCAGCACGCTTGCTGAGAACTTTCGGCAACGTAGGTTGAGAATCTCTCAGGTTCCCTGTATCTTTGTAGTTGAGAGAACCAATAACCAATCGTCAGGAGATCTCACCATGGGCAAGAACAAGTTCGCCGCCGCCGCCGTCACCGCGGCTGTGCTGGTCGGCGGGGCTGCGACGTCCATCCTCAGCACTCCCACCGTGTCCACCGCGGCCGTGTCGCTGCCCAACAGCGCCCTGCGGACCCAGTCCTACAGCACCGACCTGTCGACCGCCCGCACCCCGGTCGCCGCCCTCGACACCCAACTCACCCTCACCGCCGCCCTGAACGGCACCGCCGTCTCCGTCGCGAAGCAGGCCACGGCCGAGGACGCCGCCGCCAAGGCAGTCGCCGATCAGGTCGCCGCCAAGGCCGCCGCCGACAAGGCAGCCGCTGAAGCCGCCGCCAAGGCCGCCGCCGAGAAGGCAGCCGCGAAGGCCGCAGCCGAGGCCGCCGCAGCGAAGAAGGCCGCCGCCACCAAGACGACCTCCACCTCCTCGTCGTCGTCCTCCTCCACCTCATCGTCCTCGTCGTCCTCGTCGTCGACGTCCGGGCTCGACCTGCGCCGCGCCTCGATGTGGGACCAGATCGCCGGCTGCGAGTCCACCGGCAACTGGTCGATCAACACCGGCAACGGCTTCTACGGCGGCCTCCAGTTCACCATCTCCACCTGGCTGTCCTACGGCGGGGGCGAGTTCGCCTCCCGCGCCGACCTCGCCTCCCGCGGCGAGCAGATCACCATCGCCAACAAGGTGTACGACAACGCCGGTGGCGCGTCCCGCGACTGGGCCTGCGCCCAGATCCTCGGCATCGACTGATATGTGACCCCTTCTTGTCAAGTGGTCGTGGCGAAGTGGTGTCCCCGGGTTTGGGGACACCACTTCGCGTTTTGTTCAACGGCGCTGGCAGCGTTCGGCGTGGTCGTCGACGCGATGGTCAGACTGACATGGACACCGACGAGCCTCTATGAAACCCAGAGCGGTTGGATGAGGACCAACAGAGTGCCTCGCCGGCCATTGCACACGAGACCGCACGCCCATCGCCGGAGAACGTTCTGCAGAGAGCACAACACCCAGGCCGAAGCCGCCCTACACCAGCAACACCAGAACAACGGACTGCGCCGCTAACTAACTGCCCCACAGCTACTGGGGTCCAGTTACCCCGTCCCCCGCTACCCCCACGAACACGCCTCCGTTCCGCGCGTCAAGGGCGCCAACGGCGTCGCTCCGCGATGGCCTACGGCCACCCCTGACCCACTCCACTCCGACGTGGGGTGCTGTTCAACCTCGGACGTGGCATAGGTATGGCGGTTAGCGGCTTGGCCAATTCCCCTCAAGCAGCCTAGATGCATTTGCTTTGGTCAGCTTCAGTTCGACCGCAAGCGCGTCTACCGTGCCTCCAGCAGTTGTAAATTGTTCACAAACGACCTTCACTAACGCCCTCAACACGCGATCCACGTCATCTGGGAGCTGGGCAAACTGGACAACAACCAGCGCATTTGCGACAGCCTGCAAGTACTCTGCGCGAGAATCCTTCGTTCGGGAACGAGAGGATATGCCCTCAGCCCGGGGCACAAGAGCGGGGTCCATCGGCGACGAATTTGAGAAGCTATCCGACATTTCGACAGGTATGGCTAGTTTGAAGCGTCGACAGACGCCTCGCAGGCCAACGTGGTCGCCTCCGACACCTTTGGCCCAAAGTCTACGCTATGAACACGAATATTAACGACCTGATCGAATTGGTTGCTGTAACCCCACTCGCAATAGTTGGAATCTACGGCGGTCAATGATTGACTGTAAGGTCGATACGGAGCGTAGGCAGTTTCGACATCCAGCTGGAACCAGTCGAACACCCCGCCAGACTCGCGAAGCGTGGAGCGCAGGGTATGCTCGTAGACTTCGTTCGGGGATGAGGAGTAGCACGTGTTAGTTGCAGACCATTCCACACGGTTATTCACCTTGCGAATGGGCCCGAAATATCCGGAGCAAACGCCCGCCGACCATGCTGCCTGCAACTCTCCAGCAGCGGATTTTTCCGTTCGGTACACAGTCCAAGCGTCGGTATCTGAGACTAAGGTATAGCCACCACGATGCTCCACCTTTAGCGTGACTTCATTGAGCTTCTTCTCGCGGAGTTGTTCGCGAACATGCGCAGGCAGTTTTGTGGCGTCTAGAGTCTGCTCGCGATAGGGAGAAGAATCATGAGCTTTGGCGGCAGGACTGGCGCTTTCGGACGGTGATGCTGATGCATTTCCAGCAGCTAAAACGCTCAGTGCCACGGCGCATGTAAAGGCGATGGCTGCCTTGGAACAACGGGGGTGGGTCATTTGCCCTAGCGTACGGTATGTCGATTCGCATGCACAAGAGGGTGTGATCGACGCGTACTCGCCTGCCCACACAGGTTGGCTGTCACAGAAGTTCAGCTCCAGCGCCAGCCGACGCTCTTCAGCGATGGCTTCCGCGATCAGTGCTCGCGTCTCCAGGCGATGCAGCTTTTCCCGCAGCTCCGGTGCTTTCAGCCGAGGGGCTCCTCGCGCTCCTTGCGGACGACACCCACGCCACCCCAGAAGGCCAGGCCGTTGATCGTGACCCGCGGGTTGCCGGCGGGAGCGGGGGCGGTCTGCCGGGCCTCCCGCTTCTTGTCCCAGCCGAACCCGCCCATCAGCCCGAGGCCGGACACCCGCACCTCCATCTCCGGCGGCACGATCACCTCGATGCCGCCCATCACGGCAATGCACGTGATGGTCGTGTCGGCGCTGGTGAAGATCGCGTCGCGCAGGTCGATGGTCGTGCCGCCCCAGAAGGCCAGCGACGCGTGGACCGGCGCGACCGTCCAGTCGCCGATCTTGTCCATGCCGCTGAGGAACCCGACCGACACCGCCGAGCCGCTGGCGCCCGCGGGGGCGTAGCGGGCCGCGACCTCGCGGTACTCCGGCTGCCGCCCCGCGAGGACCGACTCGGCCCCGAGCGGCACGGCCGGGGCGTCGTGCGGCAGCTCAGGCGAGATCGGCGCCAGCCCGGTCAGGTCGGCGGTGAGGGCGTCCAGCTCGTCGCGGAAGGTCGCCTCGAACGACTGCTGGGTGCGGCGCTGGAACTCGTCGCGGGTCAGGCGGCCGTCCCGCCAGGACTGCGTGAGCCGCTCGATCGTGCGCTGCCGATCGGCGTCACCGGCCCGCAGCCGCGCCGACTGAGGCCATTGGGGGGTCTCGCTCATGGTCACCACTGTAAGTCCGCGCGCCCCGGTGGCACCGGGGGCACCCCACCCCCGCCCAACCATGGGACGCCCGCCCGGCGGCCGGGCGCTGGGTACGCTGTCCCGAGACCGTTCACCGCCCAGCACCGCAGCGGGGCCCCAGACGAAGGAATCCGCGTTCATGACGACCGTGCCCCGGTTCACTCTGTGGATCTACCGCCTGGCGGCGTTCTTCACGGCCACCACCGTGTCGCTCGGCTCGGTGGTGTGCGCGACCCGCTCGGGCTTCGACTGCCGCTCGTGGCCGGGCTGCTACGACGACCGGTTCGCGCCGGGCCCCAACGACATCCCGGCGATCCTCGAGGCCAACCCCGCCCTCGAGATGGTGCACCGGGTGATCGCGATGAGCACCGGCGGCGTCCTAATTCTGGCGGCGCTGGCGTCCCTGACCCTCGTGACCGCGGGCCGGCTCGTCCGCGTCCTGCCCTGGGTGGCGGCGTTCGCGGCGGGCGGCTCGGCGCTGTTCGGACGCGCGGCGGTGCTGGGCATCGGCATCACCCGGTGGGGCTCCGCGGCGGACATCCTGTGCGCCCTCATCGCCATGACGGCCACCCTCGTGGCCGCGGTGGCGCTGGGGCGCGGCGGCGGCGTCCGCTGGCAGGCGACGCCAGTGGCCAAGCCCGCCACGTGGGCGTTCGGCCTGCTGTCCGTCCTGTACCTCGCCGGCCTGTTCGCGGCCGGCTACCGGTCGTTCACGCGGTGCCTGTCGTGGCCGATCCTGTGGCTGGCCTCCGATGACGATCTGGGCCTGCAGATCGCCCGCAGCATCCTCGCCGTCGCGGTGATCGGCGCGATCGTGGTGACGGTCCGGGCGACGCGGGGCACGACCCTGAGGCTGCACGGCCTGGTGGTCGCCGCGCTCACGGTCGCCGTGCTGGCCCTCGGCGTGGTCTACCGCTTCACGGACGCCGACGGCGGGCTCCGCGGCATCGCGTTCTCCCTGGCCAGCGTGGCCCTGCTGTGGACGCTGGCCCTGCTGGCCGCCCGCGCCGGCCTCACGCAGAGCCGGCCCGATCCGGACGACTCCCCCGCCGAGGCGGACGCCCTCACCGCGGCCTGACCGCACGCGCGCGCGACCCGGCGGCAAGACGCCCCGGCCACTGCGGGGGCGTCCGGGCAGAATGGGCGGGTGATCATCGCTGCCGCCGACGGGTCGTCGCTGGGCAATCCGGGGCCCGCGGGCTGGTGCTGGTACCTCGACGACGATCGGTGGGCGGCGGGCGGCTGGGCGCGCGGCACGAACAACATGGGCGAGTTGATGGCGGTGCTCGACCTGCTGGAGCAGACGGCGGACGATCCGCAGTCGCTGACCGTGCTCTGCGACAGCCAGTACGTGATCAACGCCCTGACGAAGTGGCTGCCCGGCTGGAAGAAGAAGGGGTGGCGCAAGGCCGACGGCCAACCGGTGCTCAACGTCGAGTTGCTCAAGGATCTCGACCGCGCCCTCCACGGCCGCCACGTCACCTTCGAGTGGGTGAAGGGCCACGCCGGCCACGCCCTCAACGAGGCGGCGGACGCCCGCGCGCGAGCCGCCGCGGCGTCCTATCGGGACGGGACCCCCGTGGACCGCGGCCCCGGCTACCGGCCCGGACGCGCCCCCCAGAAGCCGCCGTCGCGCACCTACGCCCCGCCGGCCCCACCCGTGGACCTGTTCACCGAACCCTCCCCCGAGGAGCACCCCGTCGTCGCGCTGCAGCGTTCGCTCTGGGACGCCGACGTGCGGCCCTCCCAGGAGCGGCTGGACGCCCTGCTGCACCCCAAGTACGCCCTGCACGACGAACGCGGCAAGGTCGCTGGCAAGGGCCGCACCATCGCCGGCATGGCCCGCCCGCTGGGCGAGACGCCCGACCTGGAGGTCGTCGCCGTCGAGGAGTTGGCGCCCTGGGTGGTGCTGCTGCGCTACCGCGAACGCACCTCGGCGCACGTGCTGCTGTGCGCGGCCACCTGGATCAAGAACGGCGACACCTGGCGGCTCCGCTTCGAACAACGGACGCCGATCCTCCCCTGAGTTCCGCCCGACCCCGTCGACGCGCCCTCCAGGTGATCGGCCGCCGGGTGTCACTGGATGGGTTTCGACAGCAACGCGTACAGGAGCGCGAGCGCCTCGTGCCGACTCATCATCAAAACCGCCTTCTCGTCGACGCCCCTGTTGACGAGGAGCGTGAGGACATCGGCCGGGATGCTTTCCTCGGGCGGCTTCACGAAGCCACGGTCCGGAAGGTCGTGGCCTTGAACGCAGGCCCAGAACTCGCCAGGGGTTACCCGGAGTTGGTCTCGCAGGATCCGGGACCACAGCCCGGGGCCGTAGGTGTCCTTGGAGTCGGGCGGCCGGGAGATGTGGGTTCGCAGGATGCGGCCATCAGGCAGGCTCAGTTCGAAGGTCTGGTGGTGTCGCACGGCCTGACCGGTCGCGTTGCGGACCTCCGTCCAGCCTTCGGTGAGGCAGAACGTGAGGTGGTCCTTGCGTCTGGGGGCGGGATGGCCGGGCACGGCGGTCAGGCACCTCGCACCCAGGAGGCTAGTTGCTCGTCGGTGGACAACGCGATGATCTGGACCAGTCCCCAGTTGCCGGCGTGGTTCGGTGCGTTCAGCAGGTGATCGTCCCAGTCGGCGGCGTAGTCGCGGAGCGCGTTCACCATTTCGGTCACGGCGTCGGTGAGGGTGTCGCCCTCGACGGCGAGGCCCAGTTCAGCGATGGCGACCCCCACGCCGCCGTCTTCCCGGAACATCTCGGCGCGCGCGGGGTGCAGCCTGGACAGGGCGTCCCGGAGCCGTTCGGCGTCGACGGCGGCTACCCGCAGGCCGTCCCGGGCGTAGCCGGCCGGACGGCCCGAGATGGCGGCGTCCGTGAGGTCGGTGAGGTGAGCGCGAGCTTCGCTCAGGGTCGCGAACTGGGTGTGCATGCGATAACTCCCCTTTCACGACAAAGTGTACAGACTGTACAGACGCTGTCCACGGGGGTGGTGGCCGGCACCCCGGCCTGACAGACAACGCGGCCGGCGCCCCGTGGGGGACGCCGGCCGCTTGCTCGGTCGCTGGTGATCAGCGGGTCACTTGTGGACGGTCAGATTGCCGCCCTGCAGCGGGCCCTTGACGGACGCCGCGACGGTGTTGTCGGGAGCCTTGATCGTGATCTCGATCGTGTCGGGCGTCGACTTCTTGCCCGAGCCGCTGCCGTTGTCGACAACGGTCACGGTGTAGGTGTAGCCCTCCACCTTGTTGAGCGAGCCGGTGCCGGTCCAGGTGGCGGTGTTGCCCACGACGGTCAGCGACGTCACGGTGCCGGCGTGGAACTTGCTCTTGCCCGGCAACCGCACCTGGAGTTGACCGGTGTACGAACCGGCCGAGTCCTTGGCGACGAAGCCGAAGGACGTCCTGCCGGCGTCGGTCTTCACGAAACCGCCGCCGGTGACCTTCGTGGTCTGGTCGTAGGTGACCAGCGAGATCGTGTCGGTGGCGGAGGCTCCGTCGTCGTCGGTCACGGTTACGGTCACGTCGAACACGCCGGCGCTCGCGTAGGTGTGCGTGCCCGAGCACGTGCCGGACGCGACGGTGCCGGCCGAGGTCGTCCCGTCACCCCAGTCGATCGTGCAGGTCAGCCCATCGTTGCTGCCGGGGTCGGTGCTCTTGGCCGTCAGCGTGACGGGCGCGCCGACCTTGACGAGCGCCATGTCGGTCGGGCTGGTGATGGCCACGGTCGGCGACGCGTTCAGCACGGTCAACGCAGCATCGCTGGTCGCCGTCAGCGCCCCGTCCGACACGGTCAGGCGCAGAGTGTAGGTTCCGTCGTCGGTGCAGGTCACCGTCGTGCTCGCCTTCGCGGGGTCGGCGAAGGTGCAGGACGCGCCGGCGTCCGTGCCCGTGGACCCGACGACCGACCAGGCGTAGGTGAGGGGCGCGTCTTCCGGATCGGTACCGGAACCCGTCACGGGGATCGCCGATCCTTCGTTTCCGCTGTACGGGCCGCCGGCCTTGGCCGTCGGCGCCTGATTGGCCGCCGTCCAGATCTTGGTCACCTGGCCCGACAACAGGGACAACGACGCCGTCACGGTGTCGGTTCCCGCGTTCGTCCCGGTGTAGCAGTACGTCGCCACCCCGGACGCGTTCGTCATCGCGAACCCGTCGACGGTGTTGGCGCCGGTGACCGCGAAGTCGACGCGGACATCGGCCACCGGCGTCGAGGTGCCGTCCTTGGCGGTCGCGGTGGTGCAGGCTTCCGCGCCGACATTCAGGGTCTCCGTGGCGGGGGCCACCGTCAGGCTCTGGACCGTCGCCACCGGGGAACCACCCATGCCGCCGGGGTAACCGTACGAGTCATACTCGTCATAGCCGTAGCTGTGCACCCCGAACGGCAGCGGCCCGGCCAGCGCGTGGCTACCCAGCGAGACCGGCAACTGGGCCCCGGAGAACGTCGTGCCGGCGATGACCGCGAAGTCGGACGCCGGGATGGCGGAGCCGTCCAGGGTCACGGAGCCCACGGACGCCGTGGGGGCGATGACGTTGATGTAGTTTCCCGAGAACCCGGACGCCGGGGTCGTCACCACGTACTTGTTCAGGTACTGCTCGTAAGGCGGCACGGTCATCATGAACGGGTCGGAGGTGACGCCGTCATAGGTGGAACTGTTCGAGTACTGCATGACCTGGATCGGCTTGTCCGACGTGATCGAGGCCGGCCCGGCGACGATCTGCTCGTGGAACTGCCCCGCTGCCAGCGTCGCCACGACCGCCCCGTTCACGCTGACCTGCGTGTCCGGCTGATCCGCGATGACCCGGAAGGTGTCACCGTTGAGCCGCGTCGCCAGCGGCATCGACAGGAACTTCGTGCCCCACGAACTGGTGGGAGCCAGTTGCTCGACGATGTGGTCGCAGTAGGAATAGCCGGTCGGGATGTTGGTGCAGGCGGATCCGGAGAAGACCGACACCGGCTTGTCCGACGTGACCAGGGTCCCCGTGATGTCGAGGGCGGCCTCCATGCTGTACACGTCGCCCTTCGCCAGGGTGACGTCGAACGGTACACCGGCCGGCCTGCCGTCCGTGAGGGCGGTGGACGGCGTCACCGTCACCGTGGTTGCCTCTGCGGCGGCCACCACGGAGACGAGCCCCGTGTCCGCGTTGACATCGTAGGCCGCGGCCACGTAGCGAGTGCCAAGTCGACTGACGGGCACGCCGAGGTAGGCGTCTGTCGTGTATTGAATGCGGTTCAGCCCATACACGGTCACCGGAGCATCGGCGGACACGTGAATCCCCAGGGCGGACTGCAGTGCCGTCCCGCTGATCTGCGCGCTGGGGGGGATCACCACCGAGGTGATCGCACCCGGGGTGACCGAGAAGGGCTGGGAGAAGGCGAGAGCGGAGATCTCGACGACGCCCGTGGTCGCCTGGGAGCCACTCAGGAACAGAGTCAACTCGGGTGTATCGACGTAGTTGCGCGGGAAGGTCAGCCAGTACTCACCGGCATCGGTCCCCGCCGCCTGCGCGGGCACGGCTGGCCAACCGATCATGGCCAGCGCGGCGACCACCGACGCCGCCAAGAGTCTCCTGAGTCTCCGTGTACTTCCTCGTGTGTGCGACATTGATCCGCGAGGCATGTTTCCCCCCATCGATGTGCGGCGTCGAACGATCGCCGTTGAACGCAATGCTAGGGATGAGCGGGGGTTGGCTGTGGGGCTTAGTCAAATCACGTATGTCGGCAAGGGCCGCACCATCGCCAGCATGGCCCGGCCACTGGGCGAGACGCCCGACCTGGAGGTAGTCGCAGTCAAGGGAACTGGCGCCCTGGGTGGTCCTGCTGCACTACCGCGAACGCACCTCGGCGCAGGTGTTTCAGGCTGGTTTGAAGTCCCTCCAACACGGTGGCTCTCAGCCCTGCCCCATGCATTATGGAGGCCAGTTCGGCTACAAGGCGCTCGGGATCACATCACGACCCTTCGTGGACGCCGCTTCCTGAATTCGGAGCATCGGGATCGCGTAAAGAATCACCAACGCAGGGAGCGCCCAGTTCGGGCTGGCCAGGCAAGCCGCGACTGCCAGCAGCCATCGTCGAGAAGTGCTCGCAGCGTAGGCGGTGATCACCAAGGCGCCGGCAAGCCGGAAAGGAGCGGGTGGTACAAACTGGACTGCGCCGGGGTTGGGCTCCACAAGCGAGCGCAAAAGAAGATCGCCCCAGGAATGCCAGGCAGCCGGATCGACCAAGTAAGAGATGCCAGCGACTGAAAGCGGCACAGCCAGCGCGGAGGCGAGACGACCCCACTCCCCTCGGAAGAGGAACCAAGCCATACCGACCGCGGGGCCGATCTTCGTCAAGGCGGGAAGGGCCCACAACGAAGGACGGCGTATTGCACCGGCCAACGCAACCGCGATGAGCCAATGCACGTTTCCCGAAGCGACCTCCGGGAGTGCCGCGTAGAGTAGGGCGAATCTCATCGGCCACCGCACATCGCGCAGAATCCAAGCCAAGGAGAGAAACGCAACTACCGACCATAACGCGGCGAACACGGGCCAGGGCAGCAAAGCGGCCGGCCTCAACGCCTGCGCGAAGACGGGACTGTACAGATAAGCATCAACGGTATTAGGGAGACGCGAGTAGTCCAGTTGCCGAGCGGCCAGGTAATATGCGTGGGCGTCCCACCCCCAACCATGCATGGCGATGTTTGCGATACCGTTCAGGAGCCCCCCGGTCCCCAGACCGAGTACCAGAACTACAGGCATATCCTGACGGAGTCGAGTTGGAACATCGATCTCGTGCACGTCGAGCACAGTACCTCACCTTCGCCATCGGCGATCAACGACCCTTCGCTGTGCAGCATGAACCACAACCTCACCGGCCAGCCTGAGCAACGGCATCGCAGCTGCGGCTGCTACTCTTCTGTGGTCGAAAACTGTCAGGTGCGAGCAACAATCCTGAAGTTCGGTTTCGGAGGGGTGCCGATCACATGACCGAGGAATCGACTCCAGGTCTGCCGGTAGGTCCTCATTCGTCATCTCACGTTGCTCGAATCGGTTCGGCACTCCGCCTCGACCCCATCGTGGGGGCGACGTCGTTGATCCTCGTGGCCATGCCGATCTACGTGACACAGCGCCTCCTCGGTCCCATTAACGGGCCTGATGCGTTCTGGCATCTGGCATTAGCCTCGATGTTTCGCGCTTGGTCCACGTGGTTGTTGGGGCGGGCTGAAACCGTCGTGCAGGTCTGATTCTGCCGGGTGGGTGTGACAGTTTCCCGGGTTGGCGCTCCGGTTGAGCGGGATTTCCACGATCCTTGGGT
>JAAYTZ010000028.1 GCA_012517965.1 Propionibacterium sp. | reverse complement strand
CTCGGAGCCCTCACCAAGGCAGCAGACACGGCTCCACCGGCCAAAGCAGGTCCGGTGAGCGAAGGCGCCGCAGTGACGGCGTCAAGGTCGCCGAGGCCACCCACGTGGACTCCGCCATCCACAGCCTGCCGACACGCCAACTGGCGCCTTCTTCAGCAGCCTCCTAGCGGTGCGTCGTCCCCGGCTCAGAGGCGACGAGCGGCGGCGAACACCGCCCCGGCGATCGGGTGGCAGTCTGGGCCCAGGTCATGCCGGCCGGCCAACCGGTGGGCCGGCCGGCCCGGTCCGTCAGATCCTGCCGTAAGGCAGGTCGGGGTCCTGCGCCTGGATCTGGATGAGTCGGTTGTACTTGGCGACGCGCTCGCCGCGGGCCGGTGCGCCGGTCTTGATCTGGCCGCAACCGGTGGCCACGGCGAGGTCGGCGATGAACGTGTCGGGGGTCTCGCCCGAGCGGTGCGACACCATCTGGCCGTACCCGGCCTCATGGCAGATCCGCATGGCCTCCAGGGTCTCGGTGATGGTGCCGATCTGATTGACCTTGATCAGGGCGGCGTTGGCGATGCCGTTTGCGATCGCCTCGGTGATGATCGCGGGGTTGGTGCAGAAGTTGTCGTCGCCCACCAGTTGCAGGCGGTCGCCCAGGGTGGCGGTCAGCTTCTTCCAGCCCTCGGTGTCGGCCTCGCCCAGCCCGTCCTCGATGCTCCAGATCGGGAAGGCGTCGGCCATCGCCGCGTACCGGGCGATCATGTCGTCGCTCGTGAAGGACTTCCCGTTGACCCGGTAGCTGCCGTCGGGTTGGTGGAACTCCGACGCGGCCGGGTCGAGGGCGATCGCGATCCCTTCGGTGCCCACCGGGTAGCCGGCGTCGGTGATCGCGGCGACGATCAACTCCAACACCTCCTCGGGTTCGGCCAGGTCGGGCGCGAATCCGCCCTCGTCGCCCAGTCCGGTGGCGTGACCGGCTGCGGCGAGGCGCTTGCGGAGCGCGGCGTACACCTCGGCGCCGGCCCGGACGGACTCGGCCATCGACGGGGCGCCAAGCGGGGAGATCATGAACTCCTGGAAGTCGAGCGGATTGGGGGCGTGCGCGCCGCCGTTGAGCACGTTGAAGCAGGGCACGGGCATCCGGGGCGCCTGGCCGAAGCCCGGCAGCCACGCGTACAGCGGCAGGCCGGCGGAGGCGGCCAGGGCTCGGGCCACGGCCATCGAGGTGCCGATGATGCCGTTCGCGCCGAGGCGGGCCTTGTTGGGGGTCCCATCCAGGTCGCGCATCGCCTGGTCCACCTCGGCGAGCGAGGCCCACGCCCGGCCGCAGAGGCCGGCGTTGAGTTCCTGGTTGACGTGGTCGCGGGCCTGGGTCACGCCGGCCCCCCCGAAACGGCTCTTGTCGCCGTCCCGCAGTTCGACGGCCTCCCGGGTTCCGGTGGACGCCCCCGACGGCACGCCCGCCTCGGCGACGGTCCCATCGGCGAGGGTGACGGTGACGTTCAGCGTGGGGCGTCCACGCGAATCCATGATTTCCAGCGCGCTCACGCCGGCGATCTCGAAGCTCATTGCGGGTCCTCTCTCGGTGGCTCGGCGTCGCCCTGGTTGGGCTAACGCCGCACGGTGTGCGCACGTACCCAGGCGCGCGGAGCGTCGAGAAGAGCGGCCAAGTCGTTCGGCCTCGAGTTGCTGGGGGCCATCGCCGCACCTCCCTACCCGTCGCACGTCGAAGTCGTGTCTGGTAGGGACTGTTGGCCGCCGCAGCGACAGTTGGTTCAGGCGAGCCCCACCGCCCGTGTTTCGACCCTAGCAGCCGTCACGGTCGATCAGGTCGCCGTGGCGGCCTTTCGCAACGCGCGCAGCAACAGGGCGACGGCCAGCGCCTGGGCGGCACCCACCACCGCGATCAGCACCGGCACGGACCGGTCCAACAGGTAGCCGGCCGTGAATCCCCCGGCGATCGCGAACAAGCCCTGGATGGCCGCGAACACCCCGTACGCGCCGGCGAGTGCGTCGGACGGGACCAGGTCGGCCACCAGCGCCTTGATCGTCGAGTCCTGGACGCCGTAGGCCGCGGCCCACGACGCCACGCCGACCAACACCACCGGCAGCAGGGTGCCGAACGCCAACACGGGCACCAGGGCCACCAGCACGGGCACCACCAGCAGCACGCGGGGACCGACGCGGTCGAACAACCAACCGGTCAGCACGGCCGCGATCGCCTCGATCGCCATGGCCCCGGCATAGATCACCGGCACGAGCGCGACCGGCACGCCGAGGCCCCGCGTCAGGTGGACGGAGATCACCGCGAAGGTCACCAGCCCGCCCGTGGTGAGCGCCGCGGCGAAGGCGTACGTGAAGAAGACCGGGGGGAGTCGCGCACCGAGCGCCTCGCGCCACCACGACGACGCCGGCGCGCGCGGTGCGGTGGGCGCCCCGGGCGGGTCGTACACGGTCAGGTCGGGCACCCGGTGGCGGATCCACAACAGCAGCCCCATGGCCAGCAGCCCCGGAACGGCCAGGACCGCGAATCCCGGCCACAGGGACGCCGTCGCTGCGACGACCGCGGCCACGAGCAGCGGGCCGAGGAAGGCGCCGACCTGGTCCAGGGCCTTGTGGATCCCGAAGCCCTTGCCCCGGCCCACCCCCTGGGCGGCGTGAGCCAGCAGCGCCGACTTCGACGGCGAGCGGACGGCCTTGCCCGCGCGCTCCGACCAGATCAGCAGCGCCGCGACGATGAGCCCCGCGGCCCCGAACCAGGGCGCCAGTGTCAGCAGCGGCACACAGACGGCGGTCAGGGCGTAGCCCGCGATGGTGAACGACCAGTGGCTGCCGCGGCGGTCCGCGACGGGACCGACGACCAGCCGCAGCACGAGCGCCATGGCCTCACCCACCCCGGTCACCAACCCGACGATCGCGGCCGAGGCGCCCAGGGCCAGCAGCGCCGGACCGTACAACGACCGGGCGCCCTCGTACACCATGTCCCCGGCGAGGCTGACGAGGCCGAAGCCGACCACGACGCGCCAAGGACTCCACGGGCCGGGGTGCGGGTTCACGAACCGAGGGTAACCCCGTGGTGACCTCCCGTCGGCTCTTGCTGCGCGCGCGAACGTGGCGTTCGGCGCATGCGCTCGGTCAGCCTCGCACGGCCGCCAGGAACGCCCGGACCTGGGCCGGGTCCTTGCGGCCGACCGGGTGCTCGACGCCGCTGATGACGTCGACCCCGTTGGGTTCCACGGCCGCGATCGCCGCGGCCACGTTGTCGGGGCGCAGGCCACCGGCCAGCACGACCGGCACGCCGGCCCCGTCCCGGATCGACCGGGCCACCGAGAGGTCGACCGTGCGGCCCGTGCCGGCGGGGCGGGTGGCGCTCATCGAGTCGACCAGCAGCACGTCGACGCCGAGGTCGACGTAGCGCCGGGCGGCGGCGGCCGGGTCGTCCCCGACGGCGTGGCGGGTCCGCAGCGCCCCGGACGCCACGTCGAAGCGCAGGGCCTTCGCGACCCGGACGCCGCGGGCGTGCAGCGCGTCGACCAGCAGGGCCGTGGTGGCCGGGTCCTCGTCGGCGTGCAACTGGACGAGGTCGGGGCCCAGGGCGTCCGCGATCGTGAGGATGTGATCGGGGTCCTCGCCGACGACGGCCACCCGCTCGACGTCCCGGGGCACGAGCGCCATCAGGGCGCGGGCCTGCGGCAGGGTGAGGTTCCACGGCACGTCGGCGGGGTAGTCCACGACGAAGCCCAGCGCGTCAGCGCCGGACGCCGCGCAGAGCGCCACGTCGTCGGGACGGCAGAGCCCGCAGATCTTGGCCCAAGTCATGCCGGCCAGCCCGCCCCCGCCAGCGTGCGCAGGAAGGCCACCGGGTCGGGGGCGCGCAGCGCCGCCGTGCCGACGAGGACGGCGTCCGCTCCGGCCGCCGCGGCCCGGCGAACGTCGGTCGGCGAACCGATCGCGCTCTCGCTGACGACCGGACGCCCCGGCGGGTACAGCCGGGCCAGCCGGCCGGTCCGCGTCACGTCGCCGTCGTCCACCTCAAGGAGCGTGATGTCGCGGTTGTTGATCCCGAACAGGTCGGCCGGCACGTCCGCGACCGTGCGCACTTCTTCGGCGGTGTGCGCCTCGACCAGGGCCTCGACGCCGCGGGTGTGGGCGTGGGCGACCAGGTCGGCCAGCGCTGCGGGGGTGAGGTGGGCCGCGATCAACAGCACGGCGGCGGCCCCGGCGTCCGCCAACGCGTCGACCTGCGCGGGGGTGGTCACGAAGTCCTTGCCCAGCACCGGGACGCCGACGGCGGCGGCGACGGTGCGAAGCAGGTCCAGCGATCCGCCGAAGTGCTCGGGTTCGGTCACCACGCTGATGCCGGCGACGCCGGCGGCGGCCATCAGGCGCGCGTAGGCGACGGGATCGCGTCCGGCCAGCAGGTCGCCCTCCTTCGGGGAGCGCACCTTCACCTCGCCGAGGACGGGGAAGATCCCCGCCCGCTGCCGGGCCCTGATCGAGGCGACCAGCGACCCGGTCATCCGGCGGCCCGCGAGGCGGCGATGAGCTCGTCGAGCTTGGCGTTCGCCGCCCCGGAGTCGAGCAGGGCGCGGGCCAGGGCGATGCCGTCGGCGATCGAGGCCGCCTTGTCGTTGACGTACAGCGTCGCGCCCGAGTTGAGCAGCAGGAAGTCCCGGCGCGCTCCCGTCTCGCGACCGGTGAAGAGGTCGCGGATGATCTGGGCGTTCCGCTCGGGGGAGCCGCCCGCGATCTCCGCCGGTGTGCAGCGGCGCAGGCCGAAGTCCTCCGGCGCGATCTCGTCGTAGCGGATGCTGCCGCGGTACACGTCCGCGATCATCGTCCGCCCGACGAGCGAGAGCTCGTCCAGGCCGTCCACCCCGTGCGCGATGAGCACGTGGTTGAAGTCCATCTCGGCGACCACCTGCGCCATCATCGACACCAACTCCGGCTTGTACACGCCCATCGAGTGATTCCGGGCTCCGGCCGGGTTGATCAGCGGGCCGATGATCGTGAAGAAGATCGACTTGATGCCCAGCTCGTTCTCGGGGCCGAACACCCGCCCCATGATGGGGTGGAACGTGGGGGCGTTCAGGAAGCTGATCCCCACGGTCTCGATCAGGCGGGCCGCCTGCTCGGGGGTCGGGTCGATGTCGATGCCGAGCGCTTCCAGCACGTCGGCGCTGCCCGAGGACGACGAGATCGAACGGCTGCCGTGCTTGGCGACCCGGACGCCCCCGGCTGCGGCCAGGATCGCGTTCGCGGAGCTGACGTTGAACGTCGTCAATCCACCCCCCGTCCCGCACGTGTCCGACAGCTCGCCGTCGACCGTCACCCGGATCGGCACCGCAACCCGGCGCATCGCGTCGGCGATCGCGGCGACCTCGGCGACCGTGGGGCCCTTGTTCGTCAGGCCCACCAGGAAGCCGGCGATCTGCACGTCCGAGAGCTCGCCGGAGTTGATGGCGTCGACCACCGAGAACACCTCGCCGCGGTCCAGGTTGAAGTTGTCGGCGAGTTTGGCCAGCACGGGTGCGATCGCCGTGCGGCCGCGCACGGACGCCGTGGGGCCGGGGACGTCCGGCTCCCCAGGCGCCACGACCGAGCCCGGGCTGGCGCCCTCGTCCAGCCGCCGGAACTTGTACTGCTTGAACGCCGTCACCGTCATGGTGTCCTTGATGCCCGGCAGGCTGGCGATCTTGTCGTTGACGACGTCGGACAGGTTCTCGTACTCGCGGACCTGGACGTGGGCGAGCAGGTCGAAGGGGCCGGTCGTCGAGTAGACCTCCGCCACCTCCTCGATCGCGCTCAGCTCGGTGGCCACCCGGGTGAGCGCGCCCTTCTTGACCTTGAACGAAACCATTGCGGTGATCACCCGCCCATCCTTGCCCGCATCACCGGCGCCTCGGCGGCCCGACCACATGGTGACGGCCCAGCGCCCCGCCTCCTGCTGGCCAGCCAGACCCTGGCGGAAGCAGGGTCGACTACCGGCGAATTCGTGCGAACGGTGGCGGCAGACGGCCGAGAACTCGTACGTTCGTTCCATGGCCAACCCTCCCTATGAGTTCATCGCCGGGCCGCACGGGCCCCAGGTGCGCATCCAGGCGCGCGGCGCCGACGTTCTCAACTTCCCGATGGTGAATCGGGGCACGGCCTTCACCTGGCCGGAACGGCACGCGCTGCAGCTCACCGGCCTGCTGCCGCCCGGTGTGACGTCCATCGAGGCCCAGGTGCGCCGGGTCTACGGGCAGTTCTGCGCCCAGTCCGGGAACATGGCCAAGTACTCCTACCTGTCCGGGCTGCGCGACCGGAACGAGGTGCTCTTCTACCGGCTGTTCAGCGAACACATCGAGGAGATGATGCCGATCGTCTACACACCGACGATCGGCGAGGTGATCCAGCGGTTCAGCCACGGCTTCAGCAAGCTGCGCGCCGTGTTCACCTCGGTGGACTACCCCGAGCAGATCCAGATGTCCTTCGAGAACTTCGGGTTGGCGTCCGACGAGTGCGACCTGATCGTCGTCACGGACTCCGAGGGCATCCTGGGGATCGGCGACCAGGGGATCGGCGGCGTCCAGATCGCGATCGGCAAGCTGGGCATCTACACCGCGGCCGCCGGCATCGATCCGCACCGCGTCATCCCCTGCGTGATCGACGTCGGCACCGACAACATGGAGCTGCTGAACGACGAGTTCTACTTGGGGGCGCGGCACAGCCGGATCCGCGGCAAGGCCTACGACGACTTCATGGATCAGTTCGTGGAGACCGTGAGCCGCATGTACCCCAACGCGCTGCTCCACTGGGAGGACTTCGGCGCCAACAACGCCCACCGGGTGCTCGAGAAGTACCGCGACAGGGTCTGCAGCTTCAACGACGACATCCAGGGCACCGCCGCCGTCGTGATGGCGGCCGTCCTGTCCGGGGTCAAGACCGTGGGCCACAAGCTGCGCGAGCAGCGGGTCGTGATCTTCGGCGCCGGCACGGCCGGCATCGGGATCGCCGACCTGCTCCGCGACCGGATGGTGCGCGAGGGCCTGACGAAGGACGAGGCGAACCGCAACTTCTGGTGCCTCGGCTCGCACGGCCTCATCCACGGCGGCCTCGGCGATCAGATGCGCGATTTCCAGCGGCCCTACGCGCGTTCGGTCGAGGAGATCAAGTACTGGGGCGTCCAGGACCCCGACAACGTCGACCTCCTCGAGGTGGTCCGCAACATCCAGCCCACGATCCTGATCGGGACGTCGGCCCGCTCCGGGGCGTTCTCCGAGGAGGTCATCCGCGAGATGGCCGCTCACTGTGAGCGTCCCATCATCATGCCGCTGTCGAACCCGACCTCGCGGGCCGAGGCCGTCCCGGCCGACATCATCGAGTGGACCGAAGGCCGGGCGCTGGTCGCGACCGGTTCGCCCTTCAAGCCCGTCGAGTACAAGGGCATCACCTACGAGATCGCCCAGGCCAACAACGCGCTGGTGTTCCCCGGTCTTGGGCTGGGCGTCATCGTGAGCAAGGCGTCCCGGGTCTCCGACCGGATGATCGCGGCGGCCGCCGAGGCGGTCGCGGACATCCAGGGCGTGGTGCCGCGCGGCAAGTCGCTGCTGCCCAGCGTGAACCACCTGCGGATGGCGTCCGGGGTCGTGGCCGTCAAGGTCGCCCAGTCGGCTTACAACGAGGGGCTCTCGGAGATCAAGCTCGAGGACCCCGTCCAGGAGGTCTACGAGGCCATGTGGCAGCCCCAGTACCCGGAGATCATCCTGCCGGAGGGGGACTGGCGCGACTATGAGGACGACCTGAAGGCCAGACGGTACGCCGAGCGCTTGGCGAAGCGGCAGGCCGCGAAGGCGGGCGCCGCGCCGCCGCCGGAGGAGGCGCCCGCGGGCGATCAGCCCGGGTGACCGGCCCGGACCCCGCACCGTCGGGGCGGGGTAGGCTCGGGCAGCGATGACTGACGTGACCCGCGAGCCGCACTCGCTCTACGACCGGCTCGAGCCACTGCTGGCGAGCGTGGCGCGACCGATCCAGTACGTGGGCGGCGAGGTGAATTCGATCCGCAAGGACTGGGCCGATGCCGAGGTGCGCTGGGTGCTGATGTACCCCGACACCTACGCCGTCGGCCAGCCCAACCAGGGCCTGGCGATCCTGTACGAGGTGCTCAACGAGCAGGACTGGATCCTCGCCGAGCGGTCCTTCGCGGTCTGGCCCGACCTAGCCGAGCTGCTCAGTGCGCACCGGCTGCCGCAGTTCACGCTGGAGAACCACCGCCCGGTCGGCGCCTTCGATCTGCTGGGGGTCAGCCTGTCGACGGAGCTGGGGTACACGAACCTGCTGGCCGCCCTCGACCTGGCGGGTATTCCGCTGCACGCCGCGGACCGAACCGGGGACCACCCGATCGTCATCGTGGGCGGGCACGGGGCCGTCAACCCCGAGCCGATCGCCGACTTCATCGACGCCGCCGTGCTCGGCGACGGCGAGGAGGCCGTGCTGGCCGTCTCCCGCGTGCTCCGGGCGTGGAAGGCCGCCGGCCGACCCGGGGGCCGGGACGGGCTGCTCGAGCGGCTCGCGATCACCGCCGGCTGCTACGTGCCCCGCTTCTACGACGTCGGCTACCTGCCCGACGGCCGCATCGAAGCGGTGCGGCCGAACCGGCCCGGCATCCCCGCCCGCGTCGAGAAGTACACCCTGCAGGACCTCGACGACTGGCCCTACCCGAAGGCGCCCCTCGTGCCCCTAGCCGAGACCGTGCACGAGCGCTACTCGGTGGAGATCTTCCGCGGGTGCACGCAGGGATGCCGCTTCTGTCAGGCCGGCATGGTGACCCGGCCCGTCCGGGAACGGAGCATCGACACCATCGGACGCATGGTCGAGGCCGGGCTGGCGGCCACCGGGCTGGAGGAAGTGGGGCTGCTCTCCCTGTCCAGCGCCGACCACTCCGAGATCGGGTCCATCGCCCGCGAACTCGCCGACCGGTACGCCGGCACCAACGTGTCGCTGTCGCTGCCCTCGACGCGGGTCGACGCCTTCAACGTCGAACTCGCCGAGGAACTGGCCCGCAACGGACGCCGCGCCGGCCTGACCTTCGCGCCGGAGGGCGGCTCGGAGCGTCTGCGCCGCGTCATCAACAAGGGCGTCACCGAGGAGGATCTGCTCCAGACGGTGGCCACCGCGTTCACCGGCGGCTGGCGCAGTGTCAAGCTCTACTTCATGTGCGGGCTGCCCACGGAGACCGACGAGGACGTGGTGGCCATCGCCGACCTGGCGGCGCGGGTGATCGAGGCCGGCCGACGGGCGACCGGCCAGCGCGACATTCACTGCACCGTGAGCATCGGCGCGTTCGTGCCCAAGCCGCACACCCCGTTCCAGTGGGCCGGGCAGGCCGACATCGAGACCATCGACCGTCGGCTCCGGCTGTTGCGCGACCGGGTCCGCGCCGACCGGCGGTACGGCCGGGCCATCGGCGTCCGGTACAGCGACGGGCGCCCCGGCGTGATCGAGGGCCTGCTGGCCCGGGGCGATCGGCGGCTGGGTCCGGTCATCGAGGCGGCGTTCCGGGCGGGCGCCCGGTTCGACGGCTGGAGCGAGCACTTCGACCTCGACCGCTGGCTGGCCGCCGCCGAGTCGGGGCTGGCGGGCACCGGCGTCGACGTGGCCTGGTACACCACGCGGGAGCGCGGGTGGGACGAGGTCCTGCCCTGGGACCACCTCGATCTGGGGCTCGACCGGAACTGGCTGTGGGACGACTGGCAGGCCGCCCTGGCCGAGGACGCCACCGCCGACTGCCGCTGGCACGGCTGTTACGACTGCGGCGTCTGCACCTCGCTGGGCACCCGGACCGAGGTCGGTCCCACGGGACGGCACCTGCTGCCGCCCGCCGCGGCGCCGGGGCCGGCATGACGGCCGGACGCCTGCCCGCGGCCGTCCTGTGGGACTTCGACGGCTCGCTGATGGACACCGAACCCCGGTGGGCCGCCATGCAGCACGCGTTCGCCCTCGAGTTGGGGGCCGAACTGCCCGCGGACTTCCACCAGCACACGGTGGGGCGGACGATGGCCGAGAGCATCGCCTACATCGGGTCGGTCGCCCGGCTGGACCTCGACCCCGTCGAGGTAGAGGCCGAGATGTGGCGGCGGATGACGGCCGCGTTCCGGGAAGGCCCCCTCCCCTGGGCGGCGGGCGCCCGCGAGCTGGCCCTCGAACTGGCGGACGCTGGCGTGCCCCAGGCCGTCGTGTCGACCTCGGTGCGCTCCTACCTGGACAGCGTCCTGGTCCGTCTCACCGAGGTGCGCTTCGGGTTCGTGATCGCCGGCGACGAGGTCCGGCACCGCAAGCCGCACCCCGAGCCCTACCTGACGGCGGCCGACGCCCTCGGCGTCCGACCCGGGGACAGCGTCGTGATCGAGGACTCGCCCCCCGGGGTGGCGGCTGGCCTGGCGGCCGGCTGTGCGGTGCTGGCCGTGCCCACCGTCGGCACGTTCGACGCCGGGGGACGCCTCGCGGTCCGGCCGAGCCTGTCCGGCCTCGGCGTCGCCGACCTGACGGCCCTGCTGGCGAGCCGGTAACGGCCCCGAGAGGAGGAGAGACGTGATGGAGTCGAAGAGACGACAGCCGACCCAGCAGCCGCCGCCGGTGCAGTGGTTGGCCCTGCGGTACTGCAAGAGGGGGAGGGCCCGGTTCACGTCGCACCAGGACTTCGGCCGCGCCTTCGAGCGCGCCCTGCGGCGTGCCGACGTGCCGATGGCCTACTCGTCGGGCTTCAGCCCGCATCCGCGCATCTCCTACGCGAACGCGTCCGCGACCGGGGCGGCCACCGAGGCCGACTACCTCGAGATCGGGCTGGCCGAGCGCCGGGAGCCCGCCGCCGTGGCGGCGGCGCTGACGGCTGCCCTGCCCGACGGGCTGGCGGTCCTCGAGGCGGTGGAGTCGACCGGCCGCGGGCTGGGGGAGCGGCTCACCGCCTCGCACTGGTGGATCGATCTCGCGGGCGCGGACCGGGAGGCGTCGGCCGGCGCCGTGGCCGCGTTCCTGGCGGCCGACCGGGTGTGGGTCGAGCGGCTCACCAAGAACGGGGTGCGTCGCTTCGACGCCCGCGAGCCGGTGCTGCGGCTGGAGGCCGAGGAGGGTGGGCTGGCCCTGTGGTTGGCTCACCGGGTGCCGCTCGTGCGGCCCGACGACGTCGTTCAGGCGCTCGCGGCGGTCGAGTCGGCATTCGTCCCCGAGGTTCCCGCGCTGTACACCCGACTGGCCCAGGGCGTTTGGCGGGACGGCCGGGTGATCGGACCGTTCGAGGACGCCGCTGCGGACCCGTCGCCGGCGGCGTCCTGACGGCACGCCCTCGGGGGAGTGGGCGCTCGTGGGAAGTCGTGCGATACTGGCGGTTAGGTGAGGACTACCGGTCCTCGTACCGCTGGTAGCCCGGGGTGTGAAGCCGGGCGCTGTGGCTGGACCCGACCGCGACGAATCGCTCGACCGCGGGGGCCGGGCCGACGGCCAGCGGTTCCGAAAGCTTTGTCGCCCCGTGCGACCGACGGATTCGGCAGCCCCGGCTGCCCGAAGGAGAGCCCCATGCTCGACGCTGACGCACCCGAAACCCCCACGACGGACGACGTCGCGGACGAGAATCAGGCCGCTGCGGCCCAACCCCCCCGGCGGCGGCGGTCGGCCAGCAGGCCCGCGGGGCCGCCGGCCGAGATCCCGGCGGCCGTCCCGCCCCGGGAACTGATCGCCGCCCCCGAGCCCGCGGCGATCGAGCGCACCGAGCCCGCGTTCGTCGAGGCGGAGGTCATCGAGATCGCGGACGCCGCCCCGCCGCCCCCCGCCCCCGCCGAGAAACCGGCCCGGACGCCCCGCAAGCGCGCGTCGCGGCCCGCCGGCCCGCCGGTGGAACGTGCCGAGCCGACCGCGCCCGAGGAGGTCGCACCGGAGCCAGTGGCGGATCTCGCCTCCGCGACGAAGGAGGCTGCGGACACCGCGGCCGCGTCCGTCCCGGCCGAGGACGTGGCCGCCAGTCTGGCCGCTCTGGAGGCGGCCAGGCGTCGCCGCACCACCCGCCGCGCGGGCCAGGCGCCCGAGGGGGCGCTGGGCGCCACCGACGTGGCGGGCGCCCTCGACAACCTGGCCGCCGCCCTGGCGTCCCGGCGTGGCTCCGCCGACGAGGTGCCCGAAGGTCCGGTGGCCGAGGAGGTCCTGCCCGGAGAGGCGACCGGGGAACCGGCCGCG
The DNA here is from genome assembly GCA_012517965.1 of Propionibacterium sp. Taxonomy (GTDB): domain Bacteria; phylum Actinomycetota; class Actinomycetes; order Propionibacteriales; family Propionibacteriaceae; genus Propioniciclava. The sequence continues at coordinate 24,383 of JAAYTZ010000028.1, read as the reverse complement.
GAGGCCGATGAGGAGGTCCCGGAGGAGCTGCCTCAGGAGGCCGGGACGCCGGAGGAACCGGCCACGGACGCGACCGAGCGGTCGGAGGAGCCCGAGCAGTCTGAGGAGACCGAGGCGACCGAGGAGCCCGAGGAGTCGGAGGCGACCGAGGAGACCGAGTCCGACGAGGCGCTGGCCCGGCGCCGGCGCAGGCGGCGCGGCGGGCGTCGGCGTCGTCGCGTCGGTGACCGGACCGAGGGTGAGGCCGAGGAGGCCGAGGAGGCCGAGGGCGCCGCCGAGGACGAGGAGGCCCTGCCGGCCGAGGCCGAGGGCGCGGCCGAGCAGGTCGGGGAATCCGCGAGCCGTCGCCGTCGTCGTCGCCGCCGTCGCGGCGAGGACGGCGGTGAGGAGGCCGTCGAGGATGGCGTCGACGTCGTCGTCCGGGTCCGCGAGCCGCGCCGCTCGCGCTCGGGCGGCGAGCCGGGCCGGGGCGAGGCGGCCGACCAGATCACCGGGATCGAGGGGTCGACCCGCCTGGAGGCCAAGCGGCAGCGGCGGCGTGAGGGCCGCGCGGCCGGACGCCGCCGGGCGCCCATCCTCTCGGAGGCCGAGTTCCTCGCGCGCCGCGAGTCGGTGGACCGGAAGATGGTCATCCGGCAGCGCGACGACTACACGCAGATCGGCGTGCTGGAGGACGGCATCCTCGTCGAGCACTACGTCGACCGGGACTCGTCGGCGTCCATGATCGGCAACATCTACCTGGGCCGCGTGCAGAACGTGCTGCCCAGCATGGAGGCCGCCTTCGTCGACATCGGCCGCGGCCGCAACGCCGTCCTGTACGCGGGCGAGGTCGACTGGGACTCGTTCGGCGCCGCCGGAACCGACCGGAAGGTCGAGAAGGTGCTGAAGTCCGGCCAGGCCGTTCTGGTTCAGGTGACCAAGGACCCGGTCGGCGCGAAGGGTGCGCGCCTGACGAGCCACATCTCGATCCCGGGTCGCTACGTCGTGTACAGCCCCGGCGGCCAACTGTCGGGAATCTCGCGGAAGCTGCCCGAGAACGAGCGCGCCCGGCTCAAGGGCATCCTGGACGCGCTGGTGGGAGAGAACGCGTCGGTGATCGTGCGGACCGCGGCGGAGGGGGCGTCCGAGGACGAACTCGTCCGCGACGTCAGCCGACTCAAGGCCCAATGGGAGGTCATCGAGAAGAAGGTCGCCCAGGGCAACAGCCCCCAGCTGCTCTACAGCGAGCCCGACCTGACCGTGCGGATCGTTCGCGACCTGTTCACCGAGGACTTCTCGCAACTGGTCGTCGACAGCGACGGCCAGGGCGCCGACGCCTACGAAACGGTCCAGGCCTATGTCACGCACGTGGCGCCGCACCTGCAGGAGCGGCTCGTCCAGTGGAACCGCTGGACGGACGGGGACCTGTTCGAGCACTACCGGATCGACGAGCAGGTGGCCAAGGCGCTGGAGCGCAAGGTCCACCTGCCTTCCGGCGGGTCGCTGGTCATCGACCGCACCGAGGCCATGACGGTCATCGACGTCAACACCGGCAAATTCACCGGCACGCAGGGCAACCTGGAGGCCACCGTCACGTCCAACAACCTCGAGGCCGCCGAGGAGATCGTGCGTCAGCTCCGCCTGCGCGACATCGGCGGCATCATCGTGATCGACTTCATCGACATGGTGCTGCCCGCCAACCGGGAGTTGCTGCTGCGCCGGCTCGTCGAGTGCCTGGGCCGGGACCGGACCCGGCACCAGGTCGCCGAGGTGACCAGCCTCGGCCTGGTCCAGATGACCCGGAAGAGGATCGGCACCGGCCTGCTCGAGGCGTTCACCGTGCCCTGCGAGACGTGCAAGGGACGCGGCTATCACATCCATGCCGCTCCGGTCGGTTCTCAGGCGCCGGCGGACGGCGGCGAACGGGACCAGAACCACCGCCGGGGCCGGAACTCGCCACGCAGCCAGGGACAGGGGCAGCCGGCGTCCGAGTGACGCGGGCCACGTCATGGAGTGGGTGAGCATTCCCGACGCCGTGCGGGAGCGGGTCGCGCAGTTGGGTCCCCAGTACGCCGGCTGGCTGGAGCGTGCCCCGCACCTGGTTGCGGAGTGCGCTGAACTGTGGGGGGTCGAGGTGGGCTACGCCGTCGACTCGTTCAGCCAGGCGCTGGTCGTCCGCGGTCGCCGCGGCACCGAACCGGTGGTCATCAAGGTCTGGCCCCAGCAGCACCGGTTCGTCACCGAGGAGCGGGTGCTGCGGGCCGCCGAGGGGCGGGGCTACGCCCTCCTGCTGGAGGCAGACGCCAGCCGCAACGCCCTGTTGCTGGAGGCTCTCGGGGAGGCGCTCGAACTGCCGCCGACCGAGACCGGCGCCGACGCCCACGTCCTCGAGGTGGTGACGCGCACGTTGATGGCGGCCTGGACGGTGCCGGTGTCGGCCGCCGCGGCGCCGGACGCCCATCCCGCGGCGGTGCTCCGGGGCCTGATCGAGGCGAATCCGCCGCCGGTCGACGTGCCGGACTGCCAGCCCGCCATCGAACGGGCACTGCTCTACGCCCAGCACCGCCTGGACGACAGCCGCCCCGAGGACGACGTGCTGTTGCACGGTGACCCGGTGCCGTCCTCCTTCCGGCAGGTCAGGACCCTGCGTCCGGGAGCGGAGAGCGGGCACGTGCTGATCTCGCCCCACGGGCTGCGGGGGGAGCGAGAGTGCGACCTGGGCGTCATGATCCGGGAGGGCACCCGGCCCCTTCTCCACGCCGAGGACGCCGTCGTGCTGGTGCGCGGCTGGTGCGCCCACCTGGCCGAACTCACCGGGGCCGACGCCGAGCTGATCTGGCAGTGGGGGTACCTGCAGCGGGTGGCCCACGGGTTGGCGCTGGTGAACGGGCCCGCTCCGCTGTCCGGGCGGATCTACCTGCAGACCGCGATGGCGCTCATCGATCGGACGCGCAGGTAGGGTGGACCGAGTGCCAACCTCGGGAGAGCCGATGACCGACCTGTCCCCGCCCATGCGCGCCCACATGATCAGCCTCGCCCCGCGCTGGGTCGAGTGGCAGTCCCAGGTGCCGCGGGCGCTCGACTTCACTCGCCGGAAGTGGAACCTGGAGGTCCTGGGGCTGCGCACACGCAGCGTCGGCTCGTCGCTCTACGACGTGCGCGTGCGCGGCCGGGACGCGGTCCTCAAGCTCGCCCGGCCGGGTGCCGAACTGGCCCGGCAGGCCGACGTGCTGGCTGCGGCGCGGGGGTACGGGTACGTCCACCTGTTCGACCGGGACGACGAGCACGGCGCCCTGCTGCTGGAGCGGCTGGGCAGGTCGCTGGAGGCCCGGGCGCAGGAGCTGTTCCGGCCGGTCCCGGCCGAACTCGCGCCGCCGCTGCTTCAGGGCAACGTGCTGATCGAACCGATGATCGGCTCCCTGCAGGAGGCGTGGCGGTTGCCCCCGGACGCCGTGGCCGCCGGTGCCGACGTGGCCCATCGCGCGACCGTGCTGCACGCCCTCATTCACCGCCTGGCCGACGAACTCGGTGTCCGCGACCGGTACGGCGCCGCCGTCGACCGGGCGCTGGTCTACACCGATCACCGGCTGAACCTGCGGTCGGCGTCGCGGGAGGTGCTGTGTCACGGCGACCCGCACCTCGGCAACTTGCTGGAGGTGCTGTCGCCCCGGCCGGGCGCCCCCGACGGGTACGTGTTCGTCGACCCCGACGGGATCGTCTGCGAGCCCGAGTACGACCTGGGGGTCGTGCTGCGCGGGTTCAACCGCCTGGTGCTCGCCGCCGCGGACCCGGTGGTCGAGGTGCGCGGGTGGTGCGCGACCCTGGCGAGCCTCACCGGCACGGACGCCGAGGCGATCTGGCAGTGGGCCTTCATCGAGCGCGTCGGTTCCGGGCTCTACCTCATGGAGCAGGGCTGGCCGGAGCGCGGCCAGCCGTTCCTCGAGGCCGCTTCCTGGCTCATCGCCCGCAAGGGTTCCTGACCGCGGGTCGGCGTCCGGTCACACGATCAGCACCGAGACCGTGTGGATCAGCAGGCCGGCCAGCGCCCCGACGATCGTGCCGTTGATCCGGATGAACTGCAGGTCGCGGCCCACGTGCAACTCGATCTTCCTGGACGCCTGCTCGCCGTCCCAGCCCTGGATCGTGTGCGAGATCACCGTGGACAGCTCGCGGCCGTAGGACCTGACGGCCCAGGACGCCGCGTCCGCGATCAGCCCGTCGACGCGGCTCTGGGTCCGGGCCTCGGTGGCCAGCGACCGGCCCAGACGGCCGAGCGCCTCGGTCGCGCGGAGCCACAGCGAGGAGTTCTCGTCGGTGAGCGCGCCGGTCAGGCTGGCGTGCAGCGTGCGCCACAGGGTGACCGCGGCGTCCCCGACGGCGGGATGGGTCAGCAGGCGGGCCTTCAGTTCCTCGGTGCGGCGCTGGACGGCCGTGTCGTTCTGCAGGTCGCGGGCCACCCGAAGCAGCAGGTCGTCGAGGGCCTGCCGGGCGGCATGGCTCTTGTTGTTGCGCACCTCGACCAGCCACTCCACCGCCTGCTGGTAACTCCACGTGGCGACCCGCTGGTTGACGAAGCGGGGCGCCCAGCGGGGGGCCTGGTCTCCGATGAGGTTGCCGAACCGGGTGGGGTTGGCCATCAGCCAGCGCCCGACCTCGTTGACGAGGAGGTCCACGGCGCCGGTGTGGGTGCGGTCGGTGACGACCCGTTCGAGGAGGCGGCCGAGGGCGGGGGCCAGCGGCTCGCGCGCGATGCGGGGCACGAGCGAGTCGGTGGTGACCGAGCGCACGTCCTCGTCGCGGATGCGGCCCAGCGCGGCGCGGCCGATCCGGGACGCCTCGGTGACGACGCGGTTCGCGTGCGACGGCTCCTGCAGCCAGCCGCCGAACTTGCGGGCGAGGTGGGCGTCCGCGATGCGACCGCGCACGATGTCCTCGGTCAGGAAGTTCTCGGCGAAGAAGTCCTGGAGCGAGTTGGCCAGGTCGTCCTTCTTGCGGGGGATGATCGCGGTGTGCGGAATCGGTAGGCCGAGGGGGTGCCGGAACAGCGCCGTGACCGCGAACCAGTCGGCGAGGCCGCCCACCATCGCCGCCTCGGCGCCGGTCTTGACGAACCCCCAGACACCGCTGGTGTCGAGCCGCAGCAGCACCACGGTCAGGTAGACGGCGGCGGCCATGAGCAGCAGGCCGAGCGAGACGCGCTTCATGTGGGTGAGCCGCTGCAGCCGGAGACGATCGGCCTCCGAGGACAGCGAGAAGTCGACCGCGCCCCGGCGGGACGCCGTGATCGGGGCCGAGCGCTGGACGTTCACGGGGCTAGCCGCGGTCCTGCCAGATCGCGACGTCGGTGCCCGGGGTGACCGGCAGGTGCCGCTTGTGCTGGGTGCGGAAGTACCAGTCGGTGATGCGCTGTTCGTCGGCGGGACTCACGTCGCGTCCCTCGAGGTAGTCGTCCACCACCTCGTAGCGGACGCCCAGGGCCGCCTCGTCCGGAACCAGCGGCTTGTCGTCCTCCAGGTCGGCGGTCGGCACCTTCTCGATCACGGACTCCGCCGCGCCCAGGTGGCGGGCGAGTTGCTTCACCCGTCGTTTGGGCAGCCCGGTCAGCGGAGTCAGGTCGGCCGCCCCGTCGCCGAACTTGGTGTAGAAGCCGACCACGGCCTCGGCGGCCTGGTCGGTGCCGATCACGAGCAGGCCGCGCGCGCCGGCCACGGTGAACTGGGCGATCATGCGCTGGCGGGCCTTGACGTTGCCCTTGACGTACTCGGCGTACTGCGGGGACACCGTGAGCCCGGCGGCGGCCAGGCTGTCCCAGGTCGCGTCGACGGCGGGCGCGATGTCGACGGTGAGGGTTTCGTCGGGGCGGACGAACGCCAGCGCGCGGCGGGCGTCCTCCTCGTCGCGTTGGACGCCGTAGGGCAGGCGCATCGCGACGAAGGTGGCGTCTCCGCCGGCGGCCCGGACGCGTTCGCAGGCCAGCTGGGCCAGGCGTCCGCCGAGGGAACTGTCCACGCCGCCGCTGATGCCGAGCACGTACCCCTTCGCCCCGGTGCGGGACAGGTACCCGGCCAGGAACGCGACGCGGCGCTGGACCTCGCGGGCGGGGTCGAAGGTGGCCGGGTCGACGACCTCGAGTTCGGTGGCGATGCGCCGCTGCAGTGCACGGTTCATGGGGCTACTCAACAGCGTTCGGACGAGGGGCGGCAAGGCTGGCCGGGGTGGCGTCCGGGTCGAAGTCCGGATCGGGCTCGGTGAGGGACAGCAGGAGGGCCGTGTAGCCCAGGGAGAGCGTGGTCCAGTCGGCCGTGCGGCCGGTGCCGAAGGGATCGCCGGGGCGGGACTCGGACCTCAGGAGGGCGTTGCCGACCCCCTGCACCGTTCCGCCGACGACCAGCGCGCTGCCGAGCGACGCCACCGTCGCCCAGTCGGCGCCGTAGCGGGGCCGGACGCCGGCGGCGCGGCCCAGCGTCGCGTAGAGCCCGCCCATGGTGCGGCGGAAGTCGTCCTCGGCGACCGTCAGTGCGGCGAGGATCTCGTCGTGCAGCCGTTCCGTCGACTGCAGCAGCGCGACGAGGGCGACCAGGAGGCCGACTCCCGCCGACCCGGCGCGGTGGTCGAGGTTGGCCTCGACACCGCGCCGGCAGAGCTCGACGAAGGTGGCCCGGCGACCCTCGGGGGTGCGTCGCCAGTCCGGATCGGTCGCGAGGAAGGCCAGGAACTGGGGCAATCGCTCGGCGCTGAACGCCCGCACCCCGTGTTGATCGTGGCCGGCCAGCTCGAGGAGCAGCCGCGCGTAGAAGTCCTCCCGCGTGCGCCACTTGCGGTAGACCGCGGTGCGGGACACGCCGGCGCGCCGGATGATCTCCTCGAAGCCGAGCCTGTCGAGGCCCACGGGGAGCCCGCGGGTGAGGACCTCCTCGACGGCGGTGTCGAGCATCAGCCGCTCGGTCTCCGCATCGGACAACCTGCGGCGCCGGACGGTGGTCGGCCGTCCCTCCATCAGTGCCTCCATCCACCCCCCGGTGGCGTGCCCCGGCGACGCTCGGGCACGGTGGCCGAGGCTACCATCGGCGCTGCCCCGCCCGGGGCCGGCTGCCAGGATGGACCCGTGCACGCATCGGCTCCCCTCGTCGTCGAGGTCGCCGCCCCCGGCCCCCACGGGCCCGGGCGGCTCACCCTGTCCCTGCCTCCGGACGCCCCCCGGGCGGTGGTCCTGCTGGGCCACGGCGCCGGAGGGGGGATCGATGCCCTCGATCTGGCCGCGCTCGCCGGGGGACTGCCCGCGTCCGGGATCGCGGTGGCCCGGTACGAGCAGCCCTGGCGGGTGGCGGGACGCCGCGTGGCCGGGCCGCCGGCGTCCCTGGACGCCGCCTGGCGGCCGGCCGTGGCGGTCGTCGCCGCGCGTTTCCCGGGGACGCCGCTCGTGGTCGGCGGCCGGTCGGCCGGCGCCCGGGTGGCGTGCCGGACGTTCGCGCCCCCCGCGGTGGGCGTGGTGGCCCTCAGTTACCCGCTGCACCCCCCGGGCCGCCCCGAGAAGTCCCGGGCCGCCGAGCTCGCGGACGTGCCGGCCCCGGTGCTCCTGGTGTCGGGGGACCGGGACCCGTTCGGCAGTCCGGACGAGCTGCGGGCGGCGGTGGCGTCCGGGCAGCGGGGGGAGCGGGAGCTGGTGCTCGTTCCCGGGTCGGCGCACACGTTCACCGAACCTCGGTCGGGCACGGGCACGCCCACCGGGGACGCCGTCGTGGCGGCGGTGGCGTCCTTCGTGGCCCACCTGGCCTGAGCGGCCCCCCGGTCGCGTGTTCGGTTTGACCGTCGGAAGAGGCGCACCGTATTCTTGACCTTCGGTGCCTGTCCGGCCGGCCCTCGTTGTCGCCGACGCACCGTGTTCGTTGCGAAATCACAGAGAGTAGGTCAGGCGTGTACGCGATCGTGCGCAGTGGCGGACGCCAGCACAAGGTGGCCGTGGGCGACGTCCTGGAGATCGACAGGCTCGATGCCGAGGTCGGGTCCACGGTGGACCTCACCCCGCTGCTCCTGGTCGACGGCGACAAGGTGACCGCCGAGGCCGAGAAGCTGGGGAACGTGGCCGTCAAGGCCGAGGTGCTGGCCGAGACCAAGGGTCCGAAGATCCACATCCTCAAGTACAAGAACAAGACCGGGTACAAGAAGCGCCAGGGGCACCGCCAGCGCTACACCCAGGTCAAGGTCACGGACATCAAGGCCTGAGGGAGGTAGACGAGATGGCACACAAGAAGGGCGCGTCCAGCTCCCGTAACGGTCGCGATTCGAACGCGCAGCGCCTCGGCGTGAAGCGCTTCGGCGGCGAGATCGTCAACGCCGGCGAGATCATCGTCCGGCAGCGCGGCACCCACTTCCACCCGGGCGAGGGCGTCGGCCGGGGCAAGGACGACACGCTGTTCGCCCTGCGCGAGGGCGCAGTCGAGTTCGGCACCCGCCGCGGCCGCCGCGTGGTCAACGTGGCCGTCGCCGACGAGGCGTGACGCGACACCAATCGAGCAGAAGGGCGGCCCACCGGCCGCCCTTCTGGTCTTTCCGGGCCGGACGCCGATGAGCGGCCGGGCGGTGGTGACGATCGCGGGGGACGTGGTGCTCAAGCGGCACGCCCCCGGTTCGGACGCCGCCCTCCTCGCCGCCCAGTTGGCGGTCGCCGGAGCCGAGCCGTGGTCGACGGTGCTGCTGGCGCCCCTGGCCCCAAGCCCTGTCGCCGCCCCCTCGGGCGACCTGCTCACCCTCTGGCCCCGGGTGGCGGCGCTCGCCCCGGGGGATCCCGACCTGCCGTGGGCGGAGGCGGGGGAGATCCTGGCCCGGCTGCACACCCTGCCCGTCCCCCCGCTCCAGCCGCACGGCGGGGCCGCCCGACTGGCCCGCGCCCTGCGGGCGGCGGCCGCGCTGCCCGCGGACGCCGCCGCCCTGCTCCGGCCGCTGGCGTCCGAGCTGCTGCGACGCTGGCCGGCGCCGACGGCGTCCGATCGGCTGGTGCACGGCGACTTCCACCTGGGGCAGCTGGGCCGGACGCCGACGGGCGCCCTGGTCCTGTTCGACCTCGACGACCTGGGCCTCGGTCACCCGGCCTGGGACCTGGGCCGGCTGGCCGGATTCCACGCCGCCGGGATCCTCCCCGACCGGGACTGGGCCGCCTTCGTGGCGGGTTACACGCGCGGCGGCGGCCGATGGCCGGCGGGAGGGGCCGGGTCGCCGCTGGACCACGCCGCCCGGGCGGCCGTCGTCATCGGTGCCGTGCGGGAGGCGTCCGGTCACAGCGACGACACAGCCGGGGCACTGCTGGCGGCTTGCGCCCGCATGGCACAGTGGCGGCTGTGAACACCATGACCTGCCCCAAGTGCGGGGCCGCCATGCGCACCTACGAACGCAACGGCGTCCACGTCGACCAGTGCGAGTCGTGTCGGGGGATCTTCCTCGACCTGGGGGAGCTGGAGGCGATCGTGCGCGCCACCCAGCCGCTGCCGGCCGAGCCCCGGCAGCCCGAGCGGCGGCCCGGGGAGCCTCGCCAGCCCGAGTACCAGCCGTACGCGCAGCAATACCCGCCGCAGCAGTACCCGCCCCAGCCGTACGCGCCCGGCTGGGGCCACCCGCACAAGCGCCGGGGCGGCATCGCGAGCCTGTTCTTCTCGAGTTAGGGGGGCGACCCGGGCAACCGGCCCCAACCTCGGGCGGATTGTCGGGGGCCTGTCGTAGTCTCCGGTGAACAACCCGCGGCGACAAAGAGGTCGACACATGCCCCAGCAGAAGAAGCTCGAAGTCCGGTCCAAGCAGCTCGTGGAGGCGGACGGCCTCCTGTTCAAGGATCTCAACGGCAACGGCCGGCTGGACCCGTACGAGGACTGGCGGCTCACCCCCGCCGAGCGGGCGGCCGATCTCGTCGGCCGCATGGACGTCGACGAGAAGGTCGGTCTCATGCTGATCAACACCCGGTTCACGGGGTATCAGCTGGCCGAGGGCGAACCGACGTCGCACGACGGCATCCTCGACGAGCGGGTGATCGAGGCGGGCACCTCGATCTTCGCCACCCGCAAGGTCTTCCCGACCACGCACACGATCCAGCAGATGCACCTGCGGCACTTCATCCTGCGTGAGAACGAGCCCCCCAGCCGGCTGGCTGCTTGGGTCAACGCGATGAACGAGGTCTGCGAGCAGACCCGGCTGGGCATCCCGTGCATCATCGCGTCCAACTCGCGCAACGAGAACGGCGAGATGGTCTTCGGCATGAACGACGCCGTCGGCATCTTCTCGACCTTCCCCGCGACGATGGGCATCGCCGCCGCCGTCCTCGGCGACCAGGCCAAGGGGGGCGACGCGTCCCTGGTCGACGGGTTCGCCGAAGCGGTGCGCACCGAGTGGCTGGCCTGCGGCCTGCGCAAGGGCTATCTGTACATGGCCGACGTCGTCACCGACCCGCGCTGGCAGCGCATCTACGGCACGTTCGGCGAGTCCCCCGAGCTGGTCGCCGAGATCGTCGGACGCCTCGTGCGCGGCCTGCAGGGCGACGAACTGGGCCCGGACTCCCTCGCCACCACGATCAAGCACTTCCCGGGGGGCGGTCCGCGCGAGAACGGCTTCGATCCGCACTACAAGGAAGGCAAGTGGAACTGCTACCCGACGCCGGGCAGCCTCGACGCATTCCACCTGCCGCCGTTCAAGGCCGCCGTGAAGGCGTCCTCGTTCATGCCGTACTACTCGGCGCCTTCGATCAAGCGCTCGGTGGTGCAGGCCGTCGACGGCGTCGACGTGCCCTACGAGGAGGTCGGCTTCGCCTTCAACCACTACTTCCTCAACGACGTGCTGCGCGGCCAACTGGGCTTCACCGGCTACGTCAACTCCGACTCGGGCATCACCGACAACATGTGCTGGGGCGTCGAAGACCTGAGCCGCGCCGAGCGCTTCGCGAAGGCCGTGATGGCGGGCACCGACCTCATCGCCGACAGCAACAACATCGAGGACCTGAAGGCGGCCGTCACCAACGGCTGGATCAGTCGGGCCCGCCTCGACGAGGCCTGCCAGCGCCTGCTGGTCGAGATGTTCACCCTGGGCCTGTTCGACGACAAGACCTACGTGGACGCCGCCGCCGCGGACGCCACCGTCCGAGCCTCCGGCGGGTGGGCGCTGGCCGACGAGACGCACCGCAAGTCGGTCATCCTGCTCAAGAACCGCGACGGCGCGTTGCCGCTGGCCGCCGGCACGTCGGTCTACGTGGAGGTCTTCCACAAGGACCCGCGCCAGTCGGGCAAGAAGACGCGGGAGGCGCGCGAGCAGGCGCGGGCGGCGTCCGGCCTGGAGCTCGTGGAGGTGCCGGAGGCGGCGGACGCCCTCGTGCTGTTCCTCGACCCGCAGTCGGGCAACTACTTCAGCGCCACCGCGGGGCTGCTCGAGCTCACCCTCTGCGAGGACAAGCCGGTGCGCGGTCTGAACGGGGACTGGTACCCGGAGACCACCGTCACCGGCATCCAACGGTTCCGTGACCTGTGCGTGGCCGCGCGGGCGAAGGGCCAGAAGGTCATCGTCAGCGTGAACGTGTCGCTTCCTTGGATCCTGGACGGGATCGAGCCGCTCGCGGACGGCCTGCTGGCCGGCTTCTCGACGTTCTACGACGCCCAGTACGACGTGATCAGCGGCGCGTTCCCCCCGGCGGGGCGGCTGCCCATCACCCTGCCCGCCTCCGAGGCGGTCATCGCGGTGGACGCCGACGGGCTGTGCGTCTCGCCCAACGACGTGCCGGGGTTCGCCAAGGAGCAGTACATGCCGGAGGGGGTCACCTACGCCTACACGGACGTCGACGGGAACGTCTACCGGCTCGGCCACGGGCTGAGCTACGCGGGGTGAGATGGCGCGCCTCGACTCGTGGCTGTGGGCGGTGCGGCTGTACAAGACGCGCTCTGCCGCGACCGCGGGCGTCCGCGGGGGACACGTCAAGGTCAACGACGAGGCCGTGAAGCCGGCGGCCGAGATCAAGCCGGGGGACATCGTCCGGGTCTGGCGGGACGACGACGTGCGCATCGTCGAGGTCGTCGACCCCAGCCTGACCAAGCGCGTCGGCGCGTCGCTGGCCGTCAAGGCCTACGTCGACCGGACGCCGGAGAAGCCCCCGCCGATCCCCGCGATGGCGGGCCGCATCGCGGTCCGGGAGCGCGGAACGGGCCGGCCCACCAAGAAGGAGCGGCGCGCGCTGGAGGCTCTCCGCGGCTTCCCGGGCCTCGACCAGAGCACGTACGGCGACTGAGGCCCGCAGCACCGGCGGATAGACTCGCCCGCATGGCCATTCCCTCCTTCGTCGATTCCGCGACCCTGCACGTCGCCGGCGGCAACGGGGGGCACGGCTGCGCCTCGGTGCACCGCGAGAAGTTCAAGCCGCTCGGCGGCCCCGACGGCGGCAACGGCGGCAACGGCGGCTCGGTGATCCTGCGGGTCGATCCCGGGCTGACCACCCTCGTGGAGTACCACCGCCAGTCGTGGCGGCGTGCGGAGAACGGCCAGCCCGGCCAGGGCGACTTCCGGGCCGGGGCCGACGGTGCCGACGTCGTGTTGAGCGTGCCCGATGGCACCATCGTCTCCGACGCCGACACCGGCGAGGTGCTGGCCGACCTGGTGGGGGCCGGCGCCGAGGTCGTCGTCGCCGCGGGCGGCCGCGGCGGGCTGGGGAACGCGGCGCTGGCGTCCAGCACCCGGAAGGCGCCCGGCTTCGCCCTGCTGGGCGAGGAGGGCGAGTCGCGGACCGTCCGGCTCGAACTCAAGGTGCTGGCGGACGTCGGGCTGGTGGGTTTCCCCTCGGCCGGCAAGTCGTCGCTGATCGCCGCGATCAGCCGGGCCCGGCCCAAGATCGCCGACTACCCCTTCACCACGCTGGTGCCGAACCTGGGGGTGGTGGTGGCGGGGGCCGTAACGTACACCGTCGCCGACGTGCCCGGGCTCATCGAGGGCGCCTCGGAGGGCCGCGGCCTCGGCCACGCGTTCCTGCGGCACATCGAACGGTGCCTGGCCATCGCCCACGTCATCGACTGCGCCACGTACGAGCCGGGCCGGGATCCGCTGACCGATCTCGACGTCATCGAGCGCGAACTGGCCGCGCACGGTGGGCTCGAGGACCGCCCCCGGCTCGTGGTGCTCAACAAGATCGACATCCCGGACGCCCGCGAACTGGCCGAGATCGTGCGCCCCGACCTCGAGGCCCGCGGCCTGCCGGTGTTCGCGGTGTCGACGAAGACCGGCGAGGGGCTGCGGGCGCTGACCTTCCACCTCGCCGACCTGGTGGCGCAGCGACGGCGCGAGGCGCCGCCTCCCGCGCCCGCCCGCATCGTGCTCCGGCCCAAGCCGGTCCAAGGCGCCCCCGAGTTCACGATCCGGCGCATGGGCGACGGTGAGGGCGGGTTCGTGTGGCGCGTCCGTGGCGAGAAGCCGGAACGCTGGGTCAAGCAGACCGACTTCGCCAACCCCGAGGCGGTCGGCTACCTCGCGGACCGGTTCACCCGCCTCGGCATCGAGGAGGAACTGTTGCGGCTCGGCGCCCGGCCCGGCGACGCCGTCGCCATCGGGGCCGGCGAGCATCCGGTGGTCTTCGACTTCGCCCCCCAGATCGAGGCGGGGGCCGAGATCCTCGCCCGGCGGGGCGACGATCAGCGCCTGCACACCGAGCGCGAGTCGGTGCGCCGCCGGCGCGAACTGGACGCCGAGTACCACGCCCGGAAGGCCGAGACGGAGGCCGAACGGGCCACCCGGATCGCCTCCTACGGCCTCGACGAGGGCGAGGGCTGGGACGAGTGAAGCGCACCCACATCGGCAACGCCCGGCGCATCGTCGTCAAGGTCGGCTCGTCGTCCATCACCGGCCCCGGCGGGCGCCTCGACGGTCGCCACCTGTTCGCCCTCGTGGACGCCCTGGCGACGGCCCGCGAGCAGGGGCGCCAGGTGGTGCTGGTGTCGTCGGGTGCCATCGCGGCCGGCATGGGCCCGCTGCAGATGCGTACGCGGCCGCGCGACCTGGCGTCGCAGCAGGCCGCCGCGTCCGTGGGCCAGGGCGTCCTGCTGGAGAAGTACTCCCAGCTTTTCAACGCCCGCGGCGTCCTGGTCGGCCAGGTGCTGCTCACCGTCGACGACGTCACCCGCAAGACGACCTATTCCAACGCGCTGCGCACCTTCACGCGGCTGCTGGAGTTGGGCGTGCTGCCGATCGTCAACGAGAACGACACGGTGGCCACCCACGAGATCCGCTTCGGCGACAACGACCGGCTCGCGGCCCTGGTGGCGCACCTGGTGCGGGCCGACGCCCTGATCCTGCTCAGCGACGTGGACGCCCTGTACACCGCCCATCCGAACGACCCGGGCGCGGAACGCATCGACCTCGTGGAGGACGTGTCGATGCTCGAGGTGGACACCTCGCGGGCCGGGTCGGCGGTGGGCACCGGCGGCATGGCGACGAAGATCGAGGCGGCGCGCATCGCCACCGACTCCGGCATTCCGGTGCTGCTCGCGGCCACCGATCACGTGGCGGATGCCCTGGCCGGCCGCGACGTCGGCACGCTGTTCCTGCCGACCGGCAAGTCGCGGTCCCGGAAGCTGTTGTGGCTCGCCTACGCCTCGAAGGTCCGGGGCGAACTCGTGATCGACGACGGGGCGGTGACGGCGCTGACCCAACGCAAGGCGTCGCTGCTGCCGGCGGGGGTCGTCGAGTGTCGTGGGGAATTCCAGGCCGGAGACCCGGTGCGGCTCGTCGACCGGGCGGGCGCCATCGTCGCCCGCGGCATCGTCAACTACGACTCCGCCGATATCCCGCGGCTCATGGGCCGGTCGACCCGTGCCTTGGTCGCCGAGCACGGGGCCGAGTTCGACCGCGAGTTGGTGCACCGGGACCAGCTCATCGTGAAACGGCGGGTGGTCGTCGAGGATCAGCGCCCCGGCGAGGCGTAGAGCACGTAGCTGTACCGGGTGCCGGAGTCGACGGTGATCGTGAACCGCGTCGGCGGGGCGGTCGCCGCGAACGGGGTGGTGGTGTAGCCGTTGAGCCCGCCCCAGTAGCCGCACGAGTCGGCCCAGCTCGCGCCGACCAGGGTGCCGTCGGCCCGCGACAACTCCATCCGGTAGGGGCGGCTGTCGACGCAGGCGATCGTCATGAACATCCGGGTGGTGCCGGCGGGCACGCCGGTCAACGTGAGCTCGAGCGGGCCGCGCGCCGACCCCGACACGATGACCTCCCCGATCACCACGGTGCCCGGCAGATAGTCGGGGTGCCGGTTCAGGAAGGCGCCGATGCCGCCGCGCTCCGGCTGGGCGAAGGCCGCCTCCAGACTGTCCTCGGGGCCCGGGGTGGGGGCGTCCGGGGTGGGGGCGTGGGGGGTGGGCAGTCCCGTGGGCCGCGCGGGAGACGCCGACGTCTCGCCGGGCGAGGACGGGACGGTCGTGGGCGTGGGTGGCGCGACCGGGGCCGTGGCGCTCGGTGCGTCGGACGTGCTGGCGGCCGGCGGGGTGGAGGCGGGCGCCGGGGCGCAGGCGCTGAGCAGGAACAGTGCGGCCAGGGCCGTCGGGTGCATCCTCATGGGCCCTCCTCGCGCTGGATGGGTCCAGGGTATCGGTGCGCCCCGCCGTACCATGCCTTCATGACCTTCACCGACCAGGCCCAGGCCGCGCGGTCGGCGTCCCGGACGCTCGCCACGGCGCGGCGCTCGCTCAAGGACGCCGCCCTGCAGTCCATGGCGGACGCCCTCGGCGCGGCCGAGGCGTCCGTGCTCGAGGCGAACGCCGCGGATCTCGCCGCCGCCCGGGCGTCCGGCACCCCCGGCGCGCTGCTGGACCGCCTGGCGCTCACGCCGGCGCGGATCGCCGGCATGGTGGGGGGCCTGCGCGACCTGGCGGCGCTGCCCGACCCGGTCGGCGACGTGGTGCGCGGCTGGACGAACCCCAACGGCGTCCAGGTGCGTCAGGTGCGGGTGCCGTTCGGCGTCGTCGGCATCATCTACGAGGCTCGGCCCAACGTCACCGCCGACGCCGCGGGGATCTGCGTGAAGTCCGGCAACGCGGCGTTGCTGCGCGGTTCGTCGTCGGCGCTGCGGTCCAACCGCGCCGTGGTGGCGGCTCTCCAGGACGGCCTGGCGGCCGCGGGCCTGCCTCGGGCGTCCGTGCAACTGGTCGAGGGGGACCGGGAGGTCACCGGCGAACTCATGGCAGCCCGAGGGCTGGTCGACGTGTTGATCCCGCGGGGTGGCGCCGGGCTCATCAAAGCCGTCGTGGAGGGCGCCAGGGTGCCGGTCATCGAGACGGGCACCGGGAACTGCCACCTGTACGTGGACGCCACCGCCGACGAGGAGATGGCGCTGGCGATCCTGCTGAACGCCAAGGTGCAGCGGCCGTCGGTCTGCAACGCCTGCGAGACGCTGCTCGTGCACGCCGCCATCGCGGACAGCTTCCTGCCGCGCGCCCTGGCCGCGCTGGCGGCCGCCGGCGTGACCGTCCACGGCACCCCCGAGGTGTGCGCCGTCTCGGACGCCGTGGTGCCGGCCGGCCCCGACGAGTTCGACGGCGAGTACCTCTCCCTCGACCTGGCCTGCCGGGTCGTGGACTCGCTGGAGGAGGCCATCGAGCACATCCGCGCGCACACTACCGGCCACTCGGAGACGATCGTGACGACGTCGCTGGCGGCCGCCGACCGGTTCGTCGCCGAGGTGGACGCCGCCGCCGTCCTGGTGAACGCGTCGTCGCGGTTCGTCGATGGGGGCGAGTTCGGGTTCGGGGCCGAGATCGGCATCTCGACGCAGAAGCTGCACGCACGTGGGCCGATGGCGCTGCCGGAGATGACGTCGACGAAGTACGTGGTGACCGGGTCGGGGCAGGTGCGCGGCTGACGGCGCACGTTCCCCTCGGCGGCGACCGCTGCCCAGCGCGGAGCGCGGTCGCTATGCTCCGCCCATGAGGTACCTCCTGGAGACCGTGCATCACGCGAACGGCCCGCTGCCCGTCAACATCGCCATCGGCGTCGTCGTGTTCCTCATCCTCGTCGCCGCGATGGCCATCCTGCACGGCTTCGGGGCCGGCCGGCCGCACAGCTGATGAACCTCGGCGAGCCCGCGCAGCCACAGGTGGCGGCGGGCGATCCCGGCCCGCTGGCGTCGCACCGGCCGGGGCGGCCCTGGCGCCTGGGCGTCATGGGCGGAACGTTCGACCCGATTCACCACGGCCACCTGGTGGCCGGCAGCGAGGTGGCGGCCCGCTTCAACCTCAACGAGGTGGTGTTCGTGCCGACCGGCACGCCGTGGCAGAAGCGCGACCGAAAGGTGTCGCCCGCCGAGGATCGTTACCTGATGACGGTCATCGCCACGGCGTCCAACCCGAAGTTCTCGGTGAGCCGCGTCGACATCGAACGGGGCGGCGACACCTACACCGTCGACACGCTCCGGGACCTGCGGGCCCGCCGTGGACCCGAGACCGAGCTGTTCTTCATCACCGGCGCGGACGCCCTCGAGTCGATCCTCACCTGGCGTGGGGCGGAGGATCTGTTCGACCTGGCCCACTTCGTGGGTTGTTCGCGGCCGGGGGTGCCGCTCAACGAGACCGACATCGCGCATCTTCCCTCGGACAAGGTCACCCTCCTGGAGATCCCGGCGCTGGCGATCTCGTCGACCGACTGCCGGCAGCGGGTCGCGGCGGGGCTGCCGATCTGGTACCTGGTCCCCGACGGCATCGTGCAGCACATCAACAAGCGTGGCCTGTACCGCGCGGACGCCCCGACCGACCCGGAACCGGCGCCGGGGGCGTCCGCCAGCCGGGAGACGCCGGCCGTGGCGATCCCCGACGGCCCCGCCCGCTAGCCTGGGGCTGGTTCAGCCACCGTCCACCGAGGAGCCAGATGCCGGCCACCGAGCACGCCCAGACCATCACCCGGATCGCCGCCCAGGCGGCGGCCGACAAGCTGGGGGGCGACATCGTCGCCTTCGATGTCAGCGAACGGCTCGCGATCACCGACGTGTTCCTCATCGTCACCGCCCGCAACGAGCGTCAGGTCGGCGCGATCGTGGACGCCGTCGAGGAGGCGCTCTACCGGCACGGGGTGAAGGCGGTGCGGCGTGAGGGCGACCGCGAGGCCCGCTGGGTGCTGCTGGACTTCTTGGATCTGGTCGTCCACGTGCAGCACAGCGAGGAGCGGCGGCTCTACTCGCTGGAGCGGCTGTGGCGCGACTGCCCGACCATCCCGCTCGACCTGCAGGCCCCGCCTGCGGACGCCACCCCGCCCGCGTGAGCACCCGGCTGGTCCTGATCCGGCACGGCCGGACGGCCTGGAACCACGAGGGCCGGTTCCAGGGGCGCGCCGACATCCCGCTGGACGAGCACGGCCGGGCCCAGGCCGGCCGGATGGCTGTTCACGTGTCCAACCTGATGCCGGCGGCGATCGTCTCGTCCGACCTGCTGCGGGCGCGGCAGACGGCGGACGCGCTGGCGTCCGTCACCGGGCTGCCGGTGCGGCTGGACGCCCGCCTGCAGGAGATCGACGTGGGCTCCTGGTCGGGCCGCACCATCGAGGACGCCGCCGCCGAGATGCCGGACCTGCACGACGCGTTGCGCGAGGGGCGCGACTTCAGACGCTCGCCTTCCGGGGAGACGGCCGTCGAGGCCGGCACGCGCGTGGCGGAGGTGCTGCTCGAGCTCGCCGCCGAGTCCCCCGATCGCACCGTGGCGGTCGTGGGCCACGGGCTCGCGCTGCGGATGGCGGTGCTCCGGTTGGTGGGCTGGGACCTGCCGACCGGGCTGGGGCTCTCCGGCCTGTGGAACGGTAGTTGGACGGTCCTCGAACGCCGCGAGCGGTGGCGGATCCTGTCCTACAACAACGTCGCGCCCGAGCCGGCCTGAGCGTCAGCCGGCGGCGTGGAAGCCGCCGTTGCTGTGCAGCAGTTGGCCGGTGATCCAGTCGCCGGCGTCGGAGAACAGGAACCGGACGAGGTGCGCGATGTCGGACGGGACGCCGAGGCGTCCGACCGGGGTGAGGGCCGTCAGCTCGCGGGCCAACTCGGGGGTCATCCAGCCGGTGTCGATCGGGCCCGGGTTCAGCACGTTCGCGCGCAGGCCCCGGCCGCCCAGTTCGATCGCGGCCGCGAGGACCGTCCGGTCGAGGGCCCCCTTGGACGCCCCGTAGGGCAGGTTGAACGCGGTGTGGTCGCTGGTGAGCGCGACGACGCGCAGCACGGCCTCGGTGGTGGGCGCGGTGGGCAGGTGGGCGGCCAGCGCGCGGATCAGCAGCCAGGTCGCCCGGGCGTTGACGGCGAAGTGCCGGTCCCAGGACTCGATCGTGGTGTCGAGCGTGTGGCTGTCGACGCTCTCACAGTGGGACAGGACAGCACCCCGCACCGGGCCGACGGCCGCCGTGGCGGCGACGAGGAACTCCGGCACCTCCGGGTCGCCGAGGTCGGCCGACACCACCTCGGTGCGGACGCCGAGCGCTCGGCACTCGGCGGCGACCTCGTTGGTGTCGTCGGCACCGCGCTCGAGACCCAGCCGGTCGTCGTAGGGTGCCCAGTGGTTGAGGAGCAGGTCGAACCCGTCCGCGGCGAGCCCGGTGGCGATGGCCGCGCCGATGCCGCGGCGGCGTCCGACCCCGGTGATCAGGACGGCGCCGCGGCCACGGGTGTCGGGCACGGCTCAGCCGATCAGGGCTTGGGCGGCGATCCGCACCATGGCCTGGTAGGAGGTCTCCCGCTCGGCCGAGGTCATGTCCTGGCTGCTGTCGAACAGGTGATCGGACGCCGTCAGGATCGTCAGTGCCTCGGCGCCCTCCTGCAGGGCGGTGGCGTACAGCCCGGCGGACTCCATCTCGACGGCCAGCGTGCCCAGCTTGACCAGGCCCTCGGTGACTGCGGGGCGGGCGAGGTAGAAGTGGTCGCTGCAGTAGACGGGCCCGTAGTGGACGGTGACGTCCGGCAGCTTCTTGGCGGCATGGCCGGCCGCGTGCAACAGGTCGTAGGAGGGCGCCAGCGACAGCGACACGCCCGGGACGAGCAGTTGGGCGACCGAGGAGTTCGTGTGGGCGGCCGTGGCGACGATCACGTCGCGGACCTTCACGCGGGGGCTCATCGCGCCGCAGGTGCCGACCCGGATGATCTTCTTCACCCCGTAGAAGCGGTAGAGCTCGGTGGCGTAGATGCCGAGGCTCGGGATGCCCATGCCGGACGCCATGACGCTCATCGGGGTCCCGGCGTAGGTGCCGGTCCAGGCGCCGATACCGCGCACATCCGAGACCAGGCGCAGGTCGTCCAGGAGGTCGCGGGCGATGCGTTCGGCGCGCTTGGGGTCGCCGGGCATGAGGACGAGCGGGGCGATCTCGCCGTTCTCGGCGGAGATGTGCGGTGTGGGCATGGTGCTCCTCGTGGGACGGTCGGTGCCGGGCGGCGGGATCGGCGGCCGCGGCGTCCCCATTCCACCACAGGACGCCGTCGCCCACGATCCCGGCGCGGCGCCGGGTCGGATGGGCGGGGGCCGCTTCGATTTCGTATCTGCTCGGAGTTGGGCTAGTATCGTCCGTGCGTTCCGATGGGAACACGCGGGGCTATGGCGCAGTTGGTAGCGCGCTTCCATGGCATGGAAGAGGCCACGGGTTCGAATCCCGTTAGCTCCACCTAGTCAGAGCCACATTCAGGAGCGTTGCACAACATTTGCGCAACATGGTCTCGACGAAAGCACGATGATGGGCCCCAGCCGACCTGGCTGGGGCCCATCACGTTTCGTGGGTTCGCATGTCTGTCCCCGGTGTCTCGGCTCCGATCCGGACCCCAGCGGTGGGGCGCATGGATGAGTCTGAGCCAGGCCGCCCCGCCCAGGAGCCGTGCCGTCACCGGGCCTCCATGCGATGGGGATTGTAGAGCGAGTCTCGACACGCGACCCTCCGCGCCCCCCTGACGCGAGAGGGCCCCGGCCAGGCGGCCGGGGCCCTTCGGTCTGCGTCGAGTGTTCAGCTGGGCTGGTGGGAGTGGGGGCCGCTGAGCGTGATCCGTTCGACGTCGCGTCCGTCGAGGCGGAGGATGCGGCGTCCGACGTGGTACGCCGTGATCTCGCCGGTGCTGATGAGGTTCTTGAGAGTCGCGGGGTTCAGGCCGGTTCGCTGCGCGGCCCGGTCGAGGGTCAGGTAGACCTTGGCGGGTTCAGCCTGGGGGTGCATGTCCGGCTTCACGGGGGTCTTCAGCTGCGGGCGTTGGGGACGGGTCGCATGAGTTTGTCGACGTCGTTGGGGTGGAGGCGGAGGATGCGGGGGCCGTAGCGGTAGGCGCGGAGTTGGCCGGTGGAGATGCGGCGGCGGAGGGTCTTGACGCTGACGTGGGTGCGTTGGGCGGCTTGGGCGAGGGATTCGTAGGTTCGTTGGGGGGTCATGGTGGTCTCCTCTCGTCTACAGGAGGCCCCGCGGGTGGGGGTTGGTGGCCAACACCGGCGTCGTCGCCGCAGTGCCGACCCTGGTTGGCGTCTCGAACGGTCTGGGCTGCCTCAACCCGATGCAGGTGACGCGGGACGTGAGCCACCGGCGCTCCCCACGTCGGGCCGGGGTCTGCCGCGCACGGCGCGTCGCAAGTTCTCCACCGGCGGTGGTGTCGCCACGCGGGCCGTCGCGGCGCGGGCGCGGGAACGGGCACGAGGGCGATACTCGGGGTTGGGCGACGTCGCCGACGGCGTCATTCCGTAAGGGAGCGGCGGGGTGAGGGTTCATTGCTTCGGGGAGGCCGGCCTTCCCACGGTGGTGTTGATCCATGGGCTGGCGACGACGTGGGAGCAGAGCTTCGGGGAGATCATCCCCTTGTTGTCGGCCCGGTATCACGTGGTCGCGGTGGGCCTGTCCGGCCATGACCGCACCGATCCCGACGACTTCGTGTCCAGGGAGAGCGACGCCCACCAGGTGGTGCTCCACCTCCGGCGAGAGCGAGCAGGGAGGGTCCACGGTGTCTTCGGCGCATCCCTGGGTGGGGCGGTCGCGGTCGAGCTGGCGTGCTCGGGGCTCGTGCGGATCGACAGCCTGGTCCTGGATGGTCTGGTGCGGCTCCCGATCGGCCGGTTCACGCGACGTCTTGCCGGGCCGGCCGCCCGCCTGGGCCGCGCGGTGGTTGCCGGCCGAGGGGGCTGGTTGCTCAAGTTGGCCGGGCTGACCCCGGCGACCATCGCGAGCCTTCTCTACGGTGGGGTGTCGGAGACGTCGCTGCGTAACGGGTTCGTGGAGGGCTTCGGCGTCTACACGATGCTGCGGCACGTGCCGGTGCAGCACGATGTTCGGGTCGCGTGCTGGTACGGCGAGAAGGAAGCACGCCTGGTCGGCGGCGGGATCCGGGAGTTGCGGCGGCCCTTCCCCCGGCTGACCGAACGGGTCTTCCCCGGGTACGGCCACGGCGAGATCCTCAAACACCCGCAGCAATTCGTCGCTGAGTTGACCGCTCTTCTCGAGCACGCGGAAGCTCCCACATCGGCGTAAACAGCACACTGAGCCTTCCACTCAACCGCCGGCAGGCAAGACGGACCAAGGGCCACCGACCCATCCGACATCCGATCTATGCCGCCTGCCGGGCGGGTTCAGTCGCGGCCGAATCGTTGGAAGGCGGCCTGTCGGGTGGTGTCCAGGGCCGCGCCGATGACCGTCCAGGAGTCACCGGCATCCCGGGCAGCCTTCACGGCATCGCGCAGTTCCTGCTCGGCATCCGCGATCGCCTTGCGGGCGGCGAGGATCCGTCGAAAGTGCACTGCGTCGCGTGCCGGATGCGTGGTCGGATCGAGCTGGTCCAGCCCGGTGGTGTCGTTGCGCGTCTTGATCGTCATCGTGTTCACCTCACCTCAGGTAGTCGTAGAACTTGGGTCGCAGGAGATCTGCATGGATGATCCGGGTCGGTTCCCCGGCTGGCACGGCGACCAATTCCAGCAGCCGGCCTTGTCGATCGGCTCCAATCACGAGGAGGCGCTCCTGTCCGGCGTACTCGTACTCGACGAGCCGGATGGCATTGCGCCACGCGTGGTCGATGTCGGCGTCCGTGATCCCGTGCTTGCGCGCCGAATCGCGGATCTCCACACGTCAAGGATGCCTTGACAACCACCACTCCGTCAAGGCCATCTTGACATCCTCAATTGCCGCGCTGGGATCGGTTCTGCCCCTGGTGTCGTGAGTCAGTCCTCGATGCCCATGAACCGCTTGAATGGCTCGAGGCCCCTGATCTGGATGGGGTGCTCGGGACGGATATACGTGTCCGGGGTCACCCGAACCGCGATCTCATCCACGCCGCGCTGTCCGGCCTGGGCGATGCGCCGCCTGCCATTCGGCTGGTAACCGGTCTTCCGGCTAACCGCTGCCGAAGCCGCGTTGCCGTCGATATAGGCCGAGTGGCACTCCAGTGCGCCGAGGTGGTCGAAGGCGAAACCCACCACCGCCTGTCTCATCAGGGTTCCCGTCCCCTTCCGCTGATGTGCGAGACCGAGCCACGATCCGGTAGTGATCGAGCGGGTGAGCGGGAATCGCTCGGCGGACAGGTCCTGCACGCCGACGATCTCACCCTCAGCGCGGACCACCAAGACCAGGCGCCACTGGTCGCGTCCGAAGACGGCACGTTGCGACCACCACCACTTCAACGAGGTCGCCGGGAAGGCGTCCGGATTCTCGGGATCGTAGGGCAGTTCGTGCCAGGCCTCCGGGAATGGCGTTGGGAGCTGCGGGTCGACCACCCCCAACGCAACCACGTCGACGAGCCCGGGAATGTCCTCGTCCCGCAGCACCCGTAACTCGACGGGTCCACACCTGATCGCCAGCCCGAATGGGGGGAAGATCTCCTCCAGAGTGGCCATGAGCCCAGCCTGTCACGATGAATGGGATGACCCATCATCCGCAGCGCAGGTCCTCCAGCGCGGCAGCCTTGTCGTCGAAGAAGTTGATCCCGCCGATGTGGAACACGAGGTCGAAGGAGTCTCGGCGAACGGGAGTTGCTCGCCGTTACCGAGGACGAGATCGACCGGCCACCCCTTGCGCCGGGCGTAGGAGGCGCATCGGGCCTCCACTTCGGCCGTCGGTCCAGGTCAGGTTACCCCGTTGGGCCTTCGGGAGCGGCCGGGAGCCACCGCTGCCCCGACGGCATCGCCGTCGTCCCCTCGCACGCCTCGGCCCCTGACGGCCCGGCAGGGCGTGACCTCACCAACAGGCCGGCAGATGTCCGGGGATTCGACGCGCTACGGCGCGTGTTCATCGCGGCCTGCGCGCGGGCTTGTCGCGTTGCTGGGCGACCCGGTACGCGACGATCCGGCGGATGAGCCTCGATGTTTCGCGCTTGGTCCACGTGGTTGTTGGGGCGGGCTGAAACCGTCGTGCAGGTCTGATTCTGCCGGGTGGGTGTGACAGTTTCCCGGGTTGGCGCTCCGGTTGAGCGGGATTTCCACGATCCTTGGGTG